>NZ_ANOG01000287.1 GCF_000346295.1 Rhodopirellula maiorica SM1 | reverse complement strand
CACGAGTACCGCNCCGAATGCTCCGGACGCCAGCGCGGATCGCGGTGCCACGGAATGATCCGCCACCGCCGCATTCCATAATCGATATCTTCATGTAACACGTTCCGATCGAGCCGAGAGAGGGATTGTCGCACCCGATTGTAGAGCAGCGTTCGGACTGTGTGGTGCCGTTACCACCGGACGTTTCACCCGCTGCAAGGATCAAAGTCAAGCAAAAATCGAGGCTTGAAAGCTGCACAAATTGCGGAAACGAGTTAGAATGCGTCCTGCTCAAGCCCCGCTGGGACCGCACTCTTCGGTCCTGGACGGAGCGGATCCCCCCTTCGTGAATGGCCGCGATTCGGTAATGATACCGGAGTTTGCTGCTTTTCGCTGCAATTTCCGGCGACATGGCGACCTCCATCGCCGCTTGCCGTGTGGATTGCGTGCCCGCCTGCAGAACTGCCCCCCCAGACTACTTTCTCTAAGAACCCATTTATGATTTGTTCCACGTCTCGTTGCCTATCGCCGCAGAATCGCCTTATGACGAAGTTACCATTACGTGCCGCTGTTGTTGCAGTGCTCTGTACCATGTTTATTTCGACTCACGCTATGGCCCAGCGAAAGCCTGGCAAATTGCGAGAGGCGATTAAGCAGCGAACGAACGCGAAAACCGCCGCTACAACCGCGGCCAATGTCGCCGCTTCCAGCAAAGCCAAGACCGTCGCGGTTGCCAACACAGCAACGCCGATCGATCGCATCACGGCCGCCGAAGGATTTAAAGTCGAGTTGCTCTATTCGGTCCCTGCCGAGATCCAAGGTTCGTGGGTAAATCTGTGCACCGATAACAAAGGGCGGTTGCTTGTCAGCGATCAATTCGGCGGACTCTATCGCATCACGCCGCCGCCAGCCGGTCAAGAGATCAAGCCTAGCGATGTCGAGAAAGTGCCTGCAGAGATCCGGGCGGTCAACGGCATGGTCTGGGCATTTGACGCTCTGTATGTCGGTGTCAACGATTACGAACGCAAGATTCCTTCGGGACTGTACCGGGTTACCGACAGCGATGGCGATGACCAACTCGACAAAGTTGAATTGTTACGCGAGATCGAAGCACGCGGTGACCACGGAGTGCATGCTGTCGTACCCACTCCCGACGGCGAGGCACTGTATTTGATCACCGGTAACAACGCCAAAGCACCGGAATTGGCCGACAGTTCACAAGTGGCTCAAATCTGGGGCGAAGACCATCTGTTGCCAAGCATGCCGGACGGCCGCGGCCACAATCGCGGTGTACTCGCTCCCGGCGGTATCGTTTATCGCGTCTCTCTCGATGGCAAAAAATTTGAAGCCTACGCATCGGGCTTCCGCAATATTTTTGACGCTTCGGTCAATCGCGATGGCGAATTGTTCACCTACGACGCCGACATGGAATACGACTTCAACACGCCTTGGTATCGACCTACGCGTATCTGTCACGTCACAAGTGGTGCTGAATTCGGATGGCGTAACGGTGCCGGCAAACGGATGCCCTTCTATGCCGACAATTTGCCTGGGATTCTCGATATCGGACCAGGATCGCCCACCGGAACCACGTTTGGCTACGGGGCCAAATTCCCTGCGAAGTATCAAAATGCATTCTACGCGTTGGATTGGAGCTGGGGCAAACTGTATGCCGTCCATATCGAACCAAGTGGTTCATCCTATACCGCTACCAAGGAAGAATTTGTTACCGGAGCACCGCTTCCGATCACCGATGCCATCATTCATCCAAACGACGGCGCGATGTACTTCACCATCGGCGGTCGACGTGTCCAATCGGGACTGTACCGTGTGACCTACGTCGGCAACGAATCGACCGAACTTGTTCAGCCCAAGGTTGTCAAGAGTGACGCGCGAGAAACGCGTCATAAGCTCGAAGCGTTCCACGGCAAACAGGACCCGAAAGCGGTCGACACCGCGTGGCCCTATCTATCGGACAACGACCGTTTCATTCGCTTCGCTGCACGCACCGCGATCGAGCACCAACCACTCGATTCGTGGGCGGACAAGGCGTTGACCGAATCGGATCCTGCGAAACAAGTAGTCGCGCTGCTGGCTCTTGCTCGCGTGGCTGGCGTTGATCCTATGCACCGCACGGACGAAACACCTGAAATCGATACGGCGATGCGTGCCAAGTTACTTAATGCCGCCATCGCGATTGATCCGTCGGGGTTGGATTCGTTTGACCAGTTGACGCTGCAGCGTACGATCCAGGTCATCTTGAACCGTTTTGGGCGACCCGACCAAGCGATGATCGACAAGTTGATCGATCGCCTTGATCCGCAGTTCCCTGCGGAAACGCCCGAGATGAATTGGTTTTTGACGGAAACACTGGCTTGGTTACAGTCGCCCACGGTTGCGGAAAAAGCGATGGCATTGATCGCCGCGGCACCGACGCAAGAAGAACAGATGCAGTACGCACGTTCGATTCGGATGCTGACCGCCGGTTGGACTCCGGAACTGCGTGAAGCTTACTTTGAGTGGTTCTTGAAGGCGGCCAACTACAAAGGCGGAGCGAGTTTTGACAAGTTCATCGAGTTCATCCGCACCGATGCCGTGGCTTCGCTAAGTGACGCAGAAAAAGAATCGATGGCTGAGTTGCTGGCACGAAAACCAGTCAAGAAATCCGCACTCGAAAACCTGGGCGAAGTCTTCAAAGGACGAACAGGCACCGAGTGGACGCTCGACGAACTCTCGGAAGCGGCTCGTACCGGACTGAAGAATCGTGATTTCGCGAACGGCCGAAAAATGTTTGCCGCCAGCGGTTGTTTCGCCTGTCACCGCTTCGGCGATCAAGGTGGAATGACGGGCCCCGATCTGACCTCGGCCGGTGGACGTTACTCGCCACACGATCTGTTGGATCAAGTGGTCAATCCCAGCAAGGTGATCAATGATCAGTTCTCGTCGATCAAAGTGTTGACCGAAGACGGTGTCGTGCACACCGGCGTCGTGGTCAACTTGAACGGCGACTCGATCACGATCAATACCGATTTGACCGATCCCAACAAACGGGTCAGTGTCAACCGCAACGAGATCGAAGAACTCGTCGTGTCGGATGTCTCTGCGATGCCCGTCGGACTTTTCAATCCGATGACCAAAGAAGAAATCCTTGACTTGATCGCCTACCTGATCAGTGGCGGCGATCCAAATCACGCGTATTTCAATAACTAACGTAGTCGAGGCTTCGCCCTGTTTTGACAGCGGGGCGAAGCGGATGTTTGGCCGTAGGGTAAGTCAGCAAGGGTTTGTTGAATTATTGAGCCGCTTACGCGTCAGCGGCTGGGTATAACGCACGACTCGGTGCCTTACGGCCCACGGCTCAAGGTCGCGATTTGAACTTTCAAATCGGGGAACGCTTCTTGCATTTTCTTGACGTCGGTTGTTGCTGCAGCGGACGGTTTGGGAAGCTGGCTGGCCGGCGTGCCCGCAGCGACACCGCTGAAGTCCGGCCCGACGGTGATGCTGCGTAGATTCGGCAGGTAGCGGAGAAGTTCGATCATCGTTTGGTTCACGTGCCCCTCGTAAATGTACACTCCGGTAACATCGGTTGGGCGAACCGGCGAAGCCGGGGTTTCATGTTGGACGTTGCCGTGAAGGATCACGTAGTCAATCGCATCGTAACCACGTTGGTCCGCCGGCAGATTCAACGCATATCGCGTAACGGCGTAGATACCGAATACGAGTAGCAGTAACAGCAGCAGCCAGACAACTCGGTTTTTCATAGGGTGCCGCAATCGTTTCGCGGTAAAGTTCAGTGCGACGTCCTGATCGAAATCATCCCAGCGGAATAACGATGCGTCCCAAACAAGTGGACGTCAGCGTCTATCCCACTGCGAATTTGCAGGGTCGGGCGATAACGCTTTCGCACGTCGACAACTGCCATCGACAAAAACATTGTAACACAACCGTAAATCGATCGCATTGACACGTGCCTTCCGTCGTCCGACCTGCGGGGCAGCCGAGCAAATCAGCAGCAGGTTACGAGCGAATCAGCAGCGGGTTACGTCGCTCAGCATTACGGTACTCGTACTTGTACTCGACTCCAGTATTGGGCTCGGTTTTGGACTCCGCGACGCCGTCCAGACGCAAAATCAAGCGAGTCAACATCGATACGCACTGGATCGAGAGACGATCGACATCGAGTCGATCGTGGTCGACGACCGGTTTGGTGTTTGGTGCCTCGTTTCGAGTAATAGACGCGAGTATCGGCTGACGCATGAGTACCCGGACAACAGGCTAGAGTCTATCCCGCTCTGATTCCCTATCAGCCTCGTGGCAAGGCGTCAAAATCGATTTCGGGTTGCTCGCCGGTTGTCGATGCTCGCTCGAAGATTTGGTCTAGCTTGACGGTCGCATCAAAGAAACCACAGTTCTGCAAGAAGAAATGGTCCTGCTCGCTGCCGCCTGCAAAATCGAGTCGGTGGCGTCCTCGAGCAGTATTGTCGCCGGTGAATTTTGCACGTGTGATTTCATGCCACTCGCCCTCGACATCGCGAACCCATTGATTCGCATAGTGGGCTGAACGCTGAATATGACCGGTCTCCGGAGCGAAATTTTCTAAAAATGAATGGAAGCCTGTTAGGTGCTTGTCGGTTTTGGGGCGGCGGAAACTGGCAATCAGTCGCCACTCGTTCTTAGACTTGTCGCCGAACCACGACGTGTACTGCGTGTTGCCATTGCCATCCGGTTTGACCTCGGTCAAAAAGCGATAGGTCGCGCCGGCGATCCATGGGTAAACCAGATAGCTTTGACCGCCAGAGCCTTCGTTTCCGAAATCTTGTGCACTTACGCCTTTACCCTTCGCGGTCGTAAGCACACGATCAGATTCCGGGATCTCTTTTGGGTTGTCGGTGCGAAAGGGACTCCAGACCGAGAACAGAACGCGGCGCTGCGTCTCGCTGTTGACCTGAAAACCAAAATAGCCTTCGCCAAACCCATTGGCCATGAAATAAGAACCAATCGGGTCTTGCCCCTCAGGTACCGTAATTTCGCTGTACGCGTAGGTCAGCTTCGCTTCGGTTGGGAGTCGATAACTCAGGTGCACCGAGGGGCCGCGGCGTCCCCAGTAGAACATGTTTCCGTCGTTGTTTTGGACGTAGTCGAGCGAAAGATCTTCATCACCGCAGCTGACAAGCAATTGATCAAGTTTGATCTTCACCGTGTCGTTTTGCGGACTGCACTGTAGTCGAACTTCGACATAACCCGGCCCATCGACTTTGACCTCGCCAAGCGGATAAGTGCGTGCGGGTTGGTCTTCCAGCTTTGTTGTCAAAGTTGCCTCACCGACACGGGCGGTGATTTTAGCGCTGCCGCCTTCGGATTTGGCCTGAACGCCAAGCTTCAGCATCTCAGGTCGGTCCACGTGAAAGTACACGCTATATACTTCGTTCTCATCACTGATCCGCAGCGTTCCATCTCGATTGAAAATTCTGCTGCCCGCGTCGGAATCGGTGCGGAACGTGTTTCCCGCTATCGGTACAGACCACTGGGCGTCGGCAACCGATGCAGCCATCAACGAGATCGAAAACGCGGTAACGATGATGAACTTAGTCGATGCAAAATATTGGAGCGTTGTCATGGAAGTCTTAAAACACCGGAGTTTATTTGAGCTATGGACTATCGAAAATTGAAGGGGCGGGATCTCGGGCCAGTTCCGAACCAGCTAGGCAGCAGTCGTCCAAAACCTTAGCCGCTTTGGCACTAGCGGCCTGCTGATTTAATGAAGTTTCCTGTGGGAAGGGATGTCTAATGGACAACCTCGTTCGTCATGGGTGTATTCGACGGACTTGGAAGTCCGTCGTACAACTAAATCAACAGCCCACTATCTGCGGTTGCGACATTCAACCGGGGCGGCCGCCCAAACGCTACGTTTTAGCATTAACAGCGATGTTTTGTTTGTCGCTTCACACCAAGATAGGCCGTTTCGGGAACGAAAAAATGCAACGGTCTAGAATCTGCCGCCGTTCCGTTGTTAATGCCGTGTCGGTCGATAGACTTTTACTGTGCGGGGATCACCTCTCCCCTCGATAAACGTGAACAGTCTCGACAGAATCGACAAAGGTTCAGGCGTCATCAATTTGCTTTTGTGGATCGACAAAGCCCCAACAGACGGCGCCAGTCAAGTAAACGCCGGCGAACAGCAGCAGTACTAAATTCCAATTCGAAGTCCACTGGAATAGATACCCCACCAGGATTGGGCAGGCTGCGGCGGCGAGGTTGCCGACCATATTCATCAATCCAAACACTTGCGGTACTCGCGGGCCACCGATGTCGATCGTTGCGGCAAACGCGCAGGGGCCGGCAAGTGCAGCCAAGAACGATCCGAGCGATAAGAGGGCTACCGCCAACATCGCGTTCTGCACAAACCAGGCTGCCAAAATCAACACCGCACAAGCGGCCAGGAACGACGCTCCGACTCCGCTACGGCTCAGTCGCAGACTGCCCGTCCGGCGCCAAATCCAATCGACCAACGTGCCGCCAAAAAGGCTGCCGGTCAACGTCCCGGTCAACACCAGACCTTGCAAATAGCCTGATTCCGCGACCGAGACACCGCGTGTTTCCTGCAAGAATGTGGGAAACCAACTTGCAAAAAACATGTACCCTGAGCCGCGACAGATCTGTTGTCCACACAACCAAAACATCACCGGCGATCGAGCAATCGCCAACAACTCGCGCCATTCGCTGACCGGCTCCTCCGCATCCGCCATATCCACGGGCGAACGCGCTGCATGAATCAAGGCCAATTCGGAAGCGTTCACGCGTGAATCCTGGGCCGGGTCGTTGCGGAATCGCAAGTAGAATCCGAGCGACCACAAAATTCCCGGTACCGCAAAGCCAACAAACACCCAACGCCAACCCCACGGCGCGATCAGCACGCCGGTCAATCCGCTGGCGAGAATCGCGCCGACTTGCATTCCCGCCGCCAAAATTCCACAGCTCAACGAACGCTGACCTAACGGCATCCAATGCCCGATCGAATTGCATGACGCCGGAAAAATTCCCGCCTGCGCCACGCCCATCACTAGCTGGGCGATGATCAACAGTCCGAACCCTGGTGCAACGCCAATTCCAAACGTGGCCACGGACCACGCAAACGCAAATGAGCTGAGCGTGATGCGGGTTCCCCACCGCTCGGCCAACCAGCCGCTCGGGACTTGGAACAACGAATAGGTCCAAAAGAACGCGCCCATGAACCAACCCGATTGCTCGAGCGAAAATCCAAGGTCTTCGCGTACCGTGCTTTCGGCAACACCGACGGCGTTACGGCACAGGTAGGCCAATGCTGCGGCAAGCGTCAACCAAGTCAACGTGCGATAGCGGATCAGGGTGGGGGCAACTGCCATCTACAATGCCGCCTGAATTCGGGCAAACAGCCGGTCGACTTCGGCTCGGGTTTCTTCGTCGAGTTGCCACCCGCTGGGTTGGACCTGAATCGTGTTCTCAAAGATCCCTCGCTTCTTGAGTAGATACTTTTCAATCGACAAAAATCCGTCGAGTCCCGCTTGTAACTGCAGCGCGACCAACGCACAAATCGGCAGCGACAGCTGATAGATGCGATCTTCATCGCCGTCGTCCAACGCCCACCACAACGCGACAATCCCGTCTAGTAGATCGGTGCCAGGCATCGTTCCTGCGATCCCACGACGGTAGCAATCGACAAGGTTGATGCCACCGGAACCTTCAAAAATCAGAGCTTGGCCATCGGTTGCGTCACGAAGCTTGGACAAATTTGGCCCCAGCGGACTGGCCTCGGGTTTGAACAAAATGCGATGGTTGCCGAATTGCTCCAGTAGATCGGTATAGACACTGAGGTCGATCGCCGCACCGACGTAACCCGATGCATCTTGAACAACCAACGGAATTGAGATACTCCGCGCGATCCCAGCAAAATAGTCGCGAGTCGCTTTCGCACCTAGGCTTGTCGCCACCGGGGGAATCGCCATCACGGCGCTCGCCCCTAGCCCTTCGGCGTGTTTGGCAAACTCAATGGCCTCGGTCGTGCTCTCGGCACCGACACTGATCACGGTGAATCCCCGGGCTTCGGACGCCTCACAAACGAGTTCGGCGAGACGTTTGCGGCCTTGATAACCAAGTCGCAAAATCTCGCTGACCATCGCCACGACGACACCGTCGGCTCCCGTTTGGAACGCCCAGTCGATTTCGTTTCGCAACGTTTGCGCGTCGATCTCTCCCGAATTGTCAAATGGTGTATGCAGCACGGGCAACACACCATGCAGCGGCATACTATCGGCTGAGCACATCGTTGATCACTCCGGTCATCGCTTCGAGGGTTGTTTCTAGACATCCGCGACCAAATGGCGTTTGCCAAACGGGATAGACGTCGGCGTCATACAGATCGGCCGGCGGCAAGTAACCGATCGAACCGTTGATCAAATTCATGCAAATCAACGTGCGATCCTTGAAACGTCGACGTAATTCTTGCTGCAAGTAGGAATACGGTTCACAACAGCTGCCCACCAACACGGCGTCGCCAAGCTGCCATGCGACAATCGGAAGATCAAATGTTTGCCCATCGCCAATCCCTCGACGGATGTCGCGGCGACGGCGGAGTCGTTCTTCGAGCGCACGGTCGGTGCACTTCAAGCGTTGGCGTTCGAGCTCGTCCGCCGATGGCCAATCCTTCAGCGGCAATGTCACCGTGCTACGAAGTGTCCTCAATACCGTCGGCGCTTTGATGGGTTGATATTCCCAAATCGCCAACGGAGCGCCTGATTCGAGTGCGTGGGAAAAAGCAAGCGACCGCCCGGAGGGCTCCATATCATTGAGCGTCGCCAGAGCGGCGAAACCGAGTTGTCGCCCGTGGCGATCGGCTACTTCGGGATCGCCCACGTATTGGTAACGCGGTGCCAAATCGCCACACATCCCCAACAAAAACATTGCCGGAGCCGAGGTGACGCTTTCAATCGTTTCACGCATCGCCCCGACGTAATCGGGCGAGATCGCAGTGTTTTCTGCGGCTAACGTCGTCGGATGGCAAGCGTAATTGACCAGCGTGCCGCGTATTGCCCCCAGTTCGTCCGTAATTCGGCCCAGCACCAACGTATCATCAGGCTCGCCATCGGGATCATAGCCGCATAAATAGCGGTCTTTTTCTGGATCGGGGTCAGGCAGATCACGCACCGTTGCCAAGGTGCAGGTCCCCATGTGCCATTCGAGTCTTGCCGCGAACATGGTCCCGCAAGCTTGACGCACCGCGGCAACCGTCTGATCGACCAGCGAGGTCATCCACTGCTGAAGCAGGTCGCTGCCGGGTAACGAATCATCGGCTTGCATCAGCGGCGGTCCGGCATGCGTATGCGTTAGCGCGAAGATCAGCTGATCCGGTTCAAGCGAAAGTTGCTCCTGCAACCGCTGCTGGAATGCGGTGAAGGTTGCGGGAGTCTTCCACCACCCCAGATCAGCATCAATCAGAACCAAAGGAGGCTGGTCCTCGGACGACGACAACGCCAACGCTGTCAACGACAGCGGACGATGAATCGAGTCAGCGACGTCGTGTTTTGCGGCACCCCAATTGCGTGAGTAGACGCCCACGGGCGGTGTGATGTCGATGCGGGCGATTCCGATCCGTCCGGCAAACGACGCGTGCTGGAAACGTCGAGGTTCGTTCGTGTTCATGTTTACCAATCCCCCACGGCGCCGTCACGGTAAAACACTCGCTGGCCAACCTCTTGCTCAAACGGATGCTTACGCACCTCGTCTTCGTTGATCGAAATCCCCAACCCAGGACGAGTGTTTGGTGTGACCGTGCGTGTTGCCGGATCGACCGTGAATCCTTCGTCGACAACATCGCTTCGCCAGGGCACGTCGTCGTGAACTGATTCGCAAATGATGTAGGATGGCTGTGAAAAACCAAATTCGATCGATGCCGCAGTGCTCACCGGGCCTTGCGGATTGTGTGGCGCCAGTGCGATACGGTGAGCCTCGGCGAGTGCAGCGATGCGTCGTGCTTCGCTGAATCCACCACAGTGCGTCAGGTCGAGTTGGCAAATCTCGCAACCGCGAACCGCGAACAGATCGCGAAACGCCGCAAGATGCGTCAATCGTTCGCCCGTCGCAATCGGCGTCGTCACCGCCGCGTTGATGGCGGCAAGACTGTCAAGGCTTTCCGGCCAACATGGCTCTTCGAGAAAATAAAGTCCATAGGGTTCAAGTGCTTTGGCGAACTGCATTCCCATCGTGGGCGATGGGCGAGCATGGCAATCAACCATAATGTCAATTTCATCGCCGACCGCGTCACGCATCGCGGCAACACACGCCGTGGCGGCTTTGATCGATTGCAGCCCTTCGACCGGCATCGTGGGTGGCACCGCCATCGATTTGAACGCCGTAAACCCATCGGCCACAGCTTGCGAGGCAAGCTCGGCAAACTGTTTGGCGTTATCAACCGGCGTGTTGTAGAAACGATCCAGATTGCCGCCGCCCAAATGGCAGTACAATCGCACGTTGTCACGCACCGGACCGCCCCACAACTTGTGCACAGGGACGTCATGAATTTTGCCGACGATATCCCACAACGCTAAATCGATTCCGGCAATCGCTGTCGATCGCACGACGCCGCTTCCATGCCAGAAATGTTGCCGCCACATCATCTGCCAAAGATGTTCGACCCGGCTCGGATCCTCGCCGACGATCAATTGGGCCAGATCTTCGATCGCCCCCACGATGCTCCGCGTATGCCATTCGAGCGTCGCTTCGCCCCATCCAAACAACCCCGGTTGATCCGTCAGGACTTTCACGAACACCCAATTTCGCATCCTCGCATGGCAGACGACGGCTTCAATGGCAGTGATTTTCATGCGTGTTTCGTGATTCTTTGTGGTGTGAATGGGGAAGGGGAGATGCGAAGCAAATTAAACACTTCTCGGTGATCGTCGGCGAAAAACGAACTGCTTTGCAGACTCCACCGTCGTCTTTTTTGCTTTTGGTGACAATGCTACTTGCTTTTGTTGACAAAGACAAGTATGTTTATCCGTATGACCAGCATTTCGACTTATATCAAGAACGATTTGGCGGCACGGCTTCGCTCTGGCCGGGCGTTACCGGCGTCCTTGACGCTTGATGCCTTGGCGCACCATTACGACGTCAGCTTCACCCCGGTGCGGCATGCGATCGCCGAGCTGGTGAAAGAAGGGTTGCTTCAGAAGGGATCCAACCGCCGACTGACACCGGTGAAGTTGCCTGTGTCGACCAAGGCCGGCGCGAAACTGGACGCTTGCGAACCGAGCTCGCTTCCAAAGCCACCGCAAGATCCGTATGACGGGATCGTCAACGACTTGGTACAGCAAAGTTTGCAGGGCGAAGCAATCTATCTGCGAGAGGAAGCGACGGCGGAGAAGTATGGTCTCAGCCGATCCGCGATTCGCCATATCTTTCATCGGCTAGCGGGCGAAGGGATGCTCAACCATATCCCACGCCATGGCTGGCAGCTGCGTCCCTTTCGGCAAAGCGATCTTGAGGCATTTATCGATGTACGCGAAGTCTTAGAGTTGAAGGCGCTTGATCTGTCCCGCGACCAGCTTTGCAATGAGCAATTGCAGCGGATGTTGGAGGCCAATACTCAACCGTCGTCGTCTCCCACCGCGCCGCCACGAATCGACGAGTCGCTACATTCGTATTTGATCGAGGCATCGCAGAACGTTTACATCCGCGAATTCTTTGAGCGTCAGGGACGTTACTACCGGCTGCTGTTCGAGTGGGAGGATCGTGATCGATCGACCGCTCTTGAAACGGCACGCCAGCACCGTGAGATCTTGGCGGCACTGTTGAACCAGGACTGGGCTCGAGCTCGTCAGGAGCTTTCGTACCACATTCGCGACCATCACCCAGTGTTCAGTCAGATCGCCCAGGCGGTGAATTCCAATCACAAACATACGGCGAACCCAGGAGATCCGGCATGATGTGCATCGCTGTTGTCTGTCGTCCGGTTATCAGAAGTCGACCGAAGACGGCGTTATTCGACGGTTTCCGTGTTTTGTTTGCGGCCGCGTGTTGCAGTTTAATTTTCTCGTCGTCCGCCGAGGCCGGTTCGATCGACGATTACCAAACGAAAATCAAACCGCTGTTTAAAACGCGATGTTTTTCGTGTCACGGCGCGCTCAAGCAAGAGGGTGGACTGCGTTTGGACACCGCCGAGTTGATGATCGACGGCGGTGTCGTCACTCGCGGCGACGTTTCCGACAGCGTGCTAATCGATCGTGTGAGCGAAACCACGGTCGAGGACCGGATGCCTCCCGAACACGAAGGCGAGGCATTGTCGAAAGCGGAAATCGAGCTGCTGGCCGCATGGATAGCCGCCGGCGCACCGGCACCCGAAGACGAGCAGCCCGAGACCGATCCGGAGGATCATTGGTCATTCCAACCGATCGTGCGACCTCTTGTCCCAGCGGTCGAAAACGCGTCGTGGATTCGCAATCCGATTGATTCGTTTATCGCAACCGCTCATCAGCAAAACGGGCTGACCCCACAACCCGAAGCACCGCGAGCGATCTTGGTACGTCGACTGTATCTTGATTTGATTGGAATACCGCCAACAAGCGAAGAGATCGCGGCAGCCGAACAAGACACGGCGTCCGATTGGTACGAGCAGATCGTCCAACGGTTGCTTGATGACCCGCGTCATGGCGAGCGATGGGCACGCCACTGGATGGACATTTGGCGTTACAGCGATTGGTGGGGATTGAATGCTCAATTGCGAAACAGCCAACGTCATCTGTGGCATTGGCGAGATTGGATTGTGGATTCGCTGAACGCGGATCGCGGCTATGACGAAATGGTGCGTCAGATGTTGGCTGGCGACGAATTGCATCCCAACGACATGGATGCCTTGGTCGCGACCGGCTATTTGGCGAGAAACTTCTTCTTGTTCAATCGCAATCAGTGGATGGACGAAACGGTCGAGCATGTGGGCAAAGCGTTTCTTGGATTGACGTTTGATTGTGCGAAGTGCCACGACCACAAGTTTGATCCGATCCAGCACGCCGACTTTTACAAAATGCGTGCCTTCTTCGAGCCATACCAAGTGCGAATGGACATGGTGCCCGGCGAAGTGAATCTGACACGGGACGGAATTCCGCGGGCATTTGACGCTTTGCTGGACACTCCGACCTACCGGTTGATCCGCGGCGAAGAGGGAAATCCCGATAAATCCAAAGTGATCGAACCGGGCATCCCCGACTTCCTTGATTTTGGAACCGCAGCTGACAACCCGCTTGAGATCCGGCCAATCGAATTGCCAGCCGAGGCGTGGCAGCCGCAGCGGCGAAGCTGGGTGTTTGAAAATCATTTGGCCGCCGCCAAGGCCAAACAGAAAAGTGCCGAGTCCAAGCTGAAACAAGCGGAAAAGGCGAAGCAAAAGGCGAAGCAAAAGGCGGGTGAGGATAATGCTGCTGCGGAATATGTTCTACAACTCGCTCGCATGGACGTCGACATTGCCCAAGCAGAATGCGAAAGCGTATCGCTCCGCTACAAAGCAATGCAAACACAATGGGCCGAGTCGCCAGACGAAGCCGCCGTCGCGGAGACCAAGGCCGCAGCGATTCGCGCCGAGCGTCAGGTGTCGCTGTTGCAGGCCAAGCGATCGTTGCTGGACGTAGACAAGCGACTCGCAGCGGCGGCCGAGGACAAACGCGAAGCGATCGAGAAAGAGAAGTCGAAGGCCCAGGACAAAGTTGACAAGGCCGAGCAGACGCTCGCCGCCGCAATTCTTCCCAATGACTCCTTCACGCCGCTGATTGGCGCCCAGTGGTCGGCAACGCGGTTCCTGAGCACGGGACGCGACGATCCGGCGATCGCGTTTCCCCCGAAAAGCAGCGGCCGCCGCTCGGCACTGGCACGCTGGATCACCGATCGCAACCACCCGTTGACCGCACGCGTCGCGGCGAACCACCTATGGACTCGTCATCTTGGCCAACCGTTAGTGGCAACGGTGTTCGATCTGGGACGCAACGGAGCCAAACCAAGCAACGCCGCGTTATTGGACTGGCTGGCCGTCGAGCTGATCGACAGTGGTTACAGCATGAAACATCTGCATCGTTTGATTGTCAACTCGGCGGTCTATCGAATGAGCTCCTCCAATGCCGGTGCTGAATCGAATCTTGCAATCGATCCCGACAATCATCTGTGGTGGCGAAGGGTACCGATTCGCTTGGAATCACAAGTGGTCCGTGACGCGGTGCTGTCGTTGGCGGGGACCCTCGATCCGACGATGGGCGGTCCCCCGGTTCCACCGGCGAAACAGCCCGATTCGAAACGTCGCAGTTTGTATTTCTTTCACTCCAACAATGAACGTGATTTGTTCTTGACGATGTTCGACGAGGCGCGGGTAACCGATTGTTATCGTCGCGAACCGAGCATCGTACCGCAGCAGGCATTAGCGTTAACCAACAGCAAGCTTGTGCTAACCGCTGCGGGGCAAATTGCCCAGCGATTGTCGGTTGAGGGTGAAGACACGCGTGAATTTGTGGTGCGTTCGTTCAAGACTCTATTGAGCATCGATGCGGATGATGCAGAAATCGCCGCAAGTCTAAAAGCGTTGTCGGTCTGGGAAGGCCAAGCGGATAGTTCAGAGGAGCGCGCACGAGCCCACTTCATCTGGGTATTGGTCAATCACAATGACTTCGTGACGGTGCGATAATACAAAACGTTGGTCTCGGTTTAATCACAGGAAACGGTTTGATGAATCAGTTTGCCCCCAATCGCCGCCGATTTATGTCCGACATGGGTATGGGGCTATCGTCTGTCGCGTTGGCATCGCTACTACAGCGTGACGCTAACGCAGGTTCGATCGGCTGGGCGCCGCCGACGGGACGACCGCATTTTACCCCGAAGGCTAAAAACGTCATATGGTTGTTCATGAACGGCGGCGTCAGCCAAATGGAAAGCTTTGACCCCAAGCCGATGCTGACGAAGTATGGGGGCAAAACGATTTCGGAAACTCCATTTGCCGAGGCTCAGGATCCCGCAAAGCTGGCACTCGAACGACTCGTCGCTCCCGATGGCAACGGCAACCAACGCAACGAACTTTACCCGCTGCAAATCGGTTTCAAAAAGCACGGTGAATCGGGGATTGAAGTCAGCGATTGGTTCCCGCACGTCGCAAACCAGGTCGACAAGCTAGCGATCGTGCGTTCGATGTACACAACCGACAGCAACCATGGGGCGCAAACGCAATTCCATTCCGGACGTCACCGAAACGATGGTGACTTTCCGACGCTTGGCGCATGGGTGCATTATGGACTCGGTTCGCTGAACGACGATTTGCCTCAGTTCATCTCGATTGGTAAACGCGAGTACTGGAACAACCGCGACGGTCACTACTTGGGGCCCGCTCACGATGCGGTGCCGCTACGAATTGATCCGAAAAACCCGCTCGATTTTAGCCAGCCGCAGATTGAGTTTCCTCACGAAGCGCGTCAGGTCGGCAAAGATCTGCTGGACCAGTTAAACGGAATGCGCGCGGACGAATATCCCGAGGATCCCGAAATGGCAGCTCGGATCGCATCGTATGAACTCGCCTTTCGTATGCAAAGATCGGTGCCGGAAGTAGTCGATTTCTCGCAGGAAAGCGCCGAGACTAAATCGCTGTACGGCATCGGTGTTCCCCACTGTAATGAATTCGCGATGCAGTTATTAGCGGCGCGACGTTTCGTCGAACGTGGCGTGCGTTTTATCCAAATCCAACATGGCGGTGGCGGCGCCGGAGCCTGGGACGCCCACGGCAAACTAAAGGCGAACCACACCAAGAACGCATTGGCCGTCGATCAACCGATCGGCGGACTGTTGGAAGATTTGCAGCGGCGAGGATTGCTTGATGAAACGCTGGTGGTTTTTGCCACCGAGTTTGGACGCACGCCGGGATCGCAGGGTGCCGATGGTCGTGATCATCATATCTTTGGCTTTACCGTATGGATGGCGGGTGGCGGCTTGAAACACGGGGTTGTCCATGGCGCGACCGATGAAATTGGCTTCCATGCGGTCGAAGATCGCCACTATGTCACTGACATTCACGCCACGATTATGCATCAATTGGGTCTCGATTCCCGCCAATTAGAACTTCCTGGACGCAAGCGTTTGGAAATCGACCACGGCCATCCGATCGACGACATCATCGCTTAGCGAGTCGTCTCCCATCGGTCCGATAGTGGGCCGACGAATTTGACGTACGCCGAAAGCGATTGAAGTGCGACACGCGGGTGCGCTCATATTGGCTAATGCCGCACGGGCAACGACTTACCCATTCAAACCCAATCCGATTTGATCCGTTCTTGTTTGTTTTTCTGTTTGAATAGAAGGTGCTGCAATGAAGCGAAGTGTGATGCGTAAGAGTCTCGGGTTCACCCTGGTCGAACTATTAGTTGTCATTGCAATTATTGGCGTATTGGTGGGGCTGCTATTGCCGGCGGTTCAGGCCGCACGTGAAGCGGCCCGCCGGATGCAATGTTCAAACAATATGAAACAGTTAGGTTTGGCGCTACAGAACTATCACTCGGCGTACCAGCAATTCCCACCGGGATCGGCGGATTTTTATGGGTATTCCTATGGCAACCGCCGCAATGTGGGCGCTTCGATTTTTCTACTGCCGTTCATCGAAAAGGGAGCTTTGTACGACGCATTCGAACAGGAAGCGAAAACAGCAATCCCCGGTTCTGGGTTTTGGCAAAGTGAAACTCTTTTGAACGCGGGGCCTCAATCTGCGTTCCTCTGTCCTTCGGCTCAGAACGCTGATGGTACGGAATACAACGGATTGTCAAAATGTTTGTATGTGTTTTGCATCGGCGACGCGATGTGGCACAACGCCAAGAGTGATTCCGAAGAGGGGATGGCGATTGCTCGAATCAACTCACGCAGCATGTTCGTACCGATGACCAATGGTGATCGCAACAATCTCCGACGCTTTCGCGACCTGCTGGACGGAACCAGCAATACATTGGCGATGAGCGAGGTTGCGGGGACACCACGTGATCTGGCATTTGTCAAAGGTGATGTTGCCAGTTTTAACGGGATGTACGATGGCACCACCGCAGTTGCCGGTCCTTGCATGACGGCGCCGCTGGATCCAAACAACCGATTTCAGTACCAAACCGGTGCGGATTGTTGGCGTGGGCTGTTGTTTGGCGATGGACGTGTGATCAATACCCGCTTTACCACCACGCTGCCGCCCAATTCCTATTCTTGTGCCTACGCAGGAAACAACGACAGCTGGGGGAGTTTTTCACCGTCCAGCGAGCATCAAGGAGGCGTCCAAACGTTGATGTTTGATGGCGCGGTCCGCTTTGTTACCGATTCGATTGACTCCGGCAACCTCAACGCACGCCAAGTCACTAGCGGCGAAAGCCCCTATGGGGTGTGGGGAGCGATGGGGACCAAGTCGGGTCGAGAAACGGCTTCGCTGGATTGACCCTCGTCGCTGCCAATTTGCTGGACATTGATGCAAGACGTGCCTTCGTTGCTTGACCGAGCGGCTGAGGCTCGTCGCGGCGTGAAAATTCATCGTTATACAGCTCGTGCGAATCGTGCCGGTTATGCCGACCGACCGTGGTGCGACTGGTGTTTTTGGGTTGAGAGGTCGAATCCTTACAACTGGACCTCCCGTTTTTTCCGCGGAGGATTCAGAACGAGGCCAAAACGGACTGGCCCGTCCACGATTCAGCCGAGGGAGCTATCCGATGAATTCGATAAAATCAAAGCGAAAACTTTTCCTTAAATGCCTGATGTCCGGCATGATATTGACTTGCTCGACGGCGCTGGCTGATTCACCAGCTTCGGAACAGGTCGAGGAATTGGATGGTTTCCCGGTCTTTGATCAAGCCGATAATGACGATTTCGTCGCCTGGACCGATGAGGTATTCGGCAGCGGCATTTTGGACGCTTCCCCCGAGCGACCGTCGCATCAAGACGTCGACATCGCATTGCCCCCGCCGGCAAATCATTACAGTGCGTTGCCCTCGTATTTTGGCGAGCCGAGCGAGCAGAGTGGCGTCAAAGAAGAAACGGATGGAGTCGTCGTTTCGAGCGAGGTTGACCCCGCTCGCCAAATGGCCGCGACGGTTGTTAAGGCGCCCACGCAGATCAAGAAAGTGGATCCGGTTGAAATGGACGTCGATCACATCCATGAATCAACGCGAATTGCTCAGCGTCCCGACCGCGACGCCCCAGGGGCTGGCCGTCCAGGTCGCGTATCCAATGCGGCAAACTTGATGGATGGCGATGACTTTTATCGCACTCCCGAGGTGGTCGAAGGTCGGCTGGAGCTGCCGCCGATCGCCGCGGCGAGTACTTCGATCGAAAACATCGGCAACGGTCGCGCTCCCGAAGGATTCCGCAGCGATACCGGATCGCCAATTTTGCCACTCCCCGAACAAGGGATCGAACGTGATCCATCGTGGGGCTGGACGGTCAAAGCGTGGAACGCGCCGAACACGTTTTCACACCCGCTGTACTTCGAAGACCGCATGTTGGAACGACATGGACACGAAAAACACCCATGTTTGACCCCGATGGTTGCCGGAATGCGGTTCTTCACTACCGTGCCGATGTTGCCATATTTGGCGACGATCGATCACCCCTGTGAATGCGATTACTCGATGGGGTACTACCGCACTGGCTCGTGCACTCCCGCCTACCTGCAACGTCCGCCGTACGAGCGACGAGCGGTGATCGCCGAAGCCGCCGCAGTAACCGGCGCTGTCCTGGCGTTCCCTTAGTCCGTATCCAGAAGTCTTTTAGATCGAAGGCCTCTCCAGGCCGTCACCATCACAGCGGCCGGTCTTTGGCAGTGCGTTTGCACCGCCAAAGGCCGGCCGTTTTGCATGGATACGAGGATTTGCTGCGGCTTGCGTGACACACCGTCCTGCCAGCCTACCTTTCCTGAGCACCTTCGTTTTTCCCCTCTGGCGATTTGCCGACAAAGCGTTTAAAACAGCGGCATACAAAACCCAGTTTTCCACATCCATGCTTGGACTCGCCCGATGTTTTACCTAATGATTTTGGCCGTTGCTGCGAGCCGCTTCCTCCCTCACCCTCCGAATGTTGCTTGTGTTGCCGCTTTGGGGCTGTTTGCCGGCAGCTATATGTCGGGGCGCCGAGCCTATTTGGTTCCGATTGGCGTGATGGGACTGAGTGATGTCGTGGGCCATATGTTGGGGATTCCTGGACTGGGTTTCTATAACCTTGCCGCGATGTCGATGGTTTATCTCGGCATGGCAGCGTCGGTTCCAATCGGACGCAAACTTCGCAATGCGAGTGGAACGAGCCGGTTGTGGAAGATTCCTGCGGCCTCGTTAGCGGCGTCGACGGTGTTCTTCGTCGTTAGCAACTTCGGTACGATTTTGGCGGGCTGGTATCCGATGTCGGTAGCCGGTTTCACCGCGTGTTACATCAACGCGATCCCCTTCTACGGGTTTACCGTCGCCGGCGATTTGTGCTTTTCCGTCGTCATTTTTGCTGCCTACGAACTTTCGCGAGCTCGTTTTTACACGCCCGCAATGGCCAAGGCCTAAGCCGACCGTAGCAGTACGCATCAACGGTTTGTTGATTTAAGCTAAATTCAAATCGCAACGCTGAGCTGCGGGCCGTAAGGCAGTTACTTTGTGCGTTATACCCGGCCGCTGACGAGAACGTCCGGCTTAGGCCAGAGGCCGATACATCCTCTGCCGTGGCCATAAGGCCACGGGATGTAGCGAATGAGCTGCAAAGGCCGGAGGCCGACACAATGACTGTGTAAATGTGTCGGCCTCCGGCCTTGGATTTGCTGCATTCCAAACCGGTGGTTAACACCATCGGCATGAATTGTACTGGCCTCCGGCCTTAAAAAAGAACGAAGGCGAGTTGTTAGAGTCACCCTAAGCCGGACGTTCTCTGACGCGTCGCGGCTCCGTAAATAAACAAGCTGCCGACAGTTCCGTTACTTCAATCGAAGTTTCCTGCCCCCTGCGTGTTCGGGTTTCTGCACCTTGGTAATCGGCAAATTCGCGTTGATAGAGCCAACAGCCCGGCTATTGGCGAGCCGTCCTCGACGTGGAAACGCCCCCAACAATCTCGAAACCAGTTTGATTTTCGAATGGCTTGGAAAAACGCGGGTATCTGGCCCCACCCCTCGCATCCCCTTCCATCGGGGCTGCCGCGACGGTTTCGCTAACCGGCAAACTCCAGCATGACTTTGCGGGCTGTGCCGGTTTCTCTTCATTTGCAGGCAGATTTCGTCTCCCGATCATTCCAGTCGTTTCGGGAATCCGGTCGATAACGCAAGCACCGCCAATGATCTTTCGCACGATCGCTTGTGTTGTACGAGTGACGAAAGAGGGTGCGGCGTACTACAAGTGAACCTGGCCATGCGACGCGACCAAGACAAAACATTAGCCACGCGGGCTCCGGCATCCCCCTTTCGCCGAATCAGTGATCGTCTGAAATCCTCGTGGCGTCGATCCCGTCGCGCCGCGTTGCTCGCATTGCTGATCGGAGCAACCTCGATCAGCAATGTCGGTTGTAGCGTCTTTGATCGCATCAAAGATGGGCCGCATGACACCACAGCGTCTTACCATGACGACTATGCGATGCGGATTGAATATCCCGAAGTTCAGCAATGTGCATCGGCCCCAGCGGAAGCTGCCACGCAAGCGACCGCACCTTTGGCACTGGAGGATCCGTCAAAGATCCCGACGCTCGAGCTGACGTTGGAAGAAGCAATCCAGTTGTCGGTTCAACAGAGCCCCGTGCTGCGATCGATCGGCGGGACTGTGATCACGAATCCCGACGGCACAACGACCACGTTTGATCCCGCGTTGGCACATGCCAACCCACTGACGGGGGTCGAAGCGGCACTGTCGGACTTTGATGCCCAGTTCACGCAAGAGTTGTTCTGGAGCAACGCCGATCAACCTCAGAATCTCGCGTCCAACAACGTGGTCACGCAGTTCACTCCCAATACGCTGCAAGAAACGTATGGAACGTACAATGCCGAACTGAGCAAGCAAACGGCTCAAGGTGCCAGTTTCGCTTTGCGTCACTCCGTGAACTACAACTACAGTAACCGGCCTACCCGCGCATTCCGCAGTGACTTTATCGGTTTCCTCGAAGCCGAATATCGTCAACCGTTGATGCAAGGTGCGGGCACGACGTTCAACCGCATCGCCGGTCCGAATTCGCAGATTGGGCAGTACAACGGTGTCTTGATCGCTCGCGTTAATGAAGATGTGGCTTTGGCCGATTTCGAGGCCGCTGTGATTAGCTTGGTCGCGGACGTCGAACAAGCCTACTGGGAATTATCCGCTGCCTATCGCGTGCTCGAAGCCAACGTCAAAGGCCGTGACTCGGCATTGCAAACGTTCCAGTACCAACAAGTTCGTTTGGAAGCCGGTGCAGGACGAAGCGACGAGGAGGCTCAGGCGCAATCGCAGTACTACCAATTCCGCGCTCAAGTCGAGGCGGCGCTGGCAAGCACCGATGGCTTGTACACTCGCGAGCAACGGCTTCGTTATTTGATCGGGTTGCCCGCCAGTGATGGACGACTACTCAAACCGACCACCACTCCGACCGACGTCCGGGTTGTTTTCGATTGGGAAAGTGCACTCGGGCAAGCTTTGTCCCGTCGTGTGGAGGTTCGTCGCCAACGATTCAATTTGAAGAAACGAGAGATGGAGCTGACGGCGGCTCGCTTGAACCGCCGTCCTCGCTTGGACTTCCTGGGCCAATACCGGTTCCGTGGTCTCGGCGATCATTTGATTGGCGGCAGCGACAAAGAGGCCTTCGACAGTCTGTATGGCAACATCACCGACGGCAATTACCAAGAATGGCAAGCCGGATTGGAAATGCAATTCCCCGTCGGATTGCGTGCGGCTAGTGCTGCGGTCGCTCATGCCAACTTGAACCTGCGTCGTGAACGTGCCGTCCTGGCCGAAACCGAGTTGCGAATCAGTCATGATTTGGCGGACGCAGGTCGGCAAATCATGCTCACGCATCAGCTGCTCGAAACGAATTACAACCGCTACCTTGCCGACCAACGCCAAGTCGATGTGCTGCGACGTCGATACCGCGATGGTACCGATAACATCAACTTCCTGTTGCAAGCCCAGAGACAAGTGGTCACCAGCGAAGCCGATTTTTATCGGGCGTTGGCTGCCTACAACCTGGCGATTCGCGATTTCCATCGACAGAAAGGCTCGTTGTTGGCATACAACCAAGTGCAACTTACCGAGGGCCAATGGGCAGCAGGGGCCTACCAGGACGCACACGAGTTGGGGCGTCATTTGACTCCTCGACTCAACCCAAGCGACGTGGAAATGCCGGCGCCACTGACAAGCGGTGCGTTTGATCCATCGGCACCCCAGATGCAATCGTTCATGAACGCGCCGGCTACTGACGCGATGCTCGAATCCTCACCGCAGCCGGTGGAATCGCCCCAGCCCGCGACCGCGGCTGAGGACGCCCCCTCCGCGTAGTGAAAGTCGCGAAGACTTTCGTCGCACACCCGTAGCGAAAGTCGCCAAGACTTTCGATCCACGGGCAGTGCCCAATGCCATCTACTTTGACACTAAACGGGTGGCGTTTGTAGTGGTGCGGCGCGGGGCTCGCCCGGTCTAAACCGAACGTTTTACTTGCCTCAACCTGACGGCTCGCGCCGCGCCGCTACCAAAGTAGATGGCATTTGGCCAGTGTCCCCCGGAACTCGTGACGAGATCCGTTACACAATTGCACCGTAGTGGCCGAGGCTACGAGTCCCTTTCGGCCTCAAGTCGCAGGGACTCGCAACCCCGCTCACTACCACTAGCGTCAGCGGTTGGCCCTCGCCAATTCAATCCAAAAATTCAGTCGAGCAGATCGGCGCACATTCCAAGCCTGCCCCGCAAATCAGCAGCCATCGCGGCCATTCTTTCGCTGATCCCCCAACGCGACTGTCGTTGCAATTGAGCGCGTTTCGCGACTCTGCAAACACCCCAGACTGGATAACCCGAATAGGTTACTCATTGTGGTTGATCTAATACCACAACAGATGGTGATAGCCGTCGACGTTCAGACGTTTTCGCCAAACCTTTGCGCAATGTTTCACAAGCCGAATTGCAGGAAAAGTTTGACTTTCCATGTCGCCCCGCGTTAGGTTGGGATCAATCACCAACCTTGAGCCCAACTTACGGGTTCGATGCTTTTCTTTCAACAAGGGCTTGGATATGAACGAAGTGAAGACCGCAAGCGATATCATGCGTCGCAATCTTGTGACGTTGACTCCCGAGAGTGATGTCATGGACAGCGTCGCGCGACTGCTGAGAGACAACATTTCAGGGGCTCCGGTACTTGGCTCCGATGGTGGTTATCTAGCGGTGTTCAGCGAAAAGTGCTGCATGAACGCGTTGACCGAACCCGTGGAAACGGCACGTGCCGAAGGTTTGCATATCACTCGCGTTCGTGAGTTCATGGTCAGCCAACTCGTGACGATCAAGCCCGAAATGGACGTGTTCGACGCGATCGACCATCTGCTCAGTCGGCGAATCTCCGGAGCCCCTGTCGTCGATCCCCAGGGACATTATCTGGGCATCTTTTCCGAAAAGACTGCGATGCGAGCGTTGATCGCCGCGTTACACGATCAATTGCCCGGAACGAGTGTGAACCAGTACATGAACTTGGATCGCAACCGCATCATTCACGAAGACGATTCGTTGTTGGACATCGCCCACAAATTTCAAGAGACGCCGTATCGTCGGCTTCCGGTTTTGCAAGGCGAACGCTTGGCCGGACAAGTCAGTCGTCGTGATGTGTTGCGTGCCGAGTGCCGATTGGCATGCGAAGTGGTTGAGCGAGCAAAATCGAATCATGCCAGCGACAATCTGCGTCGCGCTGCGAAGCCGCGTCAAATCGGACCCTATATGGACACCGAAGCGCTAACTGCAACGCCGAGCACCGACCTGCTGGGCATTGCCCAGATGTTTCTCAACTCGCCCTATCGCCGGCTGCCAATCGTCGAAGATGGCCGCTTGCTTGGCCAAGTCAGTCGTCGCGATTTGCTCGAAGCCGCAGCTGAATTGCTGCGTCCGAAACCGGAACGACGCGGCGCCGAAACGCTTTACCTCAGTCTCGTCTCGAACACGGCTCCGGAATCGTTTCGGCGTTGACACCCGCAACGGGTCGCCGTTGTCTCGGTTCGAGGAACGGCGCAAGCCCAATGTTATCTACTTTGGTAGCGGCACGGCGCGAGCCCAATGCAATCTACTTTCGTAGTGGGACTCGCCAGAGTTTCTGGTGGTTCAACAGCAAAGATGGGAATTCAGGCGAATCCCACTACTTGAGCATCCGCCTGTGGTTGCCAACGTAGATGGTGTTGAGTGATACCGTTTCCGCTATCGCGTTAACCGGCTTCGCGCTTCGCGAACTTTCGCAACCACGGCGTCTCGGTCGTTCCCCACGCAAGTCAAATGCCCCATTTTGCGGCCCGGTTTCGCGTGTACTTTGCCGTACAGATGCAACTTCACACCATCGACGGCGAGTGCGTTATCCCATGGTGGTGTTTTGGTCTCGTCCCCCCACACGTCGCCCAGCAAGTTTGCCATCGCGGCGCCGCCGCAAATCATCTCGGTATTGCCAAGCGGCAGCCCACAGACCGCACGTACATGCTGCTCGAACTGGCTGGTGTGACAAGCTTCGATCGTCAAGTGACCTGAGTTGTGCGGCCGTGGTGCGACCTCGTTGATAATCACTTCCTCACTGCCGTCGGCACTGGGTCGCACAAACATTTCCACACACAACAGCCCTACGACGTCGAGTGCTTTTGCGGCTGTGATGGCGATCTCGCGAGCCTGCTTCTGCACGCTGTCGGACAACGTGGCCGGAAGCATCGTCACGTCGAGGATGTGGTTGACGTGATCGTTTTCAAAAATCGGGAAGGTCGACGTTCGTCCGTCGGCGGTTCTCGCCACGACGACAGAGACTTCGCGATCGAACGAAATTAGTTGTTCCGCAACCCATTCATCGCACATCGACCATGCGACATGGTCGGCGTCGGCAAGCGTGGTGATGCGATGTTGCCCCTTGCCGTCATAGCCGCTGCGAGCGGTCTTTAAGATCAACGGCAACCCCACCGCCTCGGCCGCAGTCGCTAATGTTGCTGCATCGACGACTCTGCAGAACGGAGCGACCGGCAATCCCGCGTCTTGGATCGTGTTTTTTTCACGCAATCGATCTTGCGCCGTCGCCAATACATCGGATGACGGGTAAGTCGGTGCGTACTGTTGGCACTTGGCGATCGTCGCTTCGGGAATATTCTCGAACTCCAACGTGATCACGTCGCATTGATTCGCGAACGCTTCAACCGCATCCATGTTGTTCAGCCGTCCAAACACGCAGCGATGAGCGATCTGGGCGGCCGGCTCTTGCTCGGTTTCGCAGAACACCACGACTTGATATCCCATCTGCGTCGCAGCGATGGCAAACATGCGGCCAAGTTGTCCGCCGCCCACCATGCCAATGGTGCCGCCAGGCAGGATCAATTTAAAATCGGGATTGGAATCGGATTGGTTATTCAATATCGCCTCGCTCACGTTGATCCTATAGCTCCGCCGATTCGAGAACCGCAGCGGTTTGTTTCTTGACGAATTCGGCCAACCGATCGGCCAACGCGTCATCGGACAACGCCAAAATTCGCGCCGCCAACAGCCCCGCGTTTTTGGCGCCGGACGCGCCGATGGACATCGTTGCCACTGGAATGCCACCTGGCATCTGCACGATCGACAACAGAGAATCCAGCCCCTGCAGGGCACGGCTTTGCACGGGGACTCCGATCACCGGCAGATTGGTTTCCGAGGCGACCATGCCTGGCAAATGAGCCGCTCCGCCCGCTCCCGCAATGATCACCTTCAATCCACGCTGGCTGGCCTGCGTCGCATAGTTGACCATTCGCGTCGGCGTCCGATGCGCCGACACCACCAATCGCTCGTTCGGTATCTGCAATTCGTCCAAAATATCGGCCGCCGCTCGCATCGTATCCCAATCATTGCGACTGCCCATGATTACGCCGACCAAGGCGTCGGTGGGGTCAAATTCGTTTTCACTCATGACAATCTTCGATTCCAATGGTTCGAGGACGTAAATTAGGATTGTGATTGCGGACCAGAACGCTCGTCAGTTTTACAAACATCAAGACGATCCGCCCACCACATTGATTCTGCCAGCTCGTCGCTTCTCCTCGTAGCGAAAGTCGCCAAG
>NZ_ANOG01000286.1 GCF_000346295.1 Rhodopirellula maiorica SM1 | reverse complement strand
GACCGAGCGTCCCGGGACGACAAGCCTAACAACATCAGGTTGCGAATACGAGTTCTCGACTCCTTCCGCTGTTTCCAGTAGCATGCTCGCCTCGAACTTCTTTTGACACACGCGAAGCTGCTCCTGCTTGTTATTAAAATCTTTGTGGTCGCACCAATCTTTCTGTCCTCGCTTGCGACGTGGACAACTGAAGATCTCGGAGCCTACTTTTACAACTAGCAGGTATACGAGGTGCTAGACGCTCTTCGCGAATCTCGCGGCGAGAGAGCTCTGCAGATGCGCAGAAAGGAATATTGGTGACTGAAAGATCAAGGCCCCGGACGATGGCAACATGACAGGAGTAACTCAAGCTCGCCCCCATTGCTGGTTCCGGGTCAGCATTCACGAATGGTACGTGAATACGCAGTTAGAAAGTGTAAAGAAAATCGGGCAGCAACCGTCAAAACGGATTCAACTAACCTTTAACTGGAGTATCACTTGGTTTCCCCTAGCTAAAGTGCTATATGGTAGACTCTTTCTAACGGATCAGCCGTCCTGATCCGAGTCGCAGGTGCCATCCCCAGCGGCGACAAAGTTTAACGCACAATTGTGCAAGCACTTTCTGTGCCTCCATAGATCGCATTTTGTTATCCCACTAAACCATATCCTCTTCATCTGTGCTTATTTGTACACTGAAACGTTAGGCGACGAATGCTAATTCAGTAGCCGCAATATCGAAAACGAATGCATTGGATATTTGTGCATCGCATCAATAGAAGAATTGTCTAAATCTAGATCTACACCCCGTACAAAGGAATAATGAGATGCCCGACGAGAAAGAAACATGCGGACTAGAAATCGACGAGAATGGAAATGTTCGCACAACGGTTGAAACATTATTGTCTGCCGAACGCGGCGATTATACGTGTTGGTTCTATCCACCAACTGAAAATGTAAAAATCTTCGCAGAAAATTTTGAGGACGCATTGCGGAAGTGCAACAAGATTGCAGAAGACAAGCCGACCGGTCTGTCAAACGTAACCGGATGATGACGATGCTTGGAACGAATCTACGCGGTACTATTCACGGACATAGATTACCTCGGTCATCATTTCGATTATCGCAGAATTGCAACCGAATCTAAGGAACTGTTCGGAAACAACTTCGGCAATCAGGTAGATTGAAGAGGACACATTTCCTCGGAGGTTTACCATGGATTACTACAGTTCGGACGTTGTAACTCATATGCAAGCTCTGTATCACTCGCTTTCAGAGAAAGACCGGCGGCGGTACGCGGCGATCGAAGCTGAAAAGCTCGGTCACGGCGGAATCGAGTACATTGCAAAACTCTTTGGCTGCCATCGTGATACGATTCGACAGGGACGCGCGGACATCGAAGCTCTGCCAGAGGATCCTGCTGAAGGACGTGTAAGAAAAAAGGGGGCGGCAGGAGAAATGCTAGCTGCTGCCAGCCCGGGATTATCCAAGCGATTGAAGAAGAAGTTAAAACGCAAACGGCGGGCTCGCCCGTCGAAGACGGAGCCATCTGGACCAACATGGGACTGAGGACGATTGCGGACAGAATTGCCAGCAGTGGATTCAACGCTTCCCTCGGAGTGATTGGCCAGATTCTCAGCGGAACGCTCGGGCTCGGTCGTCGCAAAATCTCCAAGGACATTCCGTTGGGCAGTAGTGAATTCCGCGAAGAGCAATTTGATCGCATCGCAGCACTACGTCGCGAGTACGAATCGCATGGCTGGCCAGTGATCAGCGTCGATACGAAGAAGAAGGAACTCATCGGGTATTTCGCACGCAGCGGTAGAGCCTGGACCGACGGAACGCTTCACGCTTTTGATCACGACTTCGGCTCTTGCTCAAACTCAGCAAAGGCCATTCCGTATGGCGTCTATGACACGGTAGCCAACGACGGATTCGTTTATCTTGCAACCGGTTCGGATACCGGCGAATTGGCAGCCGATGCGTTGAGACGATGGTGGCATCGATTGGGCCGAAGTCGGTACGAGGGGCTGGCGGTGTTCTAGTATTGGCGGATTGCGGAGGAAGCAATGGTTACCGGGTGCGTCTTTACCGCGAACGTTTACATGCGCTGGCGGTCAACCTTGATCTTTCGATTCGCGTGGCCCACTTACCTCCGTACTGCTCAAAGTACAACCCGATTGATCACCGACTGTTTTGCCACCTGAGTCGTGCCATCAGTGGCAGACTGGTTGAATCATTAAATTGGATGCAGTTGCTATTCTCCCGAGTGACGACCACCGTCGGATTAAAAGTTATGTGCGAATTAGCTAGGAAGGCTTATCGATCAGGACAGAAGGCGACCGAATCGTTCCGCCAAAATGAGCCGACGATCCGCGACAAAGTCCTGGGCCAGTTCAACTATGTACTCCGTCCATAAAATGACGAAGTTATTTCCGAACGGTTCCTAAGCGGACAAATTGTGCACAAAAAAATACACAAGAGAGGAAACGGGTATTAACTTCTCCTACAAACGCCCGGTTGCAGCTGCGTTTATGCGAGAACGAGCGTTAGCAGGCCAAATGATTAAGTTAACCCACGAAGGAATTTCCCGATGAACCACCACGACGATGATGATTTGCCCGACGAAGTAGCGACCGCGTCTAATCCGTTTAAGACTCATTCCTTTCATGACAAAAATGAGTTTGAGTCGAGTTTCCCTGCGGTTGAGGTTGGCGACATTATTTACCTTGACTTGCGCGGAGAGACCCATAATGACATGATCGCTTTCAGCATGGAAGGCTACTTCTCTCGTGTCTTCGGACCGAAGAATTGGCACAGGATTTGCAAGATCCGCGAGTAATCTAGTAAAGACACGGACTCATATCACATCGGCAGCAGCGTGTTGTCGCAAGTAGATAGCGTGGATAGGCGTCTGCTCATCCTGCGGAATACAGCTCGTGGCCTTCTTGCGGCATGGCATGTGGAAACAACGAGAAAGTGGTTTGTCGACGTGCCCTCCAATATACCGATTGCATCTCTCCCGACGAGTGAATTTCGAGGATCACTACGGTTGGTATTTGTGGGTGAATCGACTGAGCCGTTGAGCATTTAGGCAGTAGTTCGAAGCCTTGCAATTTAAACAGAAAGCCAGTCGGCCTTTGACATCGCGAGGCACGAGCCGATGTCAAAGGGCTTTGTTCATGATGGCGGGAGATCTCTTGATCAAGCATTTGTGATTTGCCTCGACGTCTCACTCATGATTGCTGTGAGCCAGCCAATAGGACGATGCAGGAACGCCTCAGGCGGGGCGATGCCACTTTTCGCGTAAGACAGACGGTCGGAACGATTTTTTTGATTCGAACCTGGCGACGTCCACGCACAACATCAGCGGACACCTTCCTGATGGCGTTCCGATTGAATCGATTCAATCGGTGGTATGGGGGCGGCTCATCCGCTGTCGAAGCATCCAGACGCTCGCCCGCTCGCAACTCACCACCGCAGTCCGAGCAATGTAGTGGGATGTCGGCGGTTTCACCTGTGCATCATGTACGCTGGCCGGCCAGAACGTCCACACCAAGAATAACACACTAGTAAACGGACCTCGTCAAAATTAATCTTCGAGTTCGCGCTCATCCAACCGTAGCGCCGGACCTTTTGAAAGTCAGCCGGAAGCATGTGCTGAACGAAGCTCTTCACCCAGGCTGTTCCCTGGACGTTCCGATTCACTGCGGAAGTGGATTTCGATGGACGCACCGTGTAAGTCATCGACCGCTACGATTCGCTAATCACGTGATGCCACACGATGACCGTAAGGGGCTGAGTATTTCAGCATGGCATTGCCATGTCCAAGCGTTTGGATTTCGACAACGAATTTCTCTTCCGAACCCCCTACCGGGACGCAGTTGTACAGCCCGCAGGTTCGGAGCTGATCAGCCAGCTTCACTTTGTAGACTCGCACCGATATATCGTGGTGAAACAGGAAGTATACTTCGGTGTGCTCTCCTGTGACTCGGGTTGGCCGTCAGCATCCAACTTCACCCCGCTTCCGTGAACGACATGGTGAACGTGAGGATGACAGAGCATTTGGTCGCCCAGTTAACGCTGCTGTAATTTGAAGCAACCGATATCTTCCCCGCTGTTCTCATTTGCTTCCTGAAGGATTCCTCAAGCTATCCGTAGCCACAATCTTATTGTAGTTCGATAGTGACAATTGTCAGTTTGCGCTCAAACAGTACCAGTGATTGGCGCCTCAAACGGTACCAATTGATCCCACACCCCGGTCCCTTGTCCGATGGTGGGTTTTCACATCCGAAAACCCACCGACGAGGGCCTCATGGCGAATTAACTGGCGATGGACAAGTCCTTAGCAATCAACAACTTACGCATTGCAGGGTATTCTGAGCGACGGATCGCAAAGACTCTCGGCGTCTCCCGCGGGGCAGTTCGGCGGCATTTGACCTGCGAAAGCTCAAACAGTACCAAAGCGCCAACGGCTCCGAGCGATACAGCGCCAACCGGGCCTGCGGATTCAAACAGTACCATAGCGCCAACCGGGTCTGACCGGCCTCAAGCGACCGATGCGGTGGCAGCCGGTAACAGTCAGTGCGAGCCGTTTCGCGACATCGTCATCGAGAAATGCCAAGCCGGTCTATCCGCCCGCCGCATCCAT
>NZ_ANOG01000285.1 GCF_000346295.1 Rhodopirellula maiorica SM1 | reverse complement strand
TCACTTGTCATGATCCCCATGACCCTCCGACCGCCGAGAACAAGATCGAGTACCATCGCAACAAATGTTACCAGTGCCACCGTGACGACGCCTGCGGCCAAACGCATGACCGGCGACTTGCCGAGAATAAAAACAACTGTGCCGATTGCCACATGCCCCGCCGTGATACCGAGGTGGCTCATTTCGCACTGAGCAACCATCAAATTGGTGTCTACCCCCGCGGCAATCTACAACTCACAGCCGCTCCTAAATCCGACACACTCGATCCCGGCACAACCGAAGTCGAGCCGATCTTGGACATCGGCCATCTCGATCCCGCAGAGCGGCAGCGACTTGCCGCCCTAAGCAAATACGAACTCTATCGACGCCGGGGCGGCGACCCGAAATTTGCGGCGTTGATGCTTAAGGCCACCGAAGAATTGATCCAGATCAAACAGAACGGAAACGCCGATGGCGATGTTGACGCCGCCTTGATCTGGCTGGCCCGCGAACAGGGAGCAATTCCCATTGCCGAAGATTTGGCTCAAAAAGTTCTTACAAACGAAGCCGACATCGACGCCCGTATCGTTGCCGCCCACACTTTGGCTCGGATCTATCTCGATCGCGGTGAAAACCGCAAAGCGATCCCGCTCTACCAAATGTTGCAACAGCTTCATGTCGACGCGAGCGACTCGTATTTTCTGGGTTTGGCCGAGCAGAACGATGGCAACTCGGAAAAGGCAATCAAAGCCTTGCAGCATTCACTTGAAATCGATCCATCCCAAGTTGCGGCACGTCGAGCATTGGAAGCAATCTACCAAAGCTTGGGACGAACGACCGAAGCCGACGCACAGCGAAAAGCTGCGGAAATGTTTCAACGATTAAAAACTAAAAATCTCGAAACTCCATAGATTGCCAGGGGTTTCATTGGTGAACTATAATTCGTGAAGTAAGTGTGTGCCCCCCGCCACACCGCGACGTGAGTTTTGCACCCACAAAGAGTTTCTTCTCGCCCCTTTGCTCCCATAGCTCTTCCTTGGGAGATCCATCAACGCCTCCCCTTTTTCCGTGAATTTCTCTCGGAATGAATGCACTCGAAATGCGCCTTTAGGTTCTATCCGCACTTAGCCAACCGCAAACGTGATCACTGCACGCGGCTCCCTGCTGTCTCTATAGATGCGTCAATCTATAGACCAATCGCCTCCTTTTCCAGTTTGACTTATTTCGGAGTTTAGAAGATGAAAGAAAGATCGAGTTCTGGTTTCACCTTGGTGGAACTGCTGGTTGTCATCGCGATCATCGGTGTTTTAGTTGGACTATTACTTCCCGCCGTCCAAGCGGCACGTGAAGCGGCACGCCGGATGAGCTGCAGCAACAATTTCAAGCAGATCGGATTGGGGCTGCACAATTACCACGCAGCCTACGATCAATTGCCGACTCAAATGACCGGAACCAAACCGGGGACCGGCACGGTCGACGCGTTCTTTGGTGACCCGCCTGAGCTATCGCACAATCGACTCGAATTAAGTTGGCTTGTTGGATTGACGCCATTCATCGAACAGCAAGCGTTGTGGGAGCAGATCAGCAATCCATTTAATGACCCGTTGGGCAATGGCGTTTTCGCTGCGATGGGGCCTTGCCCGATGAAGGGGTTGACCGGCGGCGGTGGTCATGCGACTACCCAATACGATCCTTGGTTGACCGAAGTTCCCTCGTTTCGTTGTCCGAGTGATCCAGGAACGGGATTGCCCGCACAAGGACGAACGAACTACGGCGCTTGCATTGGTGACTCTCATTATCGTTCCAACGAAGGTGGACTGGACAACAACGGCAATACCGACTCGACCCGTTCCACCGGCGTTCGGGCCGCCTGTCGTGGTGTGTTTGTGTCGAGAAAAACGATGAAGTTTCGTGACATTCTCGATGGACTTGCCAACACGGTTTGTTCGGGCGAAATGATCACTGACCTTGGCGACCTTGATGTACGTGGACAGGCAGCACAAAGTACGATGAACGGCACCGACGGTGGCAATCCAATGTTCAAAATCGGCGGCGCCGTTTCGTGCCGAACTCACCTTGATCCCGACCGACCCCAGTTTTGGAAAAGCGGTATCTTGATGGTCGGCAACTCCGAACAACGACGCGGTTACAAATGGGCACTTGGCCGCCCGATGTACAGCAGCGTAAATACAATCCTGCCCCCCAACTCGGAACTTTGCATGTCCAACACCTACCACGGCACTGCTGGGATTTTCCCACCGAGCAGTCGTCATCAAGGTGGATGCCATGTGTTAATGACTGATGGTGCTGTCAAATTCATCACCAGTTCGATCGAAGCTGGCGACACCAACAGTGCGCAAGTGACCGACCAAGCCGCATCTCTGGCTCCGGGGTCGAAAAGCCCATTTGGATTATGGGGCGCGCTCGGAACACGTGCCAGCAATGAAACTCTCTCCGGAGATTTTTAACGATACGTTAGCACTCTTAATCCCCATCGCTGGATCATGAAACGATTACTCAGCGATTTACATCACTTCATAAACGTTCCGTCGTTCCTTCTCGATGAGACACTTTCCAAATCAGATAGAGGATTCGTATACAAATGAACTTTCAATTAAAGCAACACACGAACGCACGAAACAGATTCCGTTTGACCATTTTCGCGATCGGATTCATGGGGACGGTTGTGGGCTGTGGCGGTGGCGGAGACGCGGGCATCATTGCTGGAGAAGGTGAAATCTCTCGGTATATCCAGGAGCATCCTGAGCTGACCGATGCGTCAAGCGAGGAAGAAAAAGCGCCAACGCCCGAAGCTCCGGCCGGAAAACAAACGGCACGACGCAGCGACGCTTAGCCCAAACGCTTGGCAAAAGATTCTGAAAACGATTCTGAAAACGGCGGTGCGACCAAGTCGCTCGCCGTTTTTTTTTGCAAGTTAGGGCTGGCCGGCTTCCAATCCCAGAGAGTACGTTTCACCCACGCACGATCGATCGCCGGGCGATAGAGTCGCCATCGACGCAAAACTTTTTCTCTGCGGCGGAAACCAACGTCGCCACCACGCTGTCGATATTCGGCCCTGTCTCTAATCGGCAAATGGGCTTAGCCGCGAATCCCAAAACTCCAAAATCTATACACCTGTCATCATTCGGATCGGGTGTTTCGGGACTCATCCTCTACGGTCAAAACGCCGCAATGCACGAGCGAATCGCCTCGGTGCCTCTGCTGGCAAAAAACTATAGACATTGCCGTTTACCTATAGACTAGGACGAACAACGTTTGTACAGCCCTGATCACTTGTCTCAAAGCATTTCGGAATTCTTACGAAAACAGCCCCCCAAACGTTCGCATGGGCGCCCCCATTACGTTAAGGTTGCAGGTACATAATGCCCGTTCTGGTGGCCAAAAAGAGCTTTTATCCCCCGTTAATTTTCGGCCGCCCTGGACGAGCAATCTTTTCACGCTTGTTCATTGGAGTTCAGAGAGATGCAGACGAAACCGAAAGTTGGCTTCACTTTAGTGGAGCTTTTGGTGGTGATCGCAATTATTGGTGTACTCGTCGGGTTATTGCTGCCCGCCGTCCAAGCTGCTCGCGAAGCCGCCAGACGGATGAGTTGCAGCAACAATGTGAAGCAGCTTGGATTGGCGGTTCACAATTACCATGCCGCTTACAAGCAGTTGCCCAAATTGATGACGGGAACCTACGGTCCTGGAAACTTTGTCATTGCTGCCACGGGACACAATCGCTTGGGGCTTAGTGCGATGGTTGGCATGCTGCCATTTTTCGAACAGCAAGCGCTTTGGGAAAGCATCAGCAATCCATTGGATGCCGATGGAAATCCGGCAACCACCAATGACGTTTGGCCGCCAATGGGAGGAACTCCATTGATGAACGCCAGCCACCATGCGGTTAATGTTTACCAACCTTGGCTTACCGAAGTCCCCGCGATGCGATGTCCGAGCGATCCAGGCGTGGGGTTACCTGCGGCCGCTCGAACCAACTACGTCTTCTGTACAGGCGATTCGGCTTACCTGAGTAATTGGGGAGCCTTGCGAGACAACGGCGTTGATAATTTTGCAACACTGTCACGTGCCGCGCAGCGAGGCATGTTTATCGGTCGCAAAACCATGCGTTTCCGCGACGTTCTCGATGGGCTTGCCAACACCATCTGTATGGGCGAAATCACAACCGACCTGGGTGATTCGGATGTTCGAACACAACCCAAGGAATCGACCCTCACCAAAAGTGAATCGGGGCAGGGAATTCGATTGGCCGGCGGTGCTCTTTCATGTGAAGGTTTCAAGGACGCTGAACGTCCTCAGTTTTGGGATGGTGGAAAAACAGTAGGAAACTCCGAGCAACGTCGCGGATACAAGTGGGCATCGGGACGTCCATTGTATGCTCAGATCAATACAATTTTGCCACCCAACCGAGAGCTTTGCATCGACAAAACCTATCACGGAAATTCGTTGATTGCTCCGCCGAGCAGCCGTCACCAAGGTGGCGTTCATGTCTTGATGGGTGACGGTGCGGTGAAATTCATTACCGACTCTATCGAAGCTGGAAACAGTAGCTCGGCCCAAGTCTACGAAGGATCGTCCGTCAAACCAGGTTCGAAAAGCCCGTTTGGTTTGTGGGGTAAATTGGGCACACGTGCTGCGAACGAAACCATCGACGCAGACTTTTAGTCCGCAACCATTCGTTCGGCCGCTAGTTTGAGCGACGTTTCGTTCGTCGCTACCTGAATCAACATCTCATTTCATGCTCGTGACTGATGCGAGGCTGCGAGCCATCTCACATCAAAAGAGAAGCCTAAAATATGAATTGCAAAAAATGCGTTGGGTTATATAGAAAGATCAGCCACGGCCTCGCCTCGTTCTTGGTTGCCAGTTGCCTAGTCGTGACGGCTGGCTGCGGAGGCGCAAGCAGTGGTGAAGGAACCGCAACGAATATCGAAGAGATCACAGAATTTCTCGATGAGAATCCTGAACTACGCGAATCAGAGCCCGAAACCAGTGATCTTGATTCCAATGAGTTCGAAGGAATCACGATCACACGCGAAAAAGTTTAGCAGACGTTGAGCTCTGTCTGATTGACGAGATAACGGCGGAACGACAATGTCGCTCCGCCGTTTTTTTTTGCCAAACATACAACATTTGTTAGGACCAAACGCGAGGGCTACGGTACCGCAGCCGGTTGGCTTCATCGTCATCAACAAACGCTTCGGTATCAGGGTTGATCGTGAGTTTGCGTTTCAGAATCCACGAAAGCGCAGCGGCATGACAAGCGACATGCGATCGACGCATCACGGTCGGATTGCAAACCGTTTGCTGGCGACTCTTGACGCAATCAAAAAAGTTGCGGGCGTGGGCGGAAACATCGAGTCCACGGACACGCTTGGTTTGAGCCAGTTCGTCGTTAAGGCTCGCCGAGCTTGCCACGATCTCACCTTCGTCACCGGTTTCGACCGAGCCTTCGCTGCCGACAAAACGCACGGGACAGGTACCAAGCCGTGTGATCCAGCGTGGCCCCCGATCACCAAACGGATCGGCGAGAAAATCGATAACAAGTCTGACTCCGTTGGCATACGTGCAAAGGATGTTTTCGTCGGTCGGTTCGTACTGGATTGGCATGGTGTCGTCGGCTTGGTTTGCCCATTGGCACAAATCGACGGTGTGAGCGCCCCAATCCAGTAGTCTGGCACCGCTGTCAAAGTCGTATTCACCACGCCACCGACCGGCAACGTATTTCGAGTTATACGGCCGCCACGGAGCGGGCCCGAGCCACATGTTCCAATCACACACCTCCTTGGTTGGCGTTGGCTCGCCGGGCAACCATTCATTCCGCAGCGTCGGAATATAGACCGACGCATACAGCGATTCGATTTTTCCAAGTCGACCGGTTTGCGCCAGCTGAACAGCGGTTTGAAAATTGGGGACGCTCCGTCGCTGGGTTCCCGCTTGAAAGATGCGTCCAGTCTTTTTGAACGTTTTGGAGATGTTTTGGCAATCGCCAATGGTGATCCCGCAAGGCTTCTCGCTGTACACATCCTTGCCGGATTCAGCGGCCAAGATCGAAGCAGCAGCGTGCCACCGATCTCCGGTTGCGATGATCACCGCATCGATATCGGGACGGGCGAGCAGTTCACGAAAATCACTATAGAGTTGGCAGTCGCGATTGCCATAATGATCGTCAACCATTTTTTTACCGGCATCACGACGTGACTGTTGCACGTCGGCAATGGCCACACATTGCACATCGCCAAGCTGCAAAATCGATTTCATGTCATAGGTGCATCGCGGTCCCATCCCAATCACGCCCAGCGTGATTTTTTCGGATGGAGCAACGTGTTCGGCGGCTCCGAGCGATCGTGATGAAACGAAGTAAGGTGCGGCCATCGCCGCGGCGGAGGCCGAAACAGCAATAAAATCACGTCGGTTCGTACGATTTGGCGTTTGCATTGGCAGGGATCCTTGGAGCAGGTGAGTGCAAGGTGAGGTGAGGTGAGGAAACGCTTCAGCGTTATGTCCCCATCATACCCCATCGCCCCCGCCCCGTAGGCCGGATCGCAGCAACGCGGAGATCCGGCATCCGCGGCGAAAGCGAATTCACCAACACATTCGCATCATGCCCATTGTCGTTGATCGCTCCGCGATCACAACGCGTAGGCCGGATCGCAGCAACGCGGAGATCCGGCACGCAGCTAAAACGAATTCACCATCACCATCGCATCCCGCCGGATCGGCGCCGCTATCGCGACTTGATCCGGCCTACATCAATGGATCCGGCCTACTTCGACCTACACGAATGGCACTTAGACTTTGGTCTTGAGCTGCTCTTTGGCGGACTGTAAAAACTGCAACGCGTCGATCGGCGTCATTGCGTTGACATCCAATTTTTGGATGTCGTCCAACAGCGGATGATCGGCAAAACCAAACAGTGTCAATTGGAAATTGCCGTTACTGTCGCCTTTCGCAGGTCCGCCCAATTTGGGGCGATCCAACGCATCGCGATGCTCGTGCTCCAATTGTGCCAAGACATCCTTGGCGCGTTCATTGACGGCCTTGGGGATACCGGCAAGTCGTGCGACATGAATTCCATAACTCTTATCGGCACCTCCGCTGACGATACGGTGCAAGAACACCACCTCGTCATTCCACTCTTTGACCGCGATGTTCAAGTTGGCCACGCGGGGCAGCGTTTCTTCGAGCTGTGTCAACTCGTGATAGTGCGTAGCGAACAACGTGCGACATCCCACTTGTTCGTGAAGATGTTCGGTGATCGCCCACGCCAACGACAATCCATCATAGGTGCTGGTCCCACGTCCAATTTCGTCC
>NZ_ANOG01000284.1 GCF_000346295.1 Rhodopirellula maiorica SM1 | reverse complement strand
TCAAACAAGATATGTCCGAGCGGTTCGCCACGTCCTTGAGCCGCGTCGATCGCGATCTTTAGCCGTTCAATGACGTCCTGCTGGCCGACCATTTCGTCCATCCGCCGAGGACGCAACGAATTGTCCTGCTCTTTCGGCATCAACGCTTCGGTTTCCGACTCAGGTTCGGATTGTTGGTAGACTGCTTCTCTGGCCATGCATTACACTCCCTTAGTTGACTTAGCCCTCCTACTTTAACGATTTCCTGTGGTTTGGCGTACCGCAAATTCTCTTGACTCTCGCGATGACTTCACGAATCACTGATAAACCACCGCAATTTCTCAGCAATCCCCCGCTCACGCTCGAAAAAAACAGCGTTTCTGTCCCCCCTGAAAGCCAAAATTTTCATTGGCACGGGTTCACTCAGATGGCCGATTTTCAAAATATCGTCATCGAGCGAGCGGAGGGCTGTTGGCTAACAACCACTTCGGGACAACGACTTTTTGATGGTGTGGCGAGCCTATGGTGTAACGTCCATGGCCACCGAAATCCGAAAATGGACGAGGCGATCCGAGCTCAATTGGACCGTGTCAGCCATATCACCACGCTGGGCATGTCGGCGGATATCACCGACCAGTTGGCCGAGCGATTGGCCGAGGTGACGCCCGGCGATTTGAAACACGTTTTCTTCAGCAGTGATGGATCGTCGGCCGTCGAAGCGGCACTGAAAATGGCGCTGCAGTATTGGCATTTGAAAAACCAGACGACGCCGAGCTCCACTTCGACTGCCAAAACTCGCTACTTGGCACTCTCGTCGGCCTACCATGGCGATACCACCGGTGCGGTTTCGCTGGGCGGAATCAAGTACTTTCACCAACTATTTGCCCCGATCGTTTTTACTCCGGTTCGCGGTCCGCTGCCGTGCAGCTATCGGTTGCCTGATGGCATCCGTGACGCCACTGCATGCGACTACTACGCTCACGAAATTGAATCGCTACTCAAACAACACCACGCCGAGCTAGCCGCCGTCGTGATGGAACCGTTGGTCCAAGGTGCGGCGGGAATGATCACGCATCCAGCGGGACTGCTCGCCCGCATTCGCGAACTGTGCGACCAATACAACGTTTTGATGATCGTCGACGAAGTTGCTACCGGATTCGGCCGCACCGGACGCATGTTCGCTTGTGATCATGAAGGCGTCACACCAGACATCCTTTGCATGGGCAAAGGAATCACCGCAGGCTACTTGCCGATGGCAGCAACGATCGCACGGCCGCATGTGTTTGAAGCGTTTTTAGGAAAATCGTCCGAGCGAAAACAGTTCTACCACGGACATACCTTTGGCGGTAATCCGCTTGCCGCAGCGGCTGCAGTGGCCTCGTTGGATCTGTTCCGCGACACACAGTTGACCGAGACGATTGACGCCAAGAGCCAATTTCTACGCGAATGTTTGGCTCCGATCGCAGACCATCCACATGTCGGCGACGTGCGAGGCCGCGGCTTGATGGTGGGAATCGAATTGGTGGCCGATCGTAATCGCAAAACGCCGTTTGACAGCGACCGATTGATTGGACGCAACGTTTGCGAGCGGGCGACGGAACTCGGCGCCTGGATACGTCCGCTCGGGGATGTCATCGTGCTGATGCCGCCGTTGGTCGCATCGAATGAAGAACTGCGTTTTCTGGCAGACACCGTGACCCGGGCTATCGAGGAAGTGCTGGCAGATATCGACTAGAATGAGAGGGCGGCTTTTACCTCTCATCCATGCCAGCGACGACCTCGGAAAGCAAGACACGACGATGTCAACATCGGACTCGGACCACCAAACGCCCATCGACACGTCGGATCCGGCGATTGTCGCTCGCTACGAACCATACCTTCGCATGCTTGCGCGGGTACAGGCGCGGCGGGCGCTGCAGGCGAAAATTGGCGAATCCGACATCGTCCAGCAAACGATGCTGCAAGCAGTGCAAGCGATCGATCAATTCCGCGGTAAGAATGAAGCCGAGTTCCGCGGTTGGCTGCGACAAATCCTTGCCCGCCATCTCTGCCATCTTGATCGTGATTTCCATCGAGACAAGCGAGACGTTCGTCGCGAACAATCGATGCAGCAGCAATTAGCCAAGTCCTCGATGCGGCTCGAAGGATTCTTGGCAGGAGACGCTCCGACACCCAGCCAAAATGTGGCGTTGGGCGAAAACGTCGTGCGAATCGCGATGGCGATCGAACAGTTACCCGAGACGCAGCGAGAGGCGATCCGGTTGCACTACATCGAGGGCATGAAATTGAGCGAAGTGGCCGCCGCGATGGACAAATCCAGCGGCGCGATTGCGGGACTGCTACACCGAGGGATGAAGACGCTGCGGGAACAACTCGGCGATACATAAACCCACTCCGATGACGCCCCTCTCACCACCACTCGACTGCTCCCCAACAGCGCCCCCTTTCTACTTTCGTAGTGGGACTCGCTTTCGTAGTGGGACTCGCCAGAGTTCCTGACGCTTCAGCAGGAAACACGGGAATTCTGGCGAATCCCACTACTCCAACATCACCCGCTTGGTGCCAAATTGAATGGCACCGGGTCAGCCCCATCTACTTCAAATGTTCATCGCATCTTCAACCATTGGTTGCGGCTTCTGAACATCGGCACCCTATAACACGGCTCGCAAAGGAGTTTACTCTTGTCGCAAAGTCGCGGCGTCCTTTGCGTCAAGAGTTGTCTGGCCCAGGAACACGATGAATGTTGAGTTGCACGTCAAATAAAAATCACCGCCACGGTTTTACTTTGGTGGAACTATTGGTGGTTATCGCCATTATTGGCGTTTTAGTAGGACTACTGCTGCCGGCGGTCCAAGCCGCCCGTGAAGCAGCGAGAAGAATGAGTTGTGGAAACAACTTCAAGCAGCTCGGCTTGGGGATCCACAATTACCACGCGGCATACAACCAATTGCCGACGCACAAAACGGGGACAGGGTTGGCAATGGCGACCGGGTGGGATCAATCCAACCTGAACGGCAATTGCCAAGAACTCAGTATGTTGGTGGCACTGACACCGTTTGTCGAAGCCCAAGCGTTGTGGGAACAAATCAGCAATCCGATGCCCGGTTTCCAAAGCATGGGGCCGACGCCGGACGTGACGACTTATGCACCGTGGGTGACTGAATTACCAACGCTGCGATGCCCCAGCGATCCTGGTGTTGGCAGCCCCGGACTGGCGCGCACGAACTACGCCGCTTGTCTGGGCGACAGTGCCTATTCGATGACGCACGGACCTCGTTCCAACCTGTTGACGCTCAGCAGCAACGGTGCCGCTGCGGCTCGAGCGAACCAGCGAGGCGTGTTCGTGCCACGTGACAAGGCCGCCTTCCGTGACATTTTGGATGGACTGGCCAACACGATCATGATGGGTGAGATTGCAACCGATCTTGGTGATCGCGACGCACGTACCGCTCCCAAAGCAGCGGGTGCGATGGTCGGCGGCCTGGGAATCAATCCTGCGAATTGTGCCGGCACGGGCAAAGACAGCAACCGTCCGCAATTCTGGGCCGCGGGAACCGCCACGATCCTTGATGGCGGCAACGCAGCCTTCGGTCGTGGCTATCGTTGGGCTGATGGCAACCCTGTCTACTCGACCATGCAAACGATCTCGCCACCGAATTCCGCCGCGTGCTCGACCACCGAAGGGATCATCGACGCCTCGGGCGCGCTGACGTCCTCGGCGACCGCCGACAAGAACTATGGTTTGATGCCGGCCAGCAGCCGACACCAAGGCGGTTGCCATGTATTGATGGGCGACGGTTCGGTCAAATTCATTACCGATTCGATCGAAGCGGGCAGTCAATCCACTCGGATGGTCAGCAGCGTCGAAGGAAACGCTGGTCCTCCTTCGACATTGCCAGGATCCAAGAGCCCCTATGGATTATGGGGTGCATTGGGAACGCGTGCTGGCAAAGAAGTCGTTTCAAGCGACTTCTAAAACGTTCGTCTTAAAGCCGTCATTTCTTTTTCACACGCCGCGTTTGCCATGGCAGACGCGGCGTGTTTTCGTTGCCCTATGTTCGCCGACGCCATTCTCGACGCTGAAGAACAATTTTTCCTATACACGTGCAATCGATATTCACAGCGTCAAAGACTACGATCCTGGGCAACCGATCCCATTGATTGACATCCTGAATCCGTCATGGTGTTGCGGTTCCCAGGAATGCAATCACCCTCGCTGCCCCAATCGATCTCCATGCTCAAGAACGTTCCGCTACCGAGTTTCAATGATGTGTTGCATCCCAACGAACATCTCGAATTGATCGAAGAAGCAAACGAGCGAGTGGACGCGTTTACGAAGAATCGCCGCGATACGATTCACAACTTTGTCGTTTCGGATTTCAGCTTGGTCGGGACCGCGATTCAGTGGCTAGTGGAAAACCGCGTCGCTTGCGGTGATTCATTCCTGGAATGGGGCAGCGGATTTGGCGTCGTTACGATGTTAGCGGCGATCGAAGGGATGGAGGCGGTGGGTATCGAAGTCGAACGTGACTTGATCGACCAGTCTCGCCTGCTCGCCGACGACTTTGAGATCGATGCCGAGTTTGTTGAAGGCAGTTTTTTGCCTGAGGATCGTTCGGTGATCGAATCGGTAGTCCAAGACTTTGAAAACGTCGATATTGACAGCCCGAGTGCTTACGAACAGCTCGGAAAATCGATCGACGATTTCGACTTGATCTTCGCCTTTCCATGGCCAGGCGAACAAGAATACTTTGCAGCGATCTTTGACCAATTTGCTGCCGACGGAGCGCTGCTGCTGACCTACGACGGACGCAATCAGCTGCGACTACAGCGACGCGAATAAGCGACACGCGTGAACATCAACCGGTTTAGGATGCCGCGGGCGTTTCGCTATTTTGATGACAGGTCAAGACGATGCGAATTGCTTCGTACGAGATTTTGCCTTCAAAAAATTCAAACATCGGCTTGATCCGTCCTTCTTCGATCAGTTGCAGATTTCCAAGGATGCGATCCCGTGTTTGCTCATCCACCCAAGGCGACGAGTCGGTGATTTTTTCTTGACGCAAATAATCTTGCAGATAGCCGACGACGGTCGAAACCGCTCGCCCCAGTTTCTCAGCAACTTCCTCGATCGACTCGCCTCGACGGAAATTGTCAAACGCCGCCATCGAATTTGCATTAGGCAACACCGCTCGCGGCGGAGCAACCGTGGTTGTCGGCGCTAGAGGCGTCTTCACATTGGTTTCGAGATTGTGAGATTCACAGTAAGAGCGAATCAGCTCGAGAAATGCTTCGCCAAAATCGGCCAGTTTCCGATCGCCGACTCCTTTGATCTTGCCGAACGCTTCAAGTGTTGCCGGACGAACGCGAGCGAGTTCACGCAGCGTCGCATCGCCGAACACGATATAGGCCGGTACGTTGTTCTGCGACGCGATCGCACTTCGCTTGCTCCGCAACGCTTCGAATAATCCGCGATCCACACCGTCCCACGAATCAACCGAGACGGTTCGATTTCGCGTGCGTTTCGCTTTGCCGGGGACACTCAAACGTGGATCCCCATCGCGGTGCAGCAAGCGGCGGCCCGACTCGGAAAGCGACAAGATCTGGTACTCACCGGTCCGCTGCAAATACGATTGCTGGACCAATTGATCGATCCACATTCGTACCGCATTTAATCCATCGTCGATTAACAAACCATGCGTGCTCAGTTTGTCGTGCCCGAGTTGGACGATCCGCTGTTCCGTTGATCCGACGAGAATCTTGGCAACATGAGTCGCTCCGAAACGCTCTTGAACTCGCAGAACGCACGACAAAATCTTCTGGCTTAGCGTGATCGGGTCGTCGACCAATTCAATTTCATCGAGACAGAAATCACAGGCTCCACAATTTTCGTGGGTATAAGACTGGCCAAAGTATTCGACCAGTGCTTTGTGCCGACACACGGGACTGCCGCACAATTGGTTGATCGCTTCGAGCGATTGTAGCGCACCGCTGCCGCTGGATTGTGAATCGCCCTGCATGATCTTTTTCCAGGTGACCACGTCGCCACCGGAATAGATCAAGACGCATTCGGATTCCAAACCATCACGCCCGGCACGACCGCTTTCTTGTTGGTAGTGCTCGATCGATTTTGGCATCCCAGCATGGACGACAAACCGCACGTTCGACTTATCAATCCCCATTCCGAACGCGACCGTGGCGACGATCACATCGCACGTCTCTTTGATGAACGCATCCTGGCTTTGTTTTCGATCCTCGTCACTCATGCCGGCGTGATAGGGCAGGGCAACGGTCCCCAATTGATTCAGCGCCGCGGCGGTCCGTTCGACCTCTTTGCGGCTAATGCAATACACGATCCCTGATTCGCCCCGATGCCGCTCGATCACGTCGACGACTTGTTGCAATCGGCCGTTGGCTCGCAGCATACGATAGGTCAAATTGGGACGATCGAAATCACCGACCAAAACCTCGGCTTGCTGAAGCCCCAGTTGGCTGACGATATCATCCCGCACCGGCTGCGACGCGGTCGCGGTGTAAGCATGCACGGCGGCCGCAGGGAACTGTTCCTTTAAAATCCGTAGCCCGCGATATTCGGGACGAAAGTCATGCCCCCAATTGCTGATACAGTGAGCTTCGTCGATCGCGAAAAACGAAATTGGCGTTTGATGCAGAAATTCCAACATTCGATTGGATAGCAAACGTTCCGGAGCGACATACAGCAACTTGGTTTTGCCCGCGCGTATCTGGTCGGCAACGGTCCGCTTCTCAGCCTGCGTCAACGAACTATTGATGAATGCGGCATCCACACCACAGGCGCGTAGCGCATCGACTTGGTCCTTCATCAACGAAATCAGCGGCGAAACGACTACCGCCATCCCGTCCATACAGAGCGCCGGCGACTGGAAACAAAGCGATTTCCCGCCCCCGGTCGGCAGCACCGTCAAACTATCACGGCGATCCAACACGCTGCGGATCGAAACTTCCTGTAGCGGCCGAAACGAGTCGTAACCCCAAACATCTCGCAAGACTTGGTGAACCGGCCCCATCGCGTCAGCCGCCATCGCATCCGATGCAGAAGCGTCCTTGGTCATCATTTCATTCCGCTACGAATCGTCGCCCCGCCCGTCGAGAACCGAACCCAACCCTGATGCGACTTGAGGAACGTATGTTCACAATCCTAACACGTTGGTGCTGATCCGCAAACGAACGACGCCGTGTTGCTATGGCGTTGATGATCTCGGCAGCCTCACGGATTGGAATCAGACGTTCGAATCTTGAGCATGGCGGCGGCGTAGCGTTGTCCGAGCAACCATTGGCTCGCTGCATCAAAGTGCGTTCCCTCGTCCCAAGTCGACGTCCCTTCGCTCGTCACCAACCCAAATCCTGCACCGCGAGTTCCGACCGCGCGAATGGCGGCGCGAACCTCATCGCGTTTCCCGTTATCAAACACCTCGCCGACCACCACAGGCAAATCGGCTACGCCAATGTCCTGACGAAGACGATCGACGAATTGCAGCAATAGCGTTTCATACACGCCGGACTGAAGTTTCGAATCCGATTCCCCTTGGTGCCACAACAGCCCTCGAATCGCGTATTGGTCTCCGCGTTCGCTCAACTGCTTTGTTGCCATCCCAATCGTTTCGATAAAATCGCGATAGCGCTGACCTTGCGTTTTTGGGTCGCCCTGGACCCCAGGATTCCAATCCCGACGCAAACTCGAGCCCCCCTTGGAACCTTTGATCAAGGCCAATTTTCGCTCGGGTTCGGCCCGCAACATCTCTTTAGCGAAGCCGAGTTCGGGACCGAACGTGGACGAGGGCACTTCGCCTTTGTACCCGGGAGCGATACTGAACCCAGGAGCAAGCGGCTGCCAACCGTCGCTCGACTTTGGCAGGTTTCGATAGAAGATGATTGTCTGATCCGATGGCTGACGCTGCTGGTCCGTCAATTTGCTCGCATCGCCTCGACCGTCCATGTTGGATTGGCCCGCCAACAAATACACGTCGTAATGGGCGGCTGTTACGAAAGAAGGCACAACTGCGAAAAACGTAAGCAGGCAAACGACGTAAGCAGGTTTTCGTTTCATCGGTAGATCCTCGTCTTGGTGGGAATGCAGCAAAGAGGTAGGGATTTTGCAAAGGCAACCGGAACCATGTTATCGTCGCAACGGTCGACGTCGAGACGTTCCAGATGAGTTGTCGAGACGTTCCAGCGGAGTTGTTAATCGCGTGCGAAAACTTGTTTTCAGCGTTTACGGTTCGATAAAATGCGAGTTCATTCGCGAAATGTCGCTGCGATGGCCTGGGATTTGCCGATGCGAGCATTCGGCGTTTTCTGCGGTTCCGCCTTTACAGGTCAGCCTGTTTCTTGCCGATAGGTTACATGAGGGCTCTGCGGATCGTGGAAACAGCTTTGCGTAGCGATCGAGGATCTCGGTTGTTTTTTCATCGACGGGGAATCTGTTTCTGCCTCCGAAATCGATCGACTTTAGAAGAGATTTAAATATGCGTGTCTTTGTCACGGGCGGTACCGGTTTGCTTGGAAATACCGTGCTACGCCAGCTAGAAGCTGCGGGACACGAAACGGTCGCGTTGGTGCGTGGCGAACCCGATCGGGAAATTTTCTCGGGATTAAACGCACGATTTCTATACGGAGACATCCGCGATGCCGACACGATCCAGCGAGGCGTTGCCGATTGCGATGCCGTCATCCACTCGGCCGGGCTGATCCATCTGGGATGGACCCGGCTACACGAATCGATGCAAATCAATCGCGACGGGACTCGTGTGATCGCCGAAGCTTGCCGTCGATATGATCGCAAATTGGTTCATGTCGGTACCGTCGACACGCTGGCAATTGGTTCACGAAAGACCAACGTGGACGAATCGACGCCAATTACCACCGAAAATGACCAAATTCCGTGTAGCTATGTGCAGAGCAAACGCGCGGGTGTTGGGGAAGTGCTGTCGCAAGTTGAACTGGGACTGCGGGCGGCAATCGTGCATCCTGGGTTCATGCTCGGCCCCTGGGACTGGAAACCCAGCAGCGGCAGGATGATGATCGAAGTGGGACGTGCGTGGCGACCGTTGGCACCGCCCGGCGGATGCAGTCTGTGCGATTCCCGTGACGTTGCGGCGGGAACCATCGCCGCGATCGACCGCGGCGGCGACGAAGGGCGGCAATTTATTCTGGCCGGAGAAAACGTCACCTATTTCGAACTTTGGAAAAAGATCGCCGAGCGTATGAATTCCCGTGCTCCGTTAATGCCAACTGGTCCTGCTGGATTATGGATCGCGGGAAAATTGGGAGACGCTTTCTCGCTGTTTTCCGGCAAGGAAGGTGATTTGAACAGCGCCGTCATCCAGATGAGCCGCATGTTTCATTGGTATGACAGCTCACGAGCGAAGAGCGAACTGGGATACGCGATTCGTAATCTAAACGAAACTCTCGATGATGCAGCGAAATGGATCCAAATGCATCATCAACATCCCCACCAGATCCCAGCTTGATCGCCGCTGGGATTCCCCCAATGCCATCTACTTTGGCACTAAACGGGTGGCGTTTGTAGCGGTGCGGCGCGGGGCCTCGCCCGGTCTAAACCGAACGTTTTACTCGCCTCAACCGGACGGCTCGCGCCGTGCCGCTACCAAAGTAGATGGCATTGGGGATTCCCAGTCGCTCTGTATTTGCTGCTCTACATTTGCCGCTCTGTGTTGCCTTTCTGAGCCAGTCTCTGCTTCGCAGACAGAATCGCGATCAACGATTGCCATCATTGGCTCGATGACAAAAAAGATCCTGTTTTTACGGTTCAGCGGCGTTTTGGTCTGCCAATCCGATCCGGGTATTCCCGACGGATTGAGGCACCCGGATACAGCCGAGACATCGCAGAAGAGCGTGTTGCCCACGTAATTTACGGCATTTTCTCGACATATCGGTTCGCCAGCGCACGGTCAATTGATCGAAGGGACCTACGCGTAAACTTCATAATTGGCGTGGCAAACCACTCCGAATTGGTAGCAAATGGCTTCTCGGATGGTCCTTGCCCCTCGATTTCCAAAACTTTTAATGGAAACGTAAACGCCCTTGCAAGGTTCAAGAATCGTTTTTTTACGGGATTCAGAGACACCGGGTTTACGAAACCCCACAAATTGGGTGGATTTGCGACAAATCAATGAATTGACAAGGAACCGTTCACGCGATCAATCTGTTGCGATCAATTCGACGTGATTGATCCGACAACTTTGCCTAATCGCGATGTGTCAGATCGATCATTCCCGATTCCCTTGCCGCTCCGGTAAGAATGGAATCGCAAGAAGCGAATCGCCGATGGAAGGTGATGTCGAACCCTGACACGTTTGCGAGAAAGTGAATGACCCGAGCGAAGCTCGATGCGATCCGAGACGCGGCGCCGGCAGTATTGCCGAGCATGCTGATTTGTGACTTTGGTGATTTACGGTCCGAAGTTGCTAAATTAGTAGACGCGGGGACGAAAGTATTGCACTTGGATGTGATGGACGGGCATTTTGTCCCGAACCTCACTTACGGGATGCCCATTATCGAAGGTTTACGTCGGCACACCGATCTGCCGTTGGACGTACACCTGATGATCAGCGACCCTCTGAAGTACGCGCGGCCGATGGTCGAAGCGGGTGCGGACATGTTGACGTTTCACGTCGAAGCCGTCGAAGACGCAGTCCATACCGCACGCGAAATCAAAAAACTGGGTGTCGGTGTCGGCGTGGCGTTGAACCCGGATACGGCGATCCGAGACCTCGATTCCTGTCTCGATGAGGTCGACATGGTGTTGGTCATGAGCGTGAACGCGGGATTTGGCGGCCAATCATTCAACCCCGTGGCGTTGGACAAATTAAAACTATTGCGTGATAGCCACCCTGATTTGCTGCTCGAAATCGACGGCGGGATCAACGAGGACACGATTGGTCGAGCTCGCGCTGCGGGTTGCGACTTGTTCGTCGTGGGTTCAGGGATCTTTCGCGCCGACGATTACGGGGTCGCGATCTCGGAATTGGACGCGGCGATTGCCGCCGCGGGTGAGCAAACCGAAAACGGGCAAAGAGGAGCAGGCTCATGATCACGCTTCGCATGCCAGTCATGTCTCGTGTGTTGGTCGTCCGCCCCGGTGCGACCAAATTTGACGACGAGCAACGTATCAAGGGCTCGTTGGATATGCCGATGAGTGACCGCGGGACGGTACAAGCCAACCTGTTGGCGGCCGAACTTGCCGACGTTCGTTTCCGAACGATCTACACCTCTCCCTGCGAATCGGCGCGTGAAACGGCCGCTCGTTTGGCGATGGGACGCGATATACGGATCAAAGTGGTCGATGTGTTTCGCAACATTGACCATGGATTGTGGCATGGCAAATTGATCGAAGAAGTGCGTCGGAACCAGCCACGCGTGTACCGCACCGGACTGGAGTCGCCGGATGACATTTGTCCGCCAGGCGGCGAAACGATCCGCGAGGCTCGCTCGCGAGTCGCAAAAGCGGTTCGCAAGGCCGCCAAGAAAAGCCGCGATGAAATTGTTGCGATCGTCGCCCCCGACCCGATGGCGACCATCATTCAAAGCCTGCTGAGCGGCGACCCACTACCCAATCTATGGCAATCCGAAACCGATTCGGGAACCTGGAATTTGGTCGAATCCGAAATCGCTTGATCGATTTGCATTGCCGCGATGGCAACGCGTTCATCGTGGTTGTCGCATCTCGCCGGATCGATTTCGCTAGACGCGACTTTGATCCGGCCTATCTCGTCTCCCCCCTCTGCATTTCAGAAAGACACCTCGGATTGCCCCTTGGTGGGGCTCCAGACTGCAATTTCGTTAGAAAATGCTCACTTTTTCTCTTTCAGCGTGATCTCACCGCGTTTGAATCTTTGTGAGTCGCTAAATTCGCTAATAGAATAGGGGTTGTGCGCCAGCAAGCGAGTACTTCTCTGTTTGCTCGACGTTACTACATTGTCACCCTGGAAATGCATAACACCGTCGCGGTCGCTGTTCACTCGAGACCTAGCGTCACCAAATCATCTCCGCCTGTTTCGGCCTTCTCGTGCGATCAAAACCTTGGCGGGTGCTACTTGATTTTGCGAGTCAGGCAAAACGAATAGCACGCCCCCTATTCTGAGGGGCAAAAGAGATGGCTCCGTGTTTGAACTTCCACATTGGGGGGTGACTGCAATTCACTATGCCTAGCGGAAAATCTGCAAATGATGCAAGCGACACAGCGACACCGAAATACAAATGGGTTCATCGGGTTGGTTTTGATTACCGCGACGATGAGCATGTCGTGGGCATCGGCATCGGCAGCCGACGCGGTCCCCAGCCAAGTTGCGTTGATCAATGACGCCATCGAACAGGGTTGGCGTGACTACGAGATCCGTCCCGCCCCGGAAGTCGACGATGCCACATGGTGTCGTCGTGTTTACCTGGACATTATTGGCCGTATCCCGACACTCGAGGAGCTGAAAACGTTTCTCGACGCCAAGGGAAATGACAAGCGAGCCCAATTGGTCGATCAACTGCTGTATGACGACAAATACACCGAAGAGTACGCGAATCATTGGGGTTCGATTTGGACAAACGTGCTGATCGGCCGCTCCGGTGGAACCGATCGACGATCGATGACCAGCCGCGATGGTATGCAAAAGTACCTTCGTGATTCGTTTGCGACCAACAAACCGTACAACACGATGGTTTATGAATTGGTCACCGCCGAGGGCACGACCAAACCAGGAACCGACAAATTCAACGGAGCGGTCAACTTTTTGGTCGACAAGGTCAACGATGAAAACGGTGTGCTGGCAACCAGCAGCACTTCGCGAATTTTCCTTGGCCAACAAGTCCAGTGCACTCAGTGCCACAATCACCCGTTCAATCAGTGGAAACAGCAAAAGTTTTGGGAGTTCAATTCGTTCTTTCGGCAAACACGCTCGCTGCGACGGTTTGTTAGCGGAACGCGAGACATCGATCATGCTGAATTGGTAAGCGAAGACTTCGCTGGCGAAGCGGGTGACCCGAATGATGCTTTGGTCTTCTACGAGCTCCGCAATGGATTGACCAAAGTCGCCTATCCGGTATTCACCGATGGCACCGAGATTGAAAAGAGTGGTTATGTGAGCGAGGTGAATCGCCGCAAAGAGCTTGGCCGATTGATGTTGGAAAGCGAGTTCCTAGACAAAATGGCGGTCAATCGAATCTGGTCGCATTTCCTCGGCTTTGGTTTCACCAAGCCGATCGATGATCTAGGGCCACACAACCCGGCGTCGCATCCAGCGTTGTTGGAGGACCTAGCGAAAGAATTCCGCAAGAGTAGTTACGACACCAAACAACTGATCACTTGGATCACGCTTAGCCGCCCCTATAACTTGAAGGCGTTATTGGGACCGGCCAATGAAATTGACGATCCCACGATTGGCGAGATGCCTAAATTCTCGCGATTTTACCTACGTCAAATGAGTGCGGAACAACTCTACCAATCGCTGGTCAGTTCGACCAACGCCGGGGGCGGCGGCAGCTACGAGGAACAAGAGCGTCAACGTCGCCAATGGATGCAACAATTTGTTGTCGCGTTTGGGACGGACGAAGGAGACGAAGCGACCACGTTCAACGGCTCGATTCCACAAGCATTGATGTTGTTCAACGGTGACTTGGTCAAAAACGCAACCAGCACCAAACCCGGCAGTTTCCTGGATCGACTTTCGCAAAGCGGACGATCCCCTCGAGATCGTTTGACGGATTTGTTCATGGCAGGCGTGGCACGACGCCCCAACAAAAACGAAATGACGATCGCGGGCAAATTAATGGTGGCCCGCAAAGGAAATGAGAAAGAGATGTTGCAAGACATGTGGTGGGCGATTTTGAACAGCAATGAATTCATCATGCAGCACTAAGCCCTCTTTTATTCCATTTAGCTTGTAAATCCCTTCACTTGATCCCGCGTCATTTGAATCCCCAACCCCATAGTTTTCGGCTTCGTTTTTAAGGCAATTGAAAGGCACGTTTGAGATGATGAATCAATGGTACACCCCGGCGGGGATGACTCGGCGTCACTTCATGAGCCATCTAGCGGGCTCGTCGGCCGCCGCAGCAGCGGCCTACACGATGGGAGGCTCGATTTACGCGAATAGCGACGAACTGAAAAAGAAACGACGTTCGGCAATCATGTTGTGGATGGGCGGCGGCCCTTCAACGATCGACATCTGGGATCTGAAACCTGGCGCCAGCACCGGCGGCCCCTTTCGCCCGATCTCGACAACCGGCGACATGCAAATTTGCGAGCATATGCCCTTGATGGCTCAGCAAATGAAGCACATGTCGATCGTTCGCAGCATGTCGACTCGCGAAGCGGATCACAATCGCGGCCGCTACTACATGCACACTGGCTACGTTCCCAATCCTAACATCGAACACCCTAGCTATGGATCGGTGTTGTCTCACGAATTGATTGACCAACGCCCCGAACTCGAAATCCCGCCGTTCGTGTCGATTGGGGGCGCCAGCACAGGGCCTGGATTCCTAGGGATGGCGTGGTCTCCGTTCTCAGTGACCAGCAACGGCCGAATTCGCAACCTCGAGATGAGTATGGAGAATTCGCGTTTGATGCAGCGGATGGCAGCGCTCAATATGATCGAGCAAGATTTTGCCAAACGCACACGAGATCTGCCCGCGAGCGAGCATTCGAAAGTCCTTAAAAAGACCTTCGATTTGATGACGAGCGAACAAATGAAGGCGTTCAAAGTTGCGGAAGAACCCGAGGAAATCAAAGAACGTTATGGTACAAATGGATTCGGCCAAGGGTGCTTGCTGGCCCGTCGATTGGTCGAAGCCGGGGTACCGTTTATCGAAGTCGATCTTGGCGGCTGGGACAATCACGGCGATATTCACGCTACACTGAAAGACAATAAGCTTCCGATCCTTGATAAAGCGATGAGTGCGTTGGTCGAAGACTTGGATCAACGTGGGTTGCTGCAAGACACCGTGGTGATGTGGATGGGCGAATTTGGACGCACGCCGAACATCAATGCCGGAGCCGGACGCGACCACTTCGCCCGTGCTTGGTCATGTGTCGTCGGGGGTGCCGATATCAAGGGCGGTTTGGCCGTCGGCGAGACCAGTCGCGATGGTTCGGCAGTGGAAACCGAGCCATTTAGCTCCGAAGACCTGATGACGACCGTCGTCAAGGGACTCGGAATTTCAACCGAAAAAACCTTCACCAGCAAGAATGGTCGGCCGATGAAAATTGCAGGTGGTGGCAAGATCATTCGCGAACTTGTGTAATTAACGCAGTGCCAAAGTCGGATGGATCACAACGTAAACAACTCAGTTCCGCAGCGGATGCAAGTCATCACAGCGACGCGGATGTGGGGCGGCGCGGCTCCACCACAAACGCGAGTGTTTGTGATCCACACGTCGATCTCGAGCCCGCTGAACTGATCGAACGTCACCAACGAGGCGTTTGGCGGTACTTGCGGATGCTCGGCTGTGACAGTTCGACGGCGGACGACCTCACTCAAGAAACGTTTTTGCGAGTTTTGCGTCAGGGTAATTTTACTCAGCACAACGACGCTGCGACGGCCGGTTATTTACGACGAACCGCCTACAACCTACTTGTATCGCGGCACCGCAAACACGGCCGCGTGCAGACCGTGGCCGAGCCAGCGGTGCTCGATGAGATCTGGAATCGCTGGGCGGGCAAAGATTTGACGGGCGATATTGCCATTGATGCGTTAAGAAATTGCATGGAATTGCTAACTGACCGAGCACAATCGGCACTGCAAATGCGTTTTAGAGATGACATCAGCCGAGTTGAAATCGGTGCCGCCCTTGGAATTTCCGATCATGGTGCACGGAATTTGATGCAACGAGCAAAGCAGCAACTCCGGGATTGTGTCGAGGAGAAGCTGCACGCTAAGAATAGATAAGATGAACCGAAAAATTTCCCCGCATGAAGAACAAGCGATTGACGCGATGTTGGCCGAATTACACGGCCAACCCGCTCCCGATTTGTCAGAACAAATCTTGCAGCGATTGCGTGAAACGCCTTCTCTGGGCGATCGATGCACTGAATCCTTGACCTCATCGGGGTCGCTGCGGGTCGAAGTCGGAGCAACTCGCCGGCGAGCCGTGGCAGAGAAACCCGCCGTGGTGTTCCCTTGGAAGATCGCGATGGCAGTCGCCGGGATTGCCGCAGCCCTGCTTGTCGTTGTTTGGATGGGACGTGATTTCAACGACCTAAACGCTCCGTTGACAGCCGAAGATTCAAATCTCGCCCATGCCCCCAATAGCGTGCTTGACCGCGCGCTCCCATCGCACAAACTAGCCCATGATGACACAGCCCTGCCCAAGCCAACGGTTGCGTCTGAAATAAATTTGGATCCTCAATCCGCGGAACGAAAACCGCTGAAGGGGATCCCGTTGGCGATGGACTCTTCACCCGAGGATCCGCTGGAGGCTATCGAGCCACCGCAACCCCAGGCTGCCGTGGTCAAAAAGCGAACGACTGCACCTGGAAGCCGCAAGGCCGTGACGTTGGTCGCGAAAGAGATCGACACGAATCTGCACGACTATTGGTCATCGCTCGGTATCCAGGCGGCTCAAGAGGCGGACGTTGCCGAGATCGCCGAGCGATTGTCGCAAGTTCTGGGAACCGACGTCCCTGAACAAGCGATCGAATCGGTAACCGCGTTCGAATCGTTTCTTGCCAATCCTCAGATTGCCCGCGCCGCCGCCCAGCATTTTTTGAACGTGGTCACCGACGGGGGTTTCAAAAAACTTGACGCTGACAGCCAAACATCGCTGTTGAACGAGCTGGCGAATTGCTTTGGATCAAAACAGCCATTTGATGAAACGTTAGCAGCTTGGATTCGTGGTGACAGCAAGAATTCGCTGCACTGGTACTCGGCAAACGCGACCGATGGCATTCACCCGTTGGCTCGCCGTTTTGCAGCGTTGACCATGAATGTCGACGTTCGCTGTATCAAATGTCACGACTCGGTGATTGAAAGCCGAGGCACGCAGAGCGAATACTGGTCGTTCGCGGGATTGTTAGAGCGGAGCGTTACTCGAAAAAACAAGAAGGTGCTGTCCGTCACGACAGACCGAGCATCCGACGATCTCGTTTTCTTCGAGACACTCGATGGCCGCCAAAAAGTGGTCGAAGCGGGCGTGCCCGCCGGCTGGATCGCAGGTTCGGGTGATACCGCAGCGGTCGATTTGAAACAGTGGTCCCAACGCGTCACCGGGTCTCGCGAACTTGCTCGTGGCGTGGTCAATTCGATGTGGCGGATGATTCATGGACGTCCGTTACGCGGTTCCGTCGTGGATTTGTCGACACCTCCGCACACCGAATCGCTCGGTTCGCTCGAGCGACGATTAGTCGATGATTTGATCGATTCACGTTTCGACATTGCCCGAACATTAGCTTTGATTGTGTCGACCTCGTCCACGCGGCGATCGGTCCCCATGGCGCTTCGCGCTGATCAAATTGCGATGTCCAGCCAAGCGGATATCGATCACGGCAACATGTTAGTCGGGGCGTTTGCAGCCGCACAACCGCAGCACGCCTCACTGCCCGTTGGCAAACGCGTCCAGTTTGCCAGTCGATCGGTTGGCGTCAGCCTCGATGCCATTCAGAAAGAAACGATGCTTTTGGCGCAGACGCTTGATGTGCCGGACAGCAAAAACCAGTCGAAAGGACAGGGTGATGCGGCCACCAAGAAAGCAAACGTCACGATCGAGCAGTTTCCCGGCAAAGCAGCGGCCCCTCCGGTTCAATGGTTGACATTGATTGACGGCTTGGACGAAAAGGTGAACCATCTTGCCTATCTCGTCCCCATGCAGAAAGTTCCTAAACCGGTTAACGAGGTTGTTGAGAAGATGGTCACGGAAAAGAATTCCGAGCCGCTGATTCTGCACCGGGTGTGGTGGATGATTCACCCCTAAACACAATTGCCGCCAGAGGTGGGTCCGCATTCAACGCCGTCGACAACACCGCTAACCGGGTGGTTCTGCAGCGGTGCGGCGTGGTCGAGTTCGAATGTTTTCCTTACGTCAACCGAACGGC
>NZ_ANOG01000283.1 GCF_000346295.1 Rhodopirellula maiorica SM1 | reverse complement strand
GGAGGTTTCAGCCCTTCACCGGGCCATGATCGAACGCGCAAAGGATCTCGATTCGTTCAACGCTGAGCTGCAGCTTAAGCCGACCACCCAAAACGACAGTACCACGAGCGAGTTGTGGAGCCTGCAATCGGATGAGGTTGCTAGGCGAATCCGACCGTACAAACGGGGAGAGATGCCCGATCGTGCGGAGATCATCACCGGGTTCATCGACGTTCAACAGGAATTCTTATCCTGGACGATCATGGCGTTCGATCTACGCGGCCGTGGGCACGTGATGGATTACGGGACGTTTCCGGAGCAGCCAACCCGCTACTATTCCAAGCGAGCCATCGCCAACACGTTGCAGGATGAGTTTGGCGAGATGCCGGTTGCGGACCTGATCACCGCGGGCCTGGATGTGCTGACGGAAGATCTTCTAGGACGCGAGTTCATTCGTGATCAACGCGTTTTCTCAATCGATAAGCTCGCAATCGATAATCGCTTTGCGTTGGTTGCGAACGACATTCGCTCGTTCGTGCTGGAATCGCCACTCAGAAGCCGACTTGTGCCACAGCTGGGGCATTTCATCGGCGCCAACACACGAGCGTGGCAGAAGCTATCCGGCGGCAAGGTACGACGAACCCGCGGGGTGAATGTTGCATATCGAGATCCACCAAAGGGGCAGCGAGGTGTAGCGGAGCTGCATGTGGACACCAACTATTGGAAGTGCCAACTCGCCATTGGGCTATCAGTCCCATTGTCGTCGCAAACCGCCATCACGCTCTACGAGGACACGCAAGAGAACCATCTGCTGCTTGGCGAACACTGCGAGGCTGAGGATCCATTCTTTGAGGAAAACAAGAACGGAGACAAGACGATCGTTTGGCGAGCTAGAAACCGGCCTTCGGAGAATGAACACTGGGATGAGATGACAGGCTGTATGGCAGTGGCATCAACGCTTGGCGTTTTCGCTAAGTCGAAGAAGACGAACACCGGGCAGTCCGGTGGCAAGAAGAAACGTGGGAGCCGGGCCTACAACATGAATTTGAATCTC
>NZ_ANOG01000282.1 GCF_000346295.1 Rhodopirellula maiorica SM1 | reverse complement strand
GACGAAGGCTATAGCGTTCCACTGACGCCGCTAGAACATCTCGCGCGAACGGTTTACGCCGATGATCCCGCCACTTTTTTTATGCCAAAGCGAGAGGGGATGCGGCCCAACGAAGTGGTAGCGCGGATGCAGAAAGCAGCGGCGGTGATGCAGTTCAAACTCGAAGGTCAATTGATCCAACGCAATCCACAATGGGGCTTGGATCATCGCCGCTTGTTACACCGGATCGACCACGCCCGCGGGACGATTGAAATTGATGGAAATACCTACGATTTGCGTGACAAGTTATTTCCCACGGTGGATCCAGAAAACCCGTACGAGCTGACGGCCGAGGAGTCGGCGTGTCTGGCTTGTTTGAAACACTCGTTTTTGGATAGCCAGAAACTGCAGGAACAAATGCGATTCATGGTTGGACACGGATCGATGTACTTGAGACGCGACGAATGTTTGATCTTTCATGGATGCGTGCCGGTGGATGCCGACGGTTCGTTCTTGCCATTGATGGTCGATGGGCATCCGCTGGCGGGACGCGAGCTGTTTGAAGGTATCGAAAAAGTGGTTCGCCGTGCCGTCGAAAAATCCGCCGAAGAAGACCTTGATTTTCTGTGGTACCTTTGGAGCGGTCCGCGATCGCCGCTGTTCGGAAAGGACCGGATTGCGACGTTGGAACGTGACTTCATTCAAGACAAAACACCGCACCGCGAGACCAAAGACCCTTATTTCTCGCTCATTCACGAAACCGATTTCTGCGACAAAGTGTTGGAGGAGTTTGGGATGGAAACCGAGGGCGGTTTGATCGTCAACGGTCACGTGCCGGTCAAGGTCGAAGAAGGAGAATCGCCGCTGAAACGTAGCGGCAAAGCGATCACGATCGACGGAGCGTTTTCGGAGGCGTATGGCGATTACGGATACACGTTGGTGCTCGAGCCGAATCGAATTGTCTTGGCGGAACATCATCATTTCGAGTCGGTCGATGCGGCGATTCGCGACGGGATCGACATCGTTCCTGCGGTCCAGGAGATCCGCGTGTTCGATAAACCACGGTCTACCCGCGATACCGAGCGAGGCCAACGGATTCGTTATCGAATCGAAATGCTCGATCGATTAATCGAAGCCTATCAAACGAATCGTCTACACCAACAAGCAACCAGCACCAGTCAGTAATCGCGAAAGCCAGGTTGATTTGCTACCTGGCGTTATTCCAGAAGTGCATGATGCGACGAATCCGCGAACGCGTCGCTTTGCAAACGATCCGTTGTGACGCTGGATACCTTTGTCGAGCGGGAACCGGGATAGTGCACCCTAGCCATAACGTCGTTTCCGGAACGTATCCAAGTTTGCCACGGTGTTGCCCACCGTCTAGCGAAGGTCGCTACATCGAAGACAAAATCGGTTAGACGTAATGAACGACTCGCGTTTCGATTCCGACACGTTCGCAGCGGGCAAACAATTCATCAACCAATTCCCGGTACCGTGTGGCGAAGGGTTTGCCATACTTTGCGTCACAATTAGAAAATGGAGCGTTCACACCGCGAGGATCAACTGCCGCTGCTAGGCGCGTCGCGTTGGGAATGATTGTTTGAAAAGGCGTGGGGATTCTCGTGAAGGGATCACGGACCATTTCGCGGTGAAGTGCAACTTGTTCGCGATACAGGGTCCATAGTGTCCCGAGGCCCGCGAGCTTGAAGCCATAACCAGCCATTCGTTTAACCAGATTTGCCGATCCTCGTACCGACAATTGATCGGGGACGCACGGGATGACGTAGCCGTCCGCGATCCGCAGGAACATTTTGACTTGCATTGCAATGCTTGGAGGGCAATCGACAAGCACGATATCGTAGTGGGTGCTAAGCCAGCGTTCTACTTTTCGCATTTGTCGTGCGAGATAGGTTTGCAACCCGCGTTCGGTTGCGTAGGAGCGGCAAATCCGGCGTGAGCGTGCCACGTTGCTCGAAAAGTCGTCGATGCGAAACGAGCACGGAACCACGGACAGATTGTCAGTCGCTGTCTGCACTGACGATGCGTTGGGCAATGCAAATTTTGGCAATTCAACTGCGTCGAAATTGACATCAGCCATTGCCAGAAACATATCGTGCAGTGTTTTCTTTGTCCGCTCGGCCATCAGCATGCGAGACTGACCGACTAACAGTTCGCCGGCCATGCTTTGATGATCCGCGTCAATGACGAGCACGCGCTGCCCCTGTTCGGCAAATGTTTCGGCAATGGCGACAGTCGAGGCAGTTTTGCCAACACCGCCTTTCAGGTTGATCATCAACAGGATGGGCACGATTTGACTCACAAGGGTGGGAAGGGAGCGATCGGGAGGGGCCGGGCGGAGACAGTTCGTGTCAAAGGTGCCAACGCCGATTTCTATCACCGGGTATCGGCTGCCCCCTGTGCGGGATGGAAGATTTTGCCTAAGCGGTACAAAACGCGCACAAGCGGAAACACCCGGGTTATCGGCACGACGAGATTAACGTGTGGATCCAAGACGCTACAAGAGTGTCGTCAAAGTGAACAACACGTTACGCCGAAAAGGTGCGAGATGGCTCTTAAGGCCAGAACGCTGATATGAGAAGAGGATGCCGGATATTGGGGGAGAGTCTAACCTCCGGCGTAGCCGGCAGTAACTTTCTACCGACGAGGAGCCCGCGATTTTAAAATTCTGAACGTCTGGTTCCCCTGGCTTCCGCCGGGCTTGTCCCGGTCGGAGCGACAACTGGCAGCTACCCAACAAAGCCCCCCGATGCCTCTGAGTTTGCCCCGCGACACGCCTCCGGCGTTTCGCGGGGCAAGCTCAGGAAGATTCGGATAGGACAATCGTAGTTGCCAGTTGTTATCCCGCCGGGACAAGCCCGGTCGGAAATTCGTGACTTCCACAACTTAATTACGGCACGGACGAATTACATCCACTTTGGTAGTGGGACTCGCCAGGGTTCCTGGTGTTTCAACAGCAAAAATGGGAATTCTGGCGAATCCCACTACTTGAGCATTTACTTTGGTAGCGGCACGGCGCGAGCCGTCCGGTTGAGGCGAGTGAAACGTTCGGTTTAGACCGGGCGGCTTGCGCCGCTCCGCTACCAATCCATAGGATTAGTACGAAATTCGCTGGCGCTTCACTGCGATTTCTATTACGAATGAGTTTCGTAACGCTCAATGATCTTGTCCAGATAGTTTCCTTGGTCGCTAGCCCAGTGCTCTTCGGAAAAGATTTCGACTTCGATCCAGCCCTCGAATCCTGCGGCCTCGACCTCCGCTCGAATACCTCGAACGTCGATGCAGCCGTCGCCCATCAAAGCGCGGTCGGTTAACAAGTCGCGTGTCGGAACTCGCCAATCACAGACGTGAAAACCGAACAAACGCCCCGCTTCGCCGATTAACTTGATTTCGCGACTCAGATCCGGATCCCACCAAACATGATAGACGTCGACCGCAACGCCCACGAAGGGGTTGGCAAACGAATCGCAGATCGTGCGTGCCTCGGCGATCCGGTTGATACAGCTTTTGTCCCCGGCGT
>NZ_ANOG01000281.1 GCF_000346295.1 Rhodopirellula maiorica SM1 | reverse complement strand
CGTTCCATTTCCAACACCGCGAGCCCCACCCAGAGACGGCTACCGCCGACTCTGACCTCCCCAAGAGGGAGGTGAATGTAGACGCCGTCCGCTCACTGGCCTTCGGTGGCTAGTTTGCGGAAATAGGCTTCGATGGCTTCGCGATAGTGCGTGGGCAAATCGCGGCTGATTTGTTGCAGCGCCTCGTTGCGTTCGGCAGGCGGCAGATTTCCCCATCCGTCGCGGTCTTTGATCTTCTTTCGATCGACATCGCCATTGCCGCTGGCGCCACCCGCTTGGCTATCGGCCATCGGAGCACCTTGGCCTCCCTGGCCTCCTTGACCGCCACTGGATTGTTGTTGCTGTTGCTGCTGTTGTTGCTGCTCTTCGATCTTGTCGATCAGCTTTGTCAACTTGTCGATGATCTCTTGCTCACGCTTCTCAACCTGTTCATCGCTGCGTCCTAGATCCAAACGACGAGTCACATCGGTCATGATGCGAGAGATTTCATCAAGCGAATCTTCTTTCAGCGGTTTGATGTCGGAAACCATCATTGTTGCGGTTCGCGAAAACCGGATCGGGCAATCATCTTCGTTTTCAAGCAAGCGACGCAAATCAGCCAACGCTTCCTTTTTCATCAGCAGCGCGTGATAGCAAGCACCACGATAGAACAGCACCGCAGCAGGATCGATGGATTCCGTCGGATCGACTTCGGCGATCACTGGCAGCGCTTCGTCATAGAGTCGGTTGCGAACCAATTCGCGGCCCAACCATGTGCGAACACTCATCCGCATCGTCTTGGGCAACGATTCAATTTCGCCGTAGGTGGGCGTGTTCGGGTCGACACTGGCACTGGCGGCGGCAAGGCTTCGCTGGGTCGAGCTGACCAAGTTTTCCACAGTCGGTGCGATACCACGAATCACCGCGACGAAGGCATCGAGCGAATCAGCGTCGTTCTTTTCGATCGCCGATACAAATTCCTCCGATGCTTGATCCATCCGGTCGGGAATCACCCCCAGTTCATCCAATGACGATCGAAGCATCTGCGACATCTCGTCGACATTGTAGGCCTGCCAACTTGCTTGACGCTCCAACGCATCCGCACCGATCACCATCGACGCGAAAATCGCCATCGAGCCCCAGACAAAAAATGCGATCAACCAGCGGTAAACCGCATGGTGGTTTGACTCGGACACTTCCATCGCCGACGGTCTGTGGTGGTCAGACGCGGTTTGATGAAGGGCTCTTTGAGAAGCGTTGGTGTAACCCACAGACAACCTCGCAGTTTTATTGATTGCGTTCGAGCACCAAGTCACGAGTGATTTGATACAACCGATTTTGACGTTCGGACAAGTCCTGAAGCAAGGGCAATGTCTCTTCTGCCGTTGATTCGTTTGATTCTAACAACCCCGCGTAACGGGATGTCGTTGTTTTTATCCGTGTTTCCATCGTACGGATCAATTTTAATTCGGCCAGTGCTTCGACGAGGGGTTGCTCCTGCTTTCCCCCCTGCTGAGGTTGCCCCTGTTGTTGCTGCTTCTTCTTTTCTAGATCGCGCTGAGCCTTTTGAGTGGCGGCAATCATCTCCTCAAGGGCCGCTAATATGTCTTGTTGGATCCCTTGGGTGACTGCGTCTATTTTAGTCTCACCAAGCCGTTCGGCCACGTGAGTGGTGTCAAGGCGGATCTGAGAAACCACTTCGGGGAACGCGACACTCGATCCTTCTTCCCGTAGTAATAGCATCGCACGGTCGGCTTCGAGCGTAATTTTTTTCTCTTCAAACGCCAAATCACCCGCTTTTAGATCGGTTTGACGGTTACGCTGGGATTTCGGGGTCGCCGCCAGTGCAATCGTGTCATCCAATACCTTGGACTGCATCGCAGCCATCCGTCGCAGCCGACTTTCCAGCTTCGCCAGCTCGCGTTGCATCTCTTCTTCGCGCAGTTGACGCAGAATCCGTTCGAGCCGATCGATCGCCTCACGCAGATTGTCCTCGGCTTCACGCTGCTTCTCCGTCGCGTCGGCTCGTTTGTTCTGTTCGAGCTCCTTTTCCGCTTCCTTCATCTTTTCAATCGCTTTCTGCAGCTGCTGCTCGGCTTGTTGCTGAGGGCTCTGAGGCGATTGCGATTGATCTTGGGGCGAATCCGAGGGTTCGGGCGGAGAATCACCACTGGGCGGCGACTGTGATGAATCGCCACTGGGTTTGGAATCCGATGGTTTTGCATCGGAGGGCTTGGCGTCTGATGGTTTTGCGTCCGAGGGTTTGGGTGAATCCGATTCGCTCGGCTTGTTCTCGGAGGGATCGCCGGACTCGCCCGGCTTTTGATCGCCCGGCTTCTGATCACTTGGCTTTTGATCGCTTGGATCTTGGGGGTCCATGCCGTCCCCTTTTTCGGACTTCGCGTCGTCTGACTTTGAGTCCCCTGATTTCGGATCCTTTGAATCAGGGGATGATTCCGATTCCTCGCCAGGTTTGTCAGATTTCTCGCCCCCTTTTTCTTGCTGGTCTTCGTCCCCGTCGTCCGCTTTGCCATCGTCCGGCTTGCCTTCGTCTGCCCCTTCTTCGGCATCTTTTTCGGACAATTCTGCCTGCAGCGCTTCGCTGCGTTTGGTAATCGCTTCCTGTTCAGCTTGAACCTCATCCAGGTCGGCGCCGTTTTCATTCCGCGCCCGAGTGCTTCGCTCAGCACGCTCGACGCGTTTCAAGTCTTTGATCAGATTGGCAACACGCTGTTTTTCATCGCGGATTCGCTTCGATCGATCCTCGCTCATCAACAGCTGCAACAATCCTTGGAGTCCTTCGGCAGCTCCTTTTTGCTTGTCGACTGCCTCTTGGAACCGTGGTTTTGCAGTGCCTCGGTGGCATCCCGCAGTTGGCTGAGCACAAATTGGTCACGAGATTGACGCGCCGCGCGTCGCAATAACGCCGCACGCTCGGGGTTTTCCGCGGCCTCCATCTCTGCCAGCCGCAGAAGCAATTCTTCGAGTCGCTCATAACGCGACGCAACACCGGTTTGCCGCTCGGGTAGATTCGCTTCCTGAGCAGCAGCAAATTGGGTTGCCATAAAGCCGCTGAGCAGCAACCCGAGTCCGAAAGCAAGCGTCAGGTTTCTCAGGGTCGTTGGTTGAATCATGATTCGATCACTCGGATTGGTCGTGTTGCGGCAACGCCGTCATGCAATTTTTGACAGCTGCAGCGATCGCTATTTGAACAGGTCTAACACGCGTTTTTTCTGTTCCGCTTTGGTTTCGTCGAGCAGCTCGTTTTGGTCATCGATCAACTCTCGCACCATATCTAGGATTTCATTATAGCTTTCCAGATCAAGCATTTTTTCGAGCACGGCAGTCAATTGCAGCAAAACGTCTTCGGCCGTTTGGACGGCTTCCTTCGTTTTCGCAGACGCTGCGGCGGGGTCGTCGACACTTTGTTCGATCGCTCGAATCTGGTCTTTCAATCGCTGCAGCGGACCTGAGACGATGCTTTTCAAGGGATCTCGTACCCCAACGCCGATCCGTTCGCGACGATCCGCCGAATCGACGCGGTTATTGATCATCTCTTGCAACAAGTCGTCCAAGGAGGCGGCAATCCCGGTCAATTCCTCAGTCGTTTTACTGGTTTGCAGCCCGGTTTGTTGGACTCTCAGCAGTCGGACCTGTGCGGTACGGGTCACATCCCCCTCTTCGCTCGGCTCGTCCGCGGCAGCGTCAAAGCCTTTGCGGCGAAGCAAATCGAGCGTATCTCGCAGATTCCGCGTTTCGTCAATGGTTTGTTCCAATCGCGTCCGCAGCCCTAATTCGCGGCGTTCCAATAAGGCCAAAAGCTTCTCAGGCGTAACGATCTCTAAACGATACAACTCACTACGAGTGAGGTGCGTTTGACCAAGATCGTAGCCATCGCGAGCCTCAGCAAAGACATGGATCACACCGCCGGGAACCAATTCAGGCATTCGCTGCTCCGCAACCAAATCACGCAAATCGATTTCGGTTTTCGCGTTTCCGTCACGGTCCCATTTCAGTGGCAAATCAACTCCGTTGGTTTCATCGGAAGTTTTTGCTGCGGCGTCGGATTTCGCCTTTTCCGCATTCGCTCGGCCTTCATCCTGGTCGTCCGATTGCGTCACCGAGACTGCGAGCGATTCGATTCCATAATCATCTTTCGCCACCACTTCCAACGGAATCTTGGCGATGGCGGTGACCGCGGTGCCGATACCTTTTAACCGCATCTGCACTTCGGGCGCTTCGTCGGTAACGACGCCTAGAAAGTAACGATACGGCGATTGCGCCGAGATCCCCTGTTGATCTCGCGGCACCATTCGAACGGCTGTTGATGCGGTAAAGTTGTCGAGCACAATTTTTCCCTGGCGACGATCTTCGCTGGGGACCAACTCGACGCGTTGAAATTCGCCGGCATCGTTTCGGAGTACCACGTCGGTATCACCGAGTGGAACACTGCTGGTCGCCGTCAGCACGACATCACTCCCCTCGCGCAACCGCAATCCGGCTTGATAACTTGTCTGCAAATCGAATTCCGATGCCCCTTCGGGACGCAGGTAATCGGGATAACGCACCGCGACATTCATGCTGGTGATCGCGGGTGGCGTAACCGCTTCGATACGATAATCATCCAACCGTGCGTCAAGTCCTCGCACGCTGAGCGAGATCGAATCGCTCAGACCTTCAAGCGGCGGCCCGTCCAAAACAAAGGACTGGTAACCATCGACCACACGTCCAATACGACGCATATTGGATTGCCCACGAGTTCCATCGTCGCTGCGATAATAGACGGTACAGACCACAGGGACTTCGGCGTCTTCGGCTTTGGCGCGAATGCGAAGCGTCCCGCTACTGCCACGCGGCAACCGGATCACATGGTCCTCGAATTCGACAAGCTCGGGCGCCAAGGCTTCTTCGTCGGTGGCGGTGATCACGGGCAATTCAACCCCGACCATCTCTAGATTTGCCCGTCGCGGCCATGGATCGTTCGACAGCAGCGTTAAACGTCCGGCGGCACGACCAAACGCAGCGGGACTGAAAATTAACAATAACAGCGATGCGAGCAACAACGGCGCGACGATCATTGATTTGCGCACGATCGGTTGCCAAGAAAACACACGCGACGTGTCAACGTTGTCGACCGCCTGCGTCGCTTGCATGTGGACTTGTTTCAAAAGTTCTGTGGCGTGCGAATCGTGTCCACGACCGGATTGGTTCAATTGGACCGTGGTCACCAAGCGGCCACCGAGGTGCGGGTGTTGACGCTCTAACAACAAAGCCAAACTGTCATCAGGCAGCGGTCGCCGCAAACGGCCGATCAGCAACCGCACCACAATTACCAGCACGATTGCGGCCACCACGATCAACAGAATCAATCGTGCCAGTGGCGGCATTTCAGTGCCGCCCATCAAGACAGGACCGTAGTCTAACGCCAATCCGATCCAAAACGCGGCCAACACCACGGAAACGATCGCCAACAGTGAATCCACGACGACATACCGACGGATTCGCTGGCGGAGCGAATCGATCAGCTGACGTAGTTTCGGATCAAGTGAAAGTTGTGTGCCCATCTAAGCCAATCGGTGCAAACGCCGGGTAACCCATTCCATCGTCAACATGGTCGCGATCAGCCACATCAACACGATGTTGCGACGACGGTTAAAATCGATGTCCGGCGTGCCCGGCAGAACGGTGGTTTGAGGTTGCGGTTTTAAAAGCGAAGTTAGCGAACCGGCAAGCGATTGCAGGTCCGTTTGTTCGCCCATCGGTGAATAGGTGCCGCCTGTCATATCGGCAAGTTGTTTCAGTTCATCATCGTTGCGTCGGGGACGCTCTAGTTCGACCGTCGGCAAACGGACTTGCACGCTTTGACGCAGCACTTGCTCTTCGAGTGCATCGCCCAGCGTCAGACGCAATTCGTAACTGCCGGCCTCACGCACGACGAAGCGACCGCCATAGGTTCCCGGTCGCGGCTCTCCCTTTAACGGCAACAATTTGATGTCATCGATGCCGCCACTCGGGGCGAGTAACTTAGCATTGACCTCAGGAACGTTCAGCGGCTCGAATTGGTCATCGGTCAAAATCGCACGTACCGTAATCGTCTCGCCCACCATCACTCGCGACGAGTCGACCAGCAACACACCACGGGTGCTGTCACGCATCAATCGTCCCTCGCTGACCCAGCGGACCAGCTTGGTGTAGTAGCTGTCGAAATAGGCGTCGCTCTCACCGCGAAGTCGCCATATTTCGCCACTGCCTTGGAAATAAACCCGTCCGGCTCCGTAAAAATGAGACGCCAAGTAGACCGGTTTCGTGCCCCCAATTTCGGTCGTCGGGTCCGAGAAATTTGCATAGACCTTGGCACCCGGCTTTGCACTTTTGACGCCCACAAAGTCGTAAACGCCTCCGAATTGTTCCCAGATTTCAAAGCTTTCGGCGGGGTCTTCGGCGATCCACAGAAACTCGGCACGACGGGCCTCGGGGGTAAAGTCTAATGGCCACGGGTTATCGCCACCTTGCCGTCCGCCGCTTAGCAGCGCACCACGAGTGGACAAGTTCACCGGGAAAAAACCCGAGATGCGGCTGACTCGTGGGTCGGTCCGTAATCGAGTCCACTGCGGATGGTAAACCGGGCCAGCGACGATGATCAAACCGCCTGCTTGCTGGCTGATCCAACGATCCATCAAATCAAGTGATTCACCCGAGATCGCGGTCCAATCAGGATCGAACACCATGATTGTATCGTATTGAAACAAGTCTTCGGGTCGCGAGGGGAATTCTTGCAACACTTGATCGGCATCCTGGCTCATCCCCGGACGGCCGGTTTGCAGCCAAACATCAAGCTCGATCGATTTGTCGCGGAACAACAAGTTACGAACGAAGCGGTATTCGCGAGTCGGACCACCGGCAATCGCCAGTACTCGCAGTTTTTTGGCAACGACTTCGTAACGCGCGTCGCGAGCATCGTCGCGTTTGTTTTGATCTTCTTTCGGCGCGACGACGCGAACCGCTAAACGACGACGACCGACCGATTCCGGTTCCATTTCAAAACGGATCGCCGATAGCGTGCCATCGCTGGCCACTTTGATTTTCTTGCTGTCGATGACCTCGCCCAAATTCGCGGTCGGATCCGATTCGTTGGTTCCCGCGTCGTCATCGTCAAGTTTGTCGAGCAACTGAACGTCAACTTCGAGTTCTTTCGGGCCGCTGGCTTGCAACATCGCAGTGATGGCAAATTTGTCACCAGGATAGACGCGGCGTGGTGCATCGAGATCCACGACGCGAACGTTTGTCGGTGCACTGCTGCTTCCCAAACCGACCGGGAACACCGCGACTTCGCTTCGGGTGGCAGTGGCGATTGCCGCGGTCAATCCAACTCCGCCATTGTTTTGGCCGTCGGTCAACACGACCACACCGGCCAATGTCGACGGATCATGGTCCGTCAAAACGCTGCGAAGCGCGTCGCCAATCCGGCTTTGCGCTCCGGTGGCTGCGAGCTCTTTGGCCCAATCCGAAACACGAAGCGGTTTCGTCGCCTCATCCACCACCGGCTCATCTTCGACAACCGGTTCGATCGCCGTCGGCTCGACCCCCAAAATTTGCGATAAACTTCGCTGCGTGTTGATCGCGTACACGCTGCCCAGAGTGGCAATGCCCAATGCAAACGACAACGCGGACCCGCCCACACACCATCCGACAAGCTCCACACGACCCGCCACTCCGAATAGCAGCGATAGCACCGACAGTACGATCCCCAGCCCCACCAACAGGGCTCCGGTGGTTGCCCATTTGGACACCGGAGCACGTGTCGGTGCTGATGCGGAATCGTCTGGATTGGCGACCGCAGGTCCACCTCGTGACTCCAACAACTTGGGGGCACTGGTTTGGTCGAACGAATAAATACTGACGCGATGTTCTGTTTCAAGTTTCTCCAGCAGATTTGATTCGCTCAACAAACGCGCTGTCCTCTCGGCGCGGCTCTCGGTACCGGCCATCGATCCGACTGGCAACGACATACTTTGGCTGGTATCGACCAGAATCGTCACTTCGCTTGGCCGAGTCACCATCCGTTCGGTTCGTCGGTGCAGATCAAAGAAAAAGAAAATGAGCGCGGCGATGGTCACCAACCGCAATCCGATCAACGTTCGTCTTGTGACCACCGACAACTCGCTTGTATCACGCCGATACAGTCGGATGCAAACAAACAAGATTGCGATGATCGCGGCAATCAACAGCGCCCACGACCACCAACCTTCTAGCGTCGTCGCTCTGGCGAATTCGTAAACAATTTGCTGTGTGTCGTGGTCGGCGGCGATTGATCCCGCATCGGAAATCGCTTGGTTCACGCTCGCGTTTGTGGTTTCGTTCATCGAGCACCTCGCAATGAAAAGGCTCCGAGATGACTCGCCGGACGTTTGCCGCCACCCAATGCGGTGGACGATGTGTGGTAACTAGCCCAATAAGCCAAGGCTTGTTCGGCCGCCAACAACAACCCCAACAATCCCAATAGAAACAAAGTTAACTTCGAGCTTCCGGCCGTCTGGTTTTCAGCATTCCATGCTTCGCTACTCAAAAATCGCACGTCCACTGGCAATAGGTTTTGTTGAATGACGGCGGCGTCGGCACGCTTCAAATTGCCTTCGCCGCTGCGAATCACCGACGCGACCGGAATGATTCGGCGACGTCCATCGGTTTGCGTAAATGCCCACTCCGAAATGCCCGGCTGCAAAATATCGCTGACGTTGGATTCGCCCGCGATCACCATCTCCGTCGGATCCAACACCACTTCGGCAAGTGTTTCGGTGCTGGCATCGGTGTCGATCGGTTCGGCAACCATTTCGACGGGAACCCGCGGCGGCTGATCGGTGGCCGGCAAATACATCACCTGCGGAGCGTATTGATCCAGAGCGATGGTTCGCTCGACCGGTTCGTCGATAAAACGGCGAGTCGGCGGCGCCGCTCCGCTCCATAGATCCGCGTTGGCTTGTAACAGAAAGACCACAAACGTAGGGTCACCCGGCCAATTGGTCCATTGGCCGTCGATGCCGCTAAGTACGGTGATCACGCGTCCGCGATCGACGTCATGCTGAGTCACAAATGCATTGCCGTCGCGACGCTTCAAGACCGTTTTCACGCGAGGCCGGTTGGGATCATCGGTGGCCTCGATTCCCGGGACTTCGAGCGTCCATGATCGTGACAATCCGATCAGTGACAATGCCGCGTCGCCTGCCGTTTTTAGTGGCGCCAGTAACTCAGGCGAATCTCCGAATACCACATCCGCAGTCGTTCCCTCGTCCGAAGGTGCCACCGGCTTGGATTCGCCCAACGGCATCGGCAATAGTTGTCGGCCAGCAGCCAACAGATTGCGATTGTAAGAATCACGCTGGATGTCATCGCCAAGGAACCACATCACACCGCCGCCACGGCGAACATAACGGTCCAACGCATCGGCGACATTTTCGTTGATTTCAGGAATATTGACCAGATAGACCGCTCGATAGGCGGCAAAGGTCTCCAGCGTCGCTGATCGCAAAAACGCGGGCGGCTGGACATCGGGAATCGCACCGATGCGAACTTGACTTCCAGGGTCCAACACCGATGCAACGTGGTAGGCACCACGTGCTTCGGGGTCGGCGTCGATGATCAATACTTTTTCCGCATCCGAAAGCGGCAAGGTGCAGGTCCGTTTGTTGTCGATCGACAACGCGTCCTCGGGCAGCGAAACTTCGATCGCATGAACTCCCTGTTCAGCAATAAAAACTTGGAACGTCACGGTCACTTCCTGGCCCGCTGGTAACGATTCGATCACCGATGCGGGAAGCGATTCAACGCGTCCGCTGGTCACCAAGGTTGGATCCGGCTGAGTGACTTCGCTGGGATAGTGATAAACCCGGCTGTCCAGAGAAACGTTGTTGACATCGCTGGGGCCGTTGTTGCGAATTTTGGCGTTGATCACCACCGGCACTCCGGCGACCCAAACATCTTGGGCGGGTGAGACATCGACGACCGATAAATTAGCAGCACTTCCGATCGCACAATCGATCATCCGAATCGATACGTCGTCACCAGAAATCGCACGCATCGCTTCGGCCAACCGCTGAGGCGTCGCCCAATCACGATCACGGAAATCGCTGGCGATGTACAATACCTTTCGGTCCGCCGGAGTCGATTGAATCAGCTCGGTCGCCAAATCCAACGCCGGCACTAAATCGGTCAGCAGCGACGATGCGGATGTCGACATCACTCGGCTAATCAATCGTGAATCGGATGTCACTGTTTGTGCGGACAAATCAGCTGCAGAGTCACCCGATTCACTGCCGCCTCGTAGCGTCAATGCTGCCCGGCTTGATCGCATCACCGTCAATTGATGGTTTCCGTCGTCGGTGGCCAATCGACGTGCCAACTTCTGTAACGCCTCGAGTGCACGCGTGTAAGGGGTAGTCCCACCGGACGCATCGCCCATCGAATAGCTGTCATCCAAAATCACAACGTGGTGGGTGGTGGTTCCGCCCAACATGCCGAGCATTTGCCCGCCACCGTTCCATCCGCACAGCATTGCGATCAAGACGGCGGCCACAGCCAAACGGGACAACAACAACAGCAGTTGTCGCAGTCGAATCCACTTTTTCTGCTTGCGGTAACTCGCGAGCAAAAAATCCATGGCAGCCCATTTTTGTCGTCGATGCCGTAGCATGTTGATCAGGTGGACCAACAATGGCACCGCGACAAACAAAAAGCCGATCGTTAATGCGGGATAAAGAAACAAGGGAAGTTCGACGTCAGAAGAGTGAAAGGTAAAAGTTCAGGATTTCAGCAACAGCGTCACGTTTTCGCTGCTGCGAATCGTTTGCGTGGAGTCTATCGTTTCAATTTCGGAAGCGATTGTCGGGCGGCCAGGAATTTGGCCAACACCGCATCGAGCGGTTCACTGGTGCGGACTTGCAGATAGTCAATCGATAAACGCCCACAAGCTTTCTTGGTGCTCGTCAAAAATTCGTCTAATGCGGCCAAGTAACCTTCACGCAGTGCACGCGGATTACAGTTTAAGAAGTCTTCGCTTTCGAGGCCTTCAAAACGAGTGGCTCCATTGAATTCAAAATCAATTTCATGGTCGTGCAGCACATGGAACATCGCCACGTCATGCCCGCGTTGGCGAAGCAAACGCAAACCTTCTAGCAGCGAATCGACGCCGAGCAAATCCGAGATGATCACCACCAAACCGCGACGCGGAATGCCTTGCGAAATCTCTTTGGCCACCGACACCAAATCGGTGCGACCATCGGCGCCAACCGAATCGAGCGTCGCTAAGATCCGATTCAATTGTTGTTGGTTGCTTTTCGCCGGCACCGTCGATCGCACTTTCGTATCGAAGGTGACCAGCCCCGTGGCATCCTTTTGACGCAGTGCGAGGTACGCCAACGAAGCAGCGATCGATGCCGAATAATCAAACTTGTTCGATTCGCCATCGCCGTACGCCATACTGGCCGAGCGGTCGACAAGCAGCGTGAGCCGAAGATTCGTTTCCTCTTCGTACTGTTTGATGTGCAGCCGATCTTGACGCGCATACACCTTCCAATCGATGTGACGAATCTCGTCGCCTCGAGTGTATTGGCGGTGCTGCAGGAATTCGATCGATTGTCCAAAGTACGGACTCCGATGCATTCCCGATAAAAATCCTTCGACCACTCGGCGGGCCGTCAATTCGAGTCGACGAATCCGAGCGGTAACCTCAGGACGCAAATATTTTTTGGAATCGGGCATCGCGGGAAAGTTCGTCCTCGGTCGTTGGCGTCGCGGCAATAATACGCTGGATCACGTCGTCGCTGGTCACTCCGTCGCTTTCGGCGGCAAAGTTGACGACCATGCGGTGACGTAACACCGGTTTGGCCAAGTATTGGATGTCTTCGATCTGCACATGAAAGCGTCCTTCCAAAAGCGCTCGTGCCTTGCCGCCGAGGATCAAGAACTGGACCGCTCGCGGACCAGCTCCCCAACCGACCAATTCGTCAACAAAATCGGGGACCCCTTCGCCGCCCACGCGAGTTTGACGCACCAGCGAGAGAGCATAGCGGACGACATGGTCGCTGACCGGAACTTGGCGAACCAATTCCTGCAGTCGCAGAATTTCTTCAGCGCCCAACACCGCTTCGACCTTCTCCGCCGCTTTCCCCGTCGTTCGGCGAGCCACTTCGAATTCTTCGTCAAAGCTCGGGTATTCGACATAGACCTTGAACATGAACCGGTCTTGCTGTGCCTCGGGAAGCGGATACGTTCCCTCTTGTTCGATCGGGTTCTGAGTCGCCAAGACGAAGAACGGATCAGACAACATGTGCCGATTGCGTCCCACGGTGACTTGACGCTCCTGCATCGCTTCGAGCAGTGCGGCTTGCGTTTTCGGGGGCGTCCGGTTGATTTCGTCTGCCAACACCACGTTGGCAAACAGCGGACCTTCCATAAAGCGAAAATCGCGTTTTCCGGACGAGCGGTCCTCTTCGATAATCTCGGTTCCCGTCACGTCGGCGGGCATCAAATCAGGCGTGAACTGGATCCGGCTGAATGAAAGGTCCAAGGATTGAGCCAACGTGCTGATCATCAGCGTTTTGGCTAGCCCCGGGACCCCCTCCGAGCATGCAGTGTCCTCGGCTAAACAGACAGATCATGATTTCGTCGATGACCGTTTCCTGGCCGACGATGATTTTGCCCAATTGTTCAATGATTCGCTTGCGAGCTTCATGCAATCGTTTCGAGTCAGCTTCGCTGATCCCGTTCTGATTTGCCGCGGCGTCTGCGGACATGCAACATCCTTACTTCTGGAAGGGGTAGTCAATCATGGCGTGATTTGACGACAAGAGCCGTCCGCCTCAATTTATGTTAACAGAATACCAAGAATCTTAACTCCAAGCGCCCTGGGAACGATAAAAGGGCCGTGACAATTAGGTTTGGAGTGACATAAATTAGTAAAAAGGCGGTAGGGTCGACGATTTTCCCTAGCCGCCAGCAGCAATCAGGCCTCCAACAGCGATCAGCCTTGTAATTTTCGCCAAACCGAATGCACAGTTCCCATCCTTTGTGGGGGGACAGACTTTTCAAAGCAAAAAGGCACACCGTTTGCCAATCTGCAAACTGTTTGCCAATTTGTGTGCGACGCTGGCTTGTTTGCGACGCTGGCTGGATGATAAACCAAGGGAGTAACAAAAATGCCGCGATTACTTGCCATCGGCGATATTCATGGATGCTATAAGGCACTCGTTACACTCGAGACATTTGTCGAGATCACTCCCGACGACACCGTTGTCACCCTAGGGGACTACGTTGACCGCGGTCGTGATTCTCGCCGCGTGCTGGATTGGTTGATTAGCAAAGACAAAACGCACAAGCTTTTTCCGCTGCGAGGCAATCACGACCTGATGATGGCGCAAGCGCGTCGCAATAAAGATCAATACGACCGCTGGCTAGGTTTCGGCGGTTACGAAGCATTGTGCTCGTACGCATCCAACGGCAAAGCGGATGCCGATACATTGCAAATGGTGCCGCGATCCCACTGGGATTTTATTACCGATCGCGTTCTGCCCTACTACGAATCCGAGCATCACATTTTCGTGCACGCCAACTACTCCCCCCAGGTGCCGATGAACGAACTGGAGGATCACGTCTTGTATTGGGAGAAGTTCAGCTCCAAACCGCGTCACATTTCGGGCAAGATCGTGGTGTGTGGCCATACCTCTCAGAAATCGGGACTTCCCACACGAACCGACAATGCGATTTGCATTGACACTCGGGTGTATGACACCGGATGGCTCAGCTGTCTGGACGTCGAATCGAAAATGCTGTGGCAAGCCAATCAAACGGGCGAAACTCGCAAGTTTTATCTCGACGACGTTTGTTAGACGGTCGAAACGGTATTGCCGGTTGTGAGGATCGGTTTCTCATCGAGCACCCCGTTTCGATTTGGATCGTTTGCGAGACGCGGCAAACCGACCTAGGTTCCTTTTGAACGCCAACGTCGGTTGTTGGTGAACCCAATGATTCGTAACGGTCCCTCCGCATGTCGACTCGCCCCCCCAAAACGTTTTTTTCGTCAGTCTAGTCGTTGTTACCTTGGCAATGGCATCGGGCTGTGATCAGTTCGGCCTCAAGCAAGATATGCGGGAAACGCTGGCCAACGCGAATACCGAATGTCCCGTGATCGTGGACGAATACACCATGCTGCAGAAGGTGGTGGTCGACCCTGCCGTCGACTCAGTCGATTTCTGGTACGTGATCAGCCGCGAAGGCGCAAACAAATTTCGTCACGTTAATCGTGAACGCATGCGCGAGGCAGGCATCGCATTGGCCAAGAAGAACCCCACCGCCAAAGCGGCTTCCGACAACGGTTGGACGGTACGACACATCTACGAAGACGCGTTCCAAACTCCACTGTTTGCCTTTACCGTCAACAATGATACCCTCGAAAACCGAGATCCGATGGGCGTCGAGCGAACCAATCCATTTATGGCAACGCCCGTTTCTAACTCCGGCAACTAAATAGCGATCCAGATACCGCTTGCTCTCGTTGCCGCGAGCGGCTTGCCTCCGGTTGCAGCAACAAAGACGCTGCTATTAGGTAAACGCTCGGAAATAACTTCGGCGTTTCAAATCTTCTCCGAAGGCAATGAGTCCCCGCAACTCTCAAGGTAGTGGACGAGGGCACAAGTCCCCACGACTTTGTGGCATCACGGGACTCGTAACCTCGTCCACTACGGCGAAGACACTTCTTCCACAACGACTTGCAACAAAACTCTAACGACGAACTTATTCCAGGACGTTCGCCTAGCGTTTTTCGACATCCCGCTTCGATATGCACTGCTCGATCACTTCGAACAGCGAATCGGGTTGGACCGGCTTGGACACGTAATCGTTCATGCCTGCGTCGAGACAGCGTTGGCGGTCTCCTTTCATCGCGTTGGCCGTCATCGCAATGATCGGGATATGCTCGCCGCTGGCTCGCTCTTTTTCGCGAATCCATTCGGTGGCTTCGATGCCATCCATCTCAGGCATCTGTACGTCCATCAAGATCAGATCGAAAGAGCCATTTTCCCACGCTTGGACCGCTTGCTTGCCATCCTCGGCAATGACAACGTTGTGCCCTCTTGGTTTTAAAAATCCCATCGCGACTCGCTGATTCACCAAGCCGTCTTCGGCAAGCAGGATGTTCAGCACGGGGGTATCCGCATCCAATTCCAAATCCTCAGCTGCGGGTTCGCCGTTGTTCTCGTTCTCCGCTTGGCTGGGCCCTTCAACAACACTGAGCATCGTGTTAAGTAGCTCCGACTGCACCACGGGTTTGGTCATGTAGCGAACAATGCCCAAATCTTGACATTTCTTGGCATGCCCGCTCTGGGCGGCTGAGGAGAGCATGATAATTTTCGTGTCTCTCAATCGCTCGTCCGTTCTGACCTGTTCGGCAAAACCGAATCCATCCATTTCGGGCATCATGTAGTCAAGCAGCACCAGATCGAATGGGTGCTCGGACGACGCTGCTTGTTTCAACTCCTTTAACCCCTCGGGGCGCCGCATCGGTTGAAACCGTTTCCATGTTCCAACTCTTGAGCACTTCTTCGAAAATACGGCGGTTGGTGCGATTGTCATCGACAATCAGGACATGCATCGGATGCATCGACAACTCTTCGACGCGATGCTGTTTTTCCAAATCATTTTGGACGGTCAATTCGATCGTGAAATGGAACGTGGTCCCCTTGTCGACTTCACTTTCCACCCAAATTTCGCCATTCATCATCGCGACGAGTTGCGAGGAAATGGTCAACCCCAACCCGGTGCCTCCAAATTCGCGGGTGGTGGACGCATCGGCTTGCCCAAAGGCTTCGAAGATCTTTGTCTGCTTCTCTGCGGGAATGCCGACGCCAGTGTCGATCACGCGAAAATGCAATCGAATCTTGTTTTCGCTACGTGATCGACAAGTGACGTCAACCACCACCTCGCCTTGCTGGGTAAACTTGATGGCATTGCCGGCAAGATTGACAATAATTTGCCGGATCCGACCAGGATCGCCAAGAAAGGTGTCGGGCAAATCGGGGGCGATTCGGCAAGCCATCTCCAAGCCTTTTTCCGCAGCCCGTATCGCTAATGCTTGCCCGGTTTTTTCAATACAATCTCGCAGACTGAATTCGATCTCCTCGAGTTCCAGACGCCCTGCTTCAATCTTCGAGAAATCAAGGATGTCGTTTAGCAGCCGCAGCAGCGAATCAGCTGACTGCTGGATCATGTTCAAATAATCCCGCTGTTCAGGGCTCAATTGCGAGGATGCCAACAATTCGCCCATCCCGATGATGCCGTTCATCGGCGTACGAATTTCATGACTCATGTTAGCCAGGAACGAACTCTTGGCTTTGTTCGCGTCACGTGCCGCGTCACGTGCAAGTGTCAAATCATGATGCGTTTGCTGTAGCTCGCTGCCCATTCGATTGAAGTGCCGCGCCAACTCGGCCACTTCGTCGTTCCCTTTGGTTGCCACCGTGATGTCCAATTCCCCGCGACCGATCGCCACCGTTGCATCAGTGAGTTGGCCGAGTCGTTTGGAGAACGAAATCGCCGTCGCGCCGCCAATCAAAAGGGTCGCCAGTGTCGCCAACGACGAAATCCAGATGATTTGATTCCTCAAACGATTCACCGGAGCAAAGACAACGGATTCACGGCGTTCGTCCATCGTGATCCATCCAAGTCCTTCGAAGTCACCGTAACCTCGCGAAAGTGCGAATGCCGACAGATACTTTTCACCAGTCTCGTCATCACGGCGATAGTACACATCGTTGGCATGATCGGCGTCGAGCTGAACGTCTTTGAAATAAATCGAACCGTCCGACAACGGCTTTGTTTCGTCATTGCTGGCACGAATCACGCGTCCCTCGGCGGTAAACAAGACCAATCGTTCGTCGTCGCGGTATCGCCCCACGCGCGTATCGATCACGCTGAACACCTCTTGAATGTTCATCACGGCCTTTAACACCCCCAGCGGGCTACCGTTCTCGTCGTCCACCCGCAAACAGATGTCGACCGAGTAAACACCGGCGCTTTCATCAAGCATCACGTCGCCGATAAAGACGTCGTGCTCGAAAGCCTGTTTCCACCATGTCTCGTCGTCCTGACGATAATCCGATGTTCGGCTGGTTTGGGCCGCGTTGACACCAAATCGGTTTGTGAAGAATACTTCGCCAAAAATCGTGTAACCGCTGCCTTCGTTTAGCTTGTTGAGCCGTTGGCGTAGATCGCGTGAGAGCGGGTTTCGCAGCAGCAAACGCATGAATCGGGATGTCTCATCCGGCGGTGTTTCTCGCCATGCCTGGTCTCGCTCCTCGATAGTCGCCGCGGGGTCTTCGAGTGCTTCGATTGCTTGATTGGATGCAACCAAAACTTGTTGCGCTAGATCACTCCGCGAATACGCTTTCCAATCGGCGGTGCGAGCCTGTACGATCCGATCAATTTCATCCATCACCGCCGTGGCACGAGTCATCGAGGTGGCTTCGATGGCCTGCCGCATACTGCGTTCGCTGACGTGCGTCGCATACATGCCGACGACCCAAATCAGCAATGCAGGCAGGAGCGTTGCCAACAGCAACTTATGAACGATTCGCATTTTGAATCACTCCTGCATCAAAGAAACGGAAACGCTCGCCTAGCAAAACCGCGAGAAACGTGTTTGCTATTGTAGCGACCCAAACAGACCAATGCGCATGATTGGCACGTTAAACGGCATCTACAACCGAATGAATGACTGTCGCGATCGATCACCCAGCCGAGCCAGCATGCGATGGCGACTCGCTGTGGACGGCAGGGAGGGATGAAATGGAAGCGGAATTCCGATCCCATCGCGAAAGCAGGATTCTCTGATATGCTACGGCAAAACTCACCATTCTGGCTATCTCTCCCTCTGCACCCAAACCAACATCGCATGACCGATTCGAACGCCGATTTTCACAAACACATTGACGAATTGTTCGATCACATGATCAACCAACTCGACTACCAGACCGATGAACCGCTGGAGTGGGTGTTTGGGATTGAGTCATCCGATATTTCGCTACTGGAAAAAGTGGGGCGGCGTGCACCGGAGTCCTACGATTGGGATATCCAAGAAGAAGTCGAACATGTCGACGAAGAAGGCAATACCCGGATGGCAGGTCCGATCTTGGCACTGCGTCGATGCGAAGCGCTCACGCCCGAACAAGTCAAAGCGTGCGTGGACGAAATCGACGCGTTAGCAAAAGAATTCGGCTTGGAACTCGCCGACGTCACGTCGTACGATCCGATCGACGAAGATGATTTTTTCGATTGGATGTCGCTCGACGAAGCCCACTTGCGATTGCGACACTACACTGATTCGGGACTCGAAAGCGACGGTGAATTGCCGTGGCTGTTCTTGCTGTTTGCCCCTTCACTAGAAGAGCTGAACGCGTTGACGGTCGCTCTGGATACGCAATCGCTCGGAACGATCGAAAGCTACGATGAACCCGACGAAGAAGGCCAGTTTGCGATGTGCTTGTTCATCGACGGAAAAAATAACGAAGCGGAACTGACCGCGATGCATGATCGCGTCAACGCTATCGCCGAAGTGAACAACGCCGAAATCGTGGGCATCCAGTTCCTCGACCAAGAGGACTTCAACGACGTCTTCGGTGACGACGACAACGAAGCGTAAATGGCCCAGGCTGACTTTCGAGTAGTGGAATTCGCCAGAATTCCCGTCTCCGCCGCCAAAGCACCAGGAACTCTGGCGAGTCCCACTACGAAAGACCATCCCCGAGGTGGCGCTGCGCGACCTCGGGCTTGTGAACCGTGGCGGCGGTGCGTCTACACTTCGCTCACTTCCGGAATTTCAAATCCAGGGTTGCTCGGGTTCTTCAGCAGCCGATTGGCCTCGGTGGCAAAGTCGCCGGTGTGCGTTTCCGTCTTGGGATCAAACGTCAACGTAGGACCGACACGGTACTTCGCGTCTTTTTCCGATACTCCCACTCCATCGGCCATGATCGAGTGCAATTTATTGAAGTGCTGCGTGGCATCCTCGTTGTCACCAAATTGGCCTGCGGTCGCGCTGAACGGCACCTCGTGACCTAAACGGTACGAGTTGTTCATCAAGTGCCCCAAGACACATCCGTAATGAGCGTCCAAGACGTTGCCATTGGCCATGCTCGGATCATTCGCCCTGACCGCGCTGATGAACGAATTCCAATTGCCACCAGGCGTTACTTTTCCTTTGGATATTTTCAAGCCTTCGGGTTTTGATGCACCGGGACGCAAGATTTGGTAATGACTCTCGCCCGTGATCACGCTGCCGTCTTCGAGGTAGTACTCGTTATAGACTTGGCGTTTGTAATCTTTGTAGTTCACATTGCGAACGTTAAAGAACACCATTTGCCCGTTGGGATATTCCGCCATCGAAAACATCGTGTTGGGCGTTTCCCCTTGATCGTCCCACTGGAACCGACCGCCAATCGCCATCGCGCGGGTCGGGTGCGTTTGATCGTCGTCGATTGCCCAGCGGGCGACGTCCAATTGGTGAGTGCCTTGGTTGTTCAGATCGCCGTTGCCGGTTTCCCAGAACCAATGCCAGTTGTAGGGATGATAATTCGCGTGATATTGGTCGATCACGGCGGGCCCCTTCCAAAGATCCCAATTCAAATTCGATGGCGGGGTGCCAGGTGACTTGGATCCAATTCCACCGCGTGGTTTGCAGCAGTAACCATACGCAATCTTCAATCGTGGCAGCTCGCCCGACTTCAATGCTTCGTGCAGCCCCGCGACGCCCGCATCACTGCGGCGCTGCGTTCCGTGCTGGATCACGACGCCGTATTTCTTCTGCGCTTCGACCGCCACACGGCCTTCGGCAACATCGTGGCTCATCGGCTTTTCCACATAGACATGCTTGCCCGCCTGAGCCGCACGAATCGTGATCAGCGAGTGCCAATGATTGGGTGTGGCAACCGAGATCGCGTCAAGGGACTTGTCATCGAGCGCCTCGCGAAAATCGGCCACGCCTTTGGTTGTGAACTTGCCATTCGCCTTTTTTTCAATCGCCCCCAAACGTTTTTCTAAAACGCTCTTCGCCGGATCGATGGCATAAGCGATTTCAACGTTGTCTGCTTTCATCCATCCGCTGATATGGCTCTGACCGCGACCGTTCAGTCCGGCAACCGCAATTCGCACACGGTCATTGGCCCCCTTAATTCCCGCTGTGGCTTTGGTTCCCATGATGATCAACGATCCGCCAATTGCGGAGGTTGTGGACAAGAAATCACGGCGTGTCGGCTTTACGGGAAGTTTTCGGTTCATCAAACCATCCTTCAATCAAGTGGTGGGATCGGGGTAGGAAAGAAACAGTATAGACATAAAGATTCGAGGCGTGGGAATCGAGTTTTTCACTACAGACGAAGACCTAAAATGCCCCACCACTCATCGCTCTACGCCCAAACGGGGCAAACCACGCTGCGGCAGGGGATGCGGGATTCCGCCAATTAGCGACTTAGGATGCAGGCAGCCTTCACGCCGCCGATGACTCAATGTCAGCTGCAAATGAATGCAGCGTTCTGTTTCAAGCTGCTGAAAAATGTTGCGGTTGCAGGCATCTGACATCCGATCCCCATAGAGTGCCGGTCTTCGGAGGGGCGAAAGATTCGCTACCTTAAGTAGAACCTGGGTTCTCAAAAGCGTAGCAATCGGGCACAAGAGGTCATCCAAATGGGTTGCATAGGGGCAAATTTATGCATACGTCAGTGAGGATGTTGGTCCTATTGGGACTGAGCATCGGGATCGGATCGCAGACAAACGCGCAGACATCAGCATCGCTTGATTTTTGCGTGAACGTGCAAAATGCACTTTCTATTTTGTCTCCGAATGGCCCCATCAGCCTCAATCACGATGGCACCGCGGGGATCAAGTCGTTTGCACCGCAAACGTTTTCCGCCGTTTGCAATGATGGCGACGGTGCCACGGTCACCTTTGGCACGATCACCGGTTTTGTTCACAACACGTTGCCGCTGATTGCCCGGGACGTGCAATTGGATCTCTCGATCGCCTCCTCTGACACCGACGCAGGATGGACCGTTGATGTGGTTTCTGACGAATCCAACATCACCGATCTTGTTCCCGATTTATCGGCTCAAGTGCAAGCCAGTTCTTCCGGACCGGGAAACGTCGAGCTGCAGTTGACCGTTTCGATGGACAGCGGCTCAGTTGCGACGTTGGTGCCGGGAACCTATTGCACCACCGTTTATGCCACCATCACCGCGAACTAATCATTTCGAATCGTGGGATCCATCCATCGCAACATCCATGACGTGCGTACAATGAACTTCGCACAACCGACTGCCATCGTCATGCTGGCCGCAGCCATTGCGGTCTGCGGATGCCAGACGCAGAAAACGCGAAACGAGATCCAGCTGCACAGCCAATCGGTTTTTGCAGATCCGTTTTTCAATTTGCCTGCCGCGACACTGCCAAAGCCGAACAAGGCAGCGAATCGTGTGTACCACCCCGAGTCATTGATCGAATCGATGCCCGTCGGATATTCGCAGCCGGAACCCAAGTCGCGGATCACATCGCTGGGGCCGACGATTTCAAAAGGCTTTCGTCAAAAGCCATTGGACTCGCATGCGGAATGCGTCACCGCATCCAACGACGCACCGCCATTGGCGATGGTCAGCTACGGGGATGCGGCAGTCGACGCCTTCGACGGTGTAACGATCAATGCCAATCACGAGGACGCTCTGCCGCTGCAACCCGCGGTGCTGCTAAACGATGCCTTTGTCGAAACCGATGTTCACCAAGCGATCCAATCACTGGCCGAACAGGCCGGTATGTCGGTGATCATTGACGACCAAGTACGTGGATCGGTAACCGCAGTGATCGAAGACGAGAATTTCGAACGAGCGCTTCGCAAGATTCTGCTGCCACTAGGATACCGATGGCGTCAGGACGGCGATGAGTACTACGTGGGCCTACCCGAGCCGGGGTCCGCATTGTTTCCGTTCCTGGCCGAACGCTATATTTACGAAGCTCGACATCGCACGCCCGAATCATTGAAATCTCAACTCCCCGAGCGGCATCTGCAATTTGTCCGCATCATGGGTCAGGGTGGAAAGTTGGCGATCGAAGCGCCGCCGATCACCGCACACCAGATTTTGCGTGAGCTGGAAGAGACCGACAAGGTCGTACCACAAGTCGTCCTGGAAGCACTGGTTTGCGTGTACAGTCCCGAGACCAACTATCGCTTTGGTTTTGATATCCAACAAGGCATGAAGCTGGACGGCGCCAACGCAGGTTCGTTCGCACTCGATGGACTTGGTGTGGCCGGCCAATACGGTCCAGCGGGATTTAATTCCCAACTAAACGACTTTCGTTTCACCAGCGCCCTGCTTCGCGCATTAGAACAAGAAGGTCATGTCAAAATCCGGGCTGCTCCACGGGTCACGACCGAAGACGGCAAGAAGGCCGAGATTCATATTGGCCGGGAAAGTTTTTTTAGTGTCCAGCCGAGTGGCGATGGCGTCTTCTACCGACAAGACATTCAAAAGGTCGACTCAGGCATCATGCTGGAGTTAACGCCTGAGATCCGCGCTCCGCATGTCACGATCCACATCGACCGTGCCGAGGTCAGCGAGGATATCCGCAGCGACGAAACGCAAGCGAACGCCTACGACCAATTTCCCGTGATCAATCGCCGACGCGTCTCGACCTCGGTACACGTGATGGACGGACAAACGATTGTGATCGGAGGCCTGACTCAGCGTCAGAAGGTCGATCAACTCAACAAGCTGCCACTACTCGGTGACGTCCCCTACATCGGACGACTGTTCCAGCGGATTGAACGACGCGAACAAGAAGCCGAAGTGGCCATCTTTATTTCACCTCGAATCGTTTATCAGGATGAACTCTATGGGGCCGAAACGTTTTGTCCAACCAATTTTGATCCTGATGCTATTCGCTATGGTGACGACGGGGGTTCGTGGTGAGTCGCCTGCGCAACGAACCGCCAGAATCAATACAGCCAGAATCAATGCCGAAGCAAGTTTCCGTCCCACTTTTCGGATCGATCCTCTGGTCTTTCAGTGCCAAGCGATCCCAGGACAAACCGTTCGCTTTAAATTCCGGCTTAGCGGGAGTCAAAAGCCGATTGATTTCTCAATTCAACCGGTCTCCTTAATCCAACACCGTGATGGCAAAGTGACGGCGGCCGAAACATTGCGGGACCGCGACTCGGTACGCTTGCTGTCCTCTTCGGATCTGCGCCTCGGAGGAGGTGAGGTCCAGGAGATCGAAGGCACGTGGACGCTGCCGCGTGACAGCGGTCAATTTGTTAGCGTCGGACTACTAGTGACCGATCGCAGCGAAGAACCGTTTTCCAAACAAACGACTCAGCGGCAACTCGGTGTCCGCTTCGTGACTCGTTATCTATTGCGACTGGAAGCCGACATTCGCCGCGTCAATTCGGTGCAGGGCGAAATCCGATTGACCACCGGCGGCTTGGTTGACCGTGACGGTTTTGCTCACGTCAATGCGTTGCTGTGGAATCCGCATGACGCAGGACGTCGGCTCCGAGCGAAGGCGCGGATGATCGATGCGGCAGGCCGCGTCGTGATTGACGAAGTGCCACTAGGATTGACGTCGCGGATCAATCAACCCGAACCGAAACGGTTCGCGTTGGCCGTGCTGCCTCGAAGCGAGGTCACATTGACCGCGGCATTGCCCGAACCGGTATTCCCAGGCGATTACCAACTGCAAATTGATGTGCGTGACGACAGCGACGATGTGGCGCAGCAATCCTTTCGCGTCCACGTTGGCGAGTATGATTTCCAAGCACAACGCAGCGTCGTGGGACGCGTACTAAAGTCAATCCAAGTCCACCCTTCGGCGATCGAATTGTCGACGCTTCGCGGTGGAAATCGGCTGGTACCGTTATCACTGAAAAACCAAGGCGACAAAGCGGTGTCGATTCGAGTGGTTGCAACCGATCGAAATGGAAACGAAGTATCCTGGTTGCGTGTGCGTCCCGAGCGAGTTCACTTGGGGTCAGGAGCGGGACGCAAACTGATGGTCACCATGAACGGACACGCTGCAGACGCCCAGGACAAGTACGCCGAACTGCGTCTTCACGCGGAATCCGAATTCGCCACCAACACGGGGTCGCTGAACGTTCCCGTGGCGATGCTAAACGATGATCGCCCTCGCGATCCCGATGTATCACTCGGTACGATCGAGGTCGATGAAAACAATCCGCGAATCATCCGTTTGCAAATCACCAACCATGGCACTCGGCACCTCGCTCCGCATCTGATCGTGACGCTTACCCGCGGCAACGAGCCGCCTGTGATTTGCGAAGCCGGCTATCACGCCTGGTTACTGCCGAGTGAATCACGTGAGTTGCGTTTTCAGCTGCCCGAATCGACCACGGGAATTTTCAAAGCATCGATTCATGCAAAGCTAAATCGAACCGTGGACCCAACATTGACCGAGCAAACGATCACGCTGCCGTAGCAAAACTCGCCCGTAAGTTTCGAGCCACCAATGTGGGATAGGCATCCTGCCTGTCATCAGCGTCACTTTCTAGCCCGGCGTCACTTCCACCCAAGCCAGCCCTCCCCAATTTAAAATTTACAATTGTCAATTTAACTTTTTCAATCACTCCTCACTCCTCACTCCTCACTCCTCACTCCTCACTATCCGCTTATCGCCACCCCAACCGGCGATAATTACCTCGTTCTGGCATTGAAGAAATCGTACTCGTACTCAGGCGCCAGCCGGTACTCGTACTCCTACTCGAAACGGGGCAACCATGACCGAACCAATCTTCGACCACGACCGACTTGACGTCGATCGCATCTCGATCGATTACGTCGCATCGTCGTTCGCCGTCGCCAAGGAGTTAAACGGTTGCCATCGTCATGCATGCGCCCAATGGCTTCACGCTGCACAATCGATTCCGCTGAACATCGCCGAGGGCAACGGCAAACGCAGCCTTAAGGATCGCAGTCGTTTTCTTGACAACGCCCGTGGGTCGGCGCTCGAATATGTTGCGATACAAGACGTGCTTGCTGTGACCGAGGGGCTGAACGTTTGGTCGCACGATGAGTTGAAACGGCTGCTTCACCGGATCGTCTCGATGCTGACCCGTTTGATCGCGAGATCGGATGCACTGGGCGAGTCCGCCGCGGAGTACAATGCCGAAGTCGAGTACGAGTACCGCGATGCTGAGTACGAGTACAAGGACGATAGAGACCGGAAGCCAGAACCAAGAATTGCACCGACGGACGCGGCGTCGTTTTTCTCCAGATCAATGTCCACCGCGCATCCTCGGTGAATTCAACCCTTCCCCGACTGACATACCAATAATCATCAAACAAACGTGATTCCTGACTTCAGAGACGATGGATACTTGCCCGAGGGTTTGCATGTTGCTTGCGAAGCTGATACTACGGTTCGTTTCGGTACTGCGACGCGGCAGCGTCAGAGACTTGCGCTGCGGCTCCGGCGATGGCTCGAACTTGCACATGTCATTGACGCGAAACGATTTTTCGTTGATGACAGTTTCGTTACGTCAAAACCGCACCCCGATGACGTTGATACGGTTGTGTGGCTGCCTGATGATTTTGCTGAACGTTTGGAACGCGGAGATGATTGGTTAGAATTCTTTGGTAGGACCCGTGAGGCGGATAATCGACGCAAGGGTGTAGTCGAGATAAAACTATGATCCATAACGCTATCGAATACGAAAAAGCTCAAACCGAACTTCGCGATTTGCAATCGCGCCTGGAATCGCTACAGGCAGACCATCCGATCGGCGAGAAGGGATTCACGAAGGCTGGTATTCGCAAACTGATTGCGCGACTAAACGAAGAGCTCGCTGTGTTTGAGGGCAGCTCAGAAGCGAGATCGCCCACCACAGGTTAGTCTGCTATAGTGCGGGGAACCAAGCCAATCGGGATAGGGAGCCGGATTACTCCAGCGCCCCTCCCACACCACAAACGCATGCAGGTCCGCACAATAACGATTCAAAGGGGGGCGATTCGCCGCGAGGATGCAAGCGGTTGCGGGCGTTCTTCTAGACTTGGGTAAGTCCTCACTTTTCAGCTGCTCGCTGGATAACGCACGCTGGACTCCCGACGTCTTGGAAAGATTGCCATGCGTCGTTGCCGCTCGGCGGTCAGCCGGCGGAAAGGACCGGCAAAAAAATGGGTGGCAAAAAGATATTGAGACCGATTGATACTGGGCTAAGAAAAGAAACCTTCATGCATCCTCCATTTTCTAACGTCCCATGTTTTAATCGATTGTCCTCCTTTTCCGTAGTGACTCATGCCGTCGCTTCGCGACTCTGTGGTGGCTACTACAACGCTGATCCCCGGACTCACGTCCGGGGCTACCATGTGTCGTCGCGTTGCGACTGGGAAGTGGTGAGAATTTCATTTGGAATTCTGACTCCTCGAAAGAAACCGGAACTAAGTACAGGGGACTGACTCCTTGGAATGAGGGCACCCCACAAGATCATGCCCATGCTGGGCGTACTGCACCCAACTGGCGAAATCAGGCGTATTGAAGCGGATGATCATTCGTCGCCGCCAGCTGATCAGTACCGATCGCCTATTGAATGACTCCGGTGGCTCTCGTGGTGACGCTAGATGGCAGGAAGATGTTGGCAGGAAAATCTTATCATCTTCCTGCCATATTGGATGCTCCATCGACGCTTCATAGCATCCGTCGGCCGCGAATGACCGACGCCTGACAGCAACGCCCAATTCTCCTTTCGCGTGCTTGGCGTGTTTCGTGGTTCCTTCGCCACCGCTGTTTCCAGCATGGTCCTACGCCTGAAATACCGAATGGTGATTGGGAGACTGGATTTCTCACGGCGTTTCCGTTCGAGTACATTGGTGATCAGCGACGATGGCACGGGCCGTTGTCGTGCGCGGACGCGCGAACCACGTGGTGCACCGCAGTCGGCGAATTTGATTTGTGTTTGAGATCACGTCACTTGTGCCGACGCGGTGACCACCGCCGTTCGCCGACTAACGCATCGATCCTCACATTGGCCACATCAATCGCAACTTCGGCTCCGGACTCCGTGTCAAACTTGCAGCAACCTATTGTCTTGCAGTTGGTTTCGATCTGCTTCGGTCTCTTGAGTTGGTCATTGCTTGGTCAACTCTACCGTGTCGCTATCGAAAACCTGAAACTTGGCTACGATCCTTGGTACGGATCACTGTTGCTTCCAGCGATACTTGTAACTGGCGTCGCTGGTGCTGCTATCGCATATCGCGGACATCGAAATCACCTCCTGGAAATGGATGCAACCACGCAGGTGAAACGATTTCAGTTTGCTGGATGGTTTTCACTCGCCCCAACCATTACCATCACGTTTCTTTGGCTCGCGTCCTGACTTGTGCACATCGATAAAATCGCGGCAGAACCTTGAAAATCGAGATAGGAGGCTGGATTGCTCCGGCGCCCCTCCCACATCACAAACGCATGCGGGCCCGCTTAACAACGATTCATTGGGGGTGAATCGCCGCGAGGATGCAAACGGTTGTGGGCGTTCCTCTAGACTTGGGTAAGTTCTTACTCTTCAGGAACTCGCTGGACTCCCGACGTCTTGGAAAGATTGCCATGCGTCGTTGCCGCTCGGCGGTCAGCCGGCGGAAAGGATCGGCAAAAAGATGGGTGGCAAAAAGATATTGAGACCGATTGATATCGGACAAAGAAAAGAAACCTTCATGCATCCTCCGTTTTCTTGTACCGAGTCGTTCGGGTTCAGATATATTCCTGCCCCATTCATTTGTCTGCCGCAACGTTGGGTTGCCTTCTTTTGATCGGATGTCAGTAGTGACGTGCGGGCTGAACTGGGTAGGCTCTCCGTAGATGTCGTTCGGCAATCACCCGGCTGAAGAAACGGCAAAAAGATGGGGCAGAGTAGAAAGCAGTCGGCGTTGCGATCTCCCGATTCGATTCTTCATGTTTTTGTCCCTCATTTTTTTGCCGGTAAATCGAACAGCACGGCTGAAATAGTCAGGAGCCCCCTGCGTACACGGGGACGCTGAATAATTCTGCCCTGCTCTTGATGGTGGCTCATCCGCTCGGACCAAGTGATGACCGCCGTGCATGCCGTCCGTCGATGCCCAGTCGAATGGCGCTGATTTGTTCGGTCGAAGGTCGGCCACGAATCTCGCGAATGGTCACGAATGGCACATGGTTTCAGGATTCGTGTTGATGCGTGAGATTCGTGGCTAAATCCCGCTGCGGCCTGTCTCCAATTTGCTAAACAAAGACGGTTCTCGAGAGTCACCCTCTTCTCATCTTCCTGCCACCATTTTTCTACCCAATTGCTCGGTCAGAGTTGGCAGGAAAATGGTGGCAGGAAAATCCCAATCGTGGTTAAGCTGTGGAACGGGTGCTGCGCGGTCAACTGTTGTTCAGCCCCTCTTCAGCCAATTTCCTAAGGTCTGCGGAGCGAGGCTGATTGGATCGTCGTTCGCACCACAGACCCAGCGCAAGAACTATGTGTGCATATGAGTGGCGGCAACGTCTGTTCGTGAAACAACGTCGTGGATCGCCACCGCGTGAACACCACCGTTCCGGCATGGAACAAGTTGCGATTTCGAAAGATTTTCCCCACTGCATTACCGGCAAAAAGATCGGGGGCAAAAAGATGGCGCAGAGTAGAATGCAGTCGGCGTTACGATCTCCCGAATCAATTCTTCATGTTTTTGTCCCTCATCTTTTTGCCGGCAAATCGATCAGCACGGCCGAAATAGTCAGACGCTGGGCACACGGGAACGCTGAGCAATTCTCCTCTGCTAGTTCCCCGCTACGGCCTGTCCCCAAATTGCTTAACAGAGACGGTTCTCGAAAGTCACTCTCTTTTCATCTTCCTACCTCCATTTTCCTACCCATTTGCTCGGTCGGAGTTGGCAGGAAAATGGTGGCAGGAAAATTTCAGGAGTGGTTGAATTGTAGAATGGGTGCTGCACGATCAACGGTTGCTCTGACCCTCTTCGGCCAGTGTTCTAAGGTCTGCGGAGCGAGGCTGATTGGATCGTCGTCCACACCACAGACACAAGCGCAAGACCATGTGTGCATGTGAGTGG
>NZ_ANOG01000280.1 GCF_000346295.1 Rhodopirellula maiorica SM1 | reverse complement strand
TGCCACGACGACCACGGCCATCGCACCGGTTGCCCCCGAAATCATCCCTGGACGCCCACCAAACGCAGCGGTGATCAAGCCAATAAAGAATAGCCGAGTAGAGACCGATAATCGGTGAAACGCCAGCGACAAACGCAAACGCAATCGCTTCGGGAACAAGGGCAAGCGCAACGGTCAAACCCGAAAGCAAGTCATCCTTGGCCGTCGCGGTTCGTGAGCGGAAAAAATTTAGCATGTCAGGTCAGAAATCGATCGGAATCGATTCGAGTAATGGGAAGGGACGTAAAGAACCGTCGCAGCTGAAATCCATGATTTCATCAAAACCGATCAGTCGACGGAGAAACCAGTGGCTTTGTAGTCGCGGACTATAATCCTCACCCGTTTTCCGTCAACATCGCTTGGGTGGCGAACCGGTAACCACAGCAAAGCCATATGCAATCGTTGATTGGGGTCAGCGTGAAGATCGTCCCCATTACATAAACGACGGGGGCGACATCAGGTCCAAACCGGTTGCGTTTGACGAATTGCCGCAAAATCGCAGATCACGATAAGAAAAGTTCTCGCGAGCCAGTCCGTTGATGTAGAGCAGGCTGTATTCGAAGAGCAATCAAGAGGGACTGGTATTCACGACGTGAAACATACGCTCCAGCCGTGTCACCGCAAAGACTTCTTGCACCGCTTCTCCCACTTCGGTGAGAATCAGCTTGACGCCCATTTTGCGTGCTTTGCGGTTGATTTCGATCAACTCGTTCACCCCCACGCTGCTAAGGCGGTCAACACCCCCGAGATCCAGCTTCAGCGTTTGTACCGATTGACTGGATTGTTCCTGGGATTCGGTTTGCCGGCGCATCCAGCGGACCAACTCTTGCGAGAGCTTTCTCGCGTTTTTTAGCGAGTTAAGTTGCTGGGTCGAACAAGTCACGGTTTGTTCGGAGCCATTGTTACTGCATGGCCCCTTTTCAATAGATGGATCGCGATGATTTTGGTTGGAGTGATTAACGGGGCTGCTTCCTAGATTGCTCATGCTTCTCTGTGTTTTTGTTTCGCAGAGGGGATTACCGATTCCCGGTAAGTTCGAGTAATTATACCCGATAATTCCGCAGCGTTCAACCAAAGGCACTGCGTCGTGCAGTCACATGCGATCGTCATCACAGACATATTTCGATCTCCGGTGCAGCCATTGTCCGCGTACTACGCCTTTTGTGGGGCATCAATTTCGTACAGCACGATGACGAACACGTCGCTTGCTGCGAAGCTGCTCAATGGACCGCCGGACATGTTAGGCGAACCGGCGATGTTGCCGGTAATCGAGATCACACGAGCACCGCTTTTACGCATCCAGCGGTTAATTTGATGCTCCATGTCCGCCATTTCCGTATCCACGCTTTTGAACATTTTTACTTGATGCATTGGACGTCCTCGTCGTAATTGGGGTTGAGCTAAAGTGGTTGAAATATTGTCGTCTTAAACCAACGCCCGCGAAAGATGTTCCGCGGGGCTGGCAACCGTTGTGAAGTATTTTTATCACAACAAGTTGTCCATTTTTGCCTAGCCGAAGCGAGAGGAGCCAGACTTTCCGAACTTACAAATCGCAGTTTCCCAAGGCACTGGGTAAGGCGTAGAACCCCGCCGCTGATGCGTCGCCGCTCATGAAAACCGAACAGCACCTGACGTGTTCCGCTAAAACAGCGTTCACCGCGATGACGATGATGATGCGGATCGCCGCATGTCAACGTGATTCAGCCTGCGGGGCGTCGTCGACAACCGCGGTGCTGAGGGGCCCGTTATTCAGGGGCTGGGTGCTGAAGGGCCGTGTGTTTAGGGGCCGCGTGTTCAGGGGCCGGAACGGTTTCGGCGGCGGTTCCTTTTCGGGCTGCCAAAGTCGCAGAGTCACTTCGTCAATCATCACTTCACCGTCGCCCATCAGTTCAAACATCACGCTGATGTCGGTTTCCTCGGTCGTTTGACGATACAGCCGGACGGGCGTCCACGCCGATCGGCCACGTACCAACAAACCCATTTCTTGGCCACCAATCGAATCATACACCAACACTCCTTGGTGCGGTCGACCAAAACCAATGGTTCGCACCAGGGCATCCATGCGAACTGCGGTATTCGCGGGGACGCGGACGGCGGGGCTGCGAATCTGGATGACGGTTCCCTCGTAACCGCCGGGCAGCGGGTCGTCGGCGATCGCGGTGGCGCGAGCCAGCAGGGCGCCGGGGCCCGCGTAGGATCCACGACTGGCAAACACGACTTCGCTTTTCGCTCGGCCCTCGAGTCGCTTGCCAAATTTCCAGCGTTCTTCGCTCAGTGATTCTGCAGTGTCCAAAGCTCCGGCGGTCAAAAAGTTTCGGCTCCAACCACGCTCTTGGGTCAACGGAAACCACATCGTTTGGACTTCGGCGGCGCCACAGTCGATCGGCGGACAACTGGTGGGCCGCGGCCAATCGGGCATCAGCGTCTCGGTTAACTGCCATTCACTGCGTAGTGCCCACGCATCCGCACGACGCGCCATTCGCAGCGTGGCGTCGGTGTCGCCGGCGCGGTACAGCGGTTCGGCTTCGGCCAGCGTTCGTCCCGCAACCCCGATCAAATCCATCGGTGCATTACGGTCGCCGACTTGCGACGCTAACACGGTTTGCCACTGGTTGCGAGTTTGTCGTACCAAATCACCGGCCAACTGCCAACGGTCCAGTGCCGCTTGGCGAGCAAACCGGGCAGCGGACTGGCTCAATTCACCACCCACGCTCGGATCGCTGCTGATCACAATGATCTCCGCTGCATCGGGTGACACAATCGACAACCGTGCTCCGGTCGCGGTGACGTCCGCGGCCAATCGTTGAGCGGTAAAATTTGTCAATCGCCAAATAGTCTTTTTCGAATCAGTCGGCGACAGGATCAACTCGAGTGTTTGCCCATCACCCGCCAAGACCTCTGAACCACGTGATGCTTTGGACGTCAACAAGACCACGTCGACATCGTCTTTTGATAACCGGCTGCAGTAATAGGGAGCTCCCGTCACCCGCAGCGGCGTCACCGGGGTCGCGCCGGCAATCCACGGTTCCAGCATGGCAATCACTCGATTCACGTAGCTCAGCGCCATGGATCGATGGGTGTCTAGTTCGGTGCCCGAGGCCAACGAGTGCGTCGAGCGGAAGAGGATGGCATGCGGCGAAATCTGCAGACTGCGCATCGTCTGTAGCCACATCGAGTGCCAGCGAAACCCGGTCGGTTGAGGGGCGCCAATTGAATCGGCAATCGCTTGTGTTTGTCGCAGTGTCCGTTCGGGCGGCATGCTCATCACGCCCGCAGCTGTTTGCACGCGGTCGCCGACGCGGCGGGAAAATTGAGCCATTTCCGCAACCTCCTCTTCGGCGGTCAAACCACGCGAGCGAATCGGCATGTCGTGCACCATCGCATCCATGATTGTCATATAACGCCGGAAACTTTCCGATGGCGCACCGACAATCGGCCGTTGCCACGGACTCGGAAAGCTGCGTAGCCGACGAGCCGTCAAATCGGCCGCATCGACTCGAGTCGAATCGAGAGCTTCGTTGTGACCGATGTACCACGCGGCAACCGGATGAAGCAGTGCTTGCAGTGACGGATCCGGTGCCGACGGCGCCGGTGCGTAAATGGTCATTCGCGTTTGTATCGCTTCATTCAATAGTAGCGCGTCGGGGGGCGAAGAAAGCTGGACGGCGTCGAAGCCGAGCGATCGGACCCACGCCAGCGGTTCGCCGTTGTGCTGTAGAATGCGAGTGATCTTGCCGTTGGGAAAGGCATTGTTGCGACTGGCGACCGCCGCGGTTGACGATCCCTCGGGATCGACGCGGCCGGATTGTTCACGATTCATCGCCGCAGCACCGCTGCGTTGATCACGGTCGCTGCCGCGTGAATCGGGTTGCGGCAGCGTCGCGCGAGAAACGTCACTGACGCTAACGATCCCGTCAACTCGCAACTCATCGAGTCGCAGCGCAGTGACGCCGACCCCGCTATAGGCATTCACCACCACGGCGTCGACGTAGGGATCTTTTAGATTGGCATCGGATCCATGCTCGCCACGCAGTGCCATTGTTTTCAGACGAAGCGGACGCTCGATCATGCCGATTCCGATCGTGGCAAATTGGCCCGAGTCGTTATAGCTAGCCCCGTACACGATCACGGACGCCGGTCGCCGCGATGGTTCGGGCCGCAAGTACGGAAAGCGAACGCGAAAGCCGATGCGGGCGCCGGGACGGGCACTCATCACTGCCATGTTCGCCGTCAATCCATCGATAGGCACGATTGGTTCGATCGGATAGGCCAAAACCGCTTCGGTGCCGTGCGTCGCGTTTAGGGTCACCACTTCGCATGCGCGGCCATCGATTCCCCCGTCGGGCAAATGTTGATGCGTCAGAATTCGAGCATCGCAATCCGAGGTGTCCAAGTGCCAACGCGGCGGATAGGCATCGAGCGAATCATACAATTGGGCATGGACACGCGGTACGCTTAACGCCAATCCCGCAACCGCAAAAACCAACCCGCCGAGCACAATGCGCAGGGTTTGCCAAGACGGTTTGACCGACGACGATTTGGATTCGGATTGCCTTGGCAAGGACATTGATCGTTGACCACCGAGCTCGAACGCGGAACAATCAGCCGCAGTTGCTCGTTCGTCCTTTGCCACAGTGAACTTCACCTGTGCGACAAACCGCTACCAGCAACTCACAGCCGAGATGTACGGCAAATGCGACAGCGTGTTGAAAAAAAAACACATCCCGTCGAAAGCCGTCTCTACAAACGTAAAACGTTCCCATACCAAGATTTAGGGCTTCAAGCCAAGAGGAAGTCGGTTGAAAAAATGCAACGTTGCATTTTGACATCATCGCCGGCCCAATCATCCTAAGTCATTGACTGGACGCGTCTTACGATCGAATCAGAACTCTCGGCCAGGGAATCGGCACTTCGCATGCGATGGATAGCAAAGCATTACAAGACACCACTTGCTGATTTCACTCTACGGAGCACAACCGAATGCCTAAGACCATTGGATCGACCAACAAGCAGAACGAAGACACTCCTGTAGAGCTGCAAGAGATGATCAACGCGATCAATTCACTTCCTGCACGTTATCGTGATGCAGTCGCTCCGGCATTGGACCGCGTGGTCGAGTGCAGCACCCGGCGTCGACGTATCTTGAACCTTGTGCAAGAAGCGTTGTCACAGCTTCGCTTGGACATGAAATACTTGATCTTCGATCTGGAAGCCACACGCCGCGAACGCGACTCGTACCGCGAGCAGCTCGAAGAACGCGGCCAAGGTTAATCCTTGCCCAGCAGCCGTGTCCGTCAATCGCTTGTTCCTTCCCTTCCTAGCATCTTTGTTGGGAAGGGCTCAGGTGGCCGCGGGCCGGTGGGAGTGATTTTCTCGAAGATGGAACCCAAGCGGGTTTTCACCGCGTTGATCGGCTCACTTTTCTGAGACACCGTTGATTCGGTTGGCAATTTGCGAGCGTCGACAAGTTTGTTGTCCTTGCGAAACAGACGCCACGAACCATCAAATAGATTCTCGCCCTTGCCCGCGATGCCATGATGCACCCATGTCCGTGGCGTGCCGGCACGACCATGGATTTGCGGGGCGATGCTGCGTCCATCGATTGAGAGCGACGCGGGGATCGCGGTCCCCGTCAATTCGCAGTACGTGGGAAAGAGGTCAACGACATCCACTAAATCGTCACACACGTCTCCGGCCGGCACCGACTTTGGCCCCCACACGATCAGTGGTACATGCGTGCCAGCATCGTTCAGTTGAAACTTGCCACCGTTGACGTTGCCCGCGATGGTATGGCGAGTGTGTTTGTGCTCATACGGTTGTCCTGAGTTTGGATTTTTGAAATCGACGTCGTGTGTGCCGTTGTCGCCCATGAACACGACATAGGTGTTGTCTCGGATTCCGAGCTCTTCCACGGCGTCCAACAAACGCCCCACCAATTTGTCCATGTAATGGATCATGTTTCCCAGCTGGGCTTGCCGCCCCAATGCTCGATCGTCTGGCGTTTCGATGATCGGATCATGCGGCAACAGTTCGTTGTGAAGAATGAAGAACGGTTTTCCAGCTGCTTTCGCCTCGGTCATTTGTTCAATGACGTAGTCGGCCAACACATCGGGACCAAACCGATCGGCAATGTCCTCGCGAACGTGCCCATCTTCGTTCAGCGTGGGATTCCAGTGCCGCAGCGTCTTTTTCCCATCACGCCAAATTTGCCAAATGCACCACGAATCAAAGCCCGCATCGCGGATATGATCCGGCCATACCTGAAGCGTTGCTAATTGCCACTTCCCCGTCACGCTTGTCGCATAGCCGCCCGCACGCAGCTGCTGAGCAAAAGTGGGCATCTTTTGGAAGTCGACCTTTTGCCCCGTCCCATGATGGACCGGCAGCACGCCGAGATGTCCGTGCCGAGTGGTATAGAGCCCGGTGTGCAAACTGACTCGCGATGGCGTGCACACAGGGCTGGCGTAGGCGCGGGTGAATCGTATCCCTGCCGCTGCCATCTGATCCAAACGAGGCGTTTTGAAATCCAGTCCGCCATAACAGTTCAACGCTTCATAGCCGATGTCGTCGGCATAGATCATCAAAACATTTGGCTTCTCGGCGGCTCTCAAACGGAGCGTGAACGCTGCGTGGCAGCCAAGCAGTACAACCATACAAAGTGCAATACGATTCATTCAGCTATTCTCAACATCAAAGTCATGGCGTAAGGATTGTTCGCCGCGTCTTCTCAAAAATGTCGTCTCGATAACAAGCCGACATGTTCAAACGCCGCAGGCAGGAGTCATCTGTTGCAATCGAACCCGTCGAAACTCACTTTCGTTTCGTTTTGAAGTATCGAGCGTACTCCCAACGATCCTTCCACTGGTCAAAGAACGGTTTGTATTCCTCGACTTCGGTCCACCATCGAGGCTGGGGGTGATTGGGATCGACTTGGCCCTTGGGATAGTCTTTTCCCGCAACGCTTGCTTCGACCGATTCGTTCCAAGCGAGAAGTGCCTTCTGCATTCGCTTTGCCACTTGCGGATGCTGTGCCGTGACGTCGGTGGTTTCCGTAGGATCGTTTTCCAAGTCATAGAGCAAGAACTTGGATCGATCCAAATTTTCCGCCAACAATTTGAATTGATTGTCGACCAACGCCGCCTTTTTCGCGAAACGAAAGGGGATCGGTTTTTCACGAGGTCCCTGTTCTTCTTGAAACAGCGGCTCTAGGCTAACGCCATCCAGCTCATTCGGTGCGACCGATTCGTCGAGCGACAGTAGGTCGACGAGCGTCGGAAAGATGTCCATCGTACAGGCGGGATAGCTCGTGACGCGTGGTTCGATCATCGCAGGCCACTCGATGATCGCGGGGACACGCAGTCCGCCCTCAAACAAACTTCCCTTATGGCCTCGCAGTCCACCGACGGTATCTGGCTTGATTTTTGGCAATCCGCCATTGTCGCTGCAGTACCACACCAACGTGTTCTCGGCGATGCCAAGTCGTCGTAGCGAGTCTCGCAGCGTGCCGATGCTGCGGTCCATCGCCACCAATTCGCCGTAGTGGTGCCGCGAATCTTTGTCGAGTGATGCAAAGGATTTCAAGTCATCGTCATTGGCCAACCAAGGCGAATGGGGTGACCCGAACCAGACGACGGTAAAGAACGGCTGGTTTGTTTTAGATTGTCGCGAAATAAAATCGATTGCTTCGGTCATCGCCACGTCCGACGAATCGCCGGTGAATTGTTCGAACTTCCCACGTCGACTCATCAGCGGATCGCGATCAAAAAAATTGGTGACCGAAACCCATTGGTCGAATCCAAAATGTCCGGGATGATGGGTGTCGGTATGCAGTACAGGGACCCCGGCACCACGCATTCCATTGAGATGCCATTTGCCAAAGTGACCGGTGACATATCCGGCATCCTTCAGCACATTGGCGATCGATGTTTCTTGTAAACGCAAAGCAAACCCGTGCGATTGTACCCCGGTGCGATCATTCGATCGTCCCGTCAAAACACTCGCCCGCGTCGGTGAACAGACCGGAGCCCCGGCATAGAAGCGATCCAGACGCAAGCCGCCCTCTGCCATCGCATCCAGATTCGGTGTCTTCAATACCGGATGATTGTAGTAGCCCGTTTGCCCCCATCCTTGGTCGTCGGTCATCACCAACACGATGTTCGGTTGTGATGGCGATTTCGCATTGGTCTGCGGTTGGTCGTCGGCATGACTGTGGCCGACCCATCCGGACGCCGCAATCGACAACGAAACGCAAAGGATGAAACGAAATGGGGAACGAAGCCTAATTTGGGTTGGGGATCGCATATTGGTTTCTCAGGCGGGACGTTATTCGTGTGGTCACAGCGTAGCATGAACGGAGTCGCGGTGCAGATGCGAAACAGCAAATGAGCGAGGCACTTGGCTGTTGGGCCGAACGAAGTGGGTTGAACGAAGCGAACACCTCGATACAACAAGTTCACATGATTGGTGTGGAAACGGTGTCGGCGGGCACGACCATCACAACGTTCCGGTACAATTTAGCACCAATGGCAGCACTGAAGAATCGTGATCTGCGTTGCGGTCGGGGTAAAGCCCGAAAATGGATTCGCTGTGATTCCTGGGCTGCCGTATTTTTCAGTGTTCCCCTTTCCTATCGTTGCGAAGGCACGTCTTACCATGCGGATTCTGTTTGCTCTGTTGTCGCTAGTCTTGCTCGCTGCAACCAAAACCGACGCGGGTGATTTGATCTCATTGCCGGTGACAAAAGACAACTCGATTGTGATGGTCGATGGCGAGTGGACTGAGAACGCGGGACAGCAGGGGCAGATCCGTGTCAAAGGCAACCAGCATATCGTTGCCATGGCGTTTGACATGTCGGCCATCGCGGGGAAACGAGTCAAGCAGGCCGCGCTGGTTTGCGTTCAGGGGCAAGAAACCATATCCGGCGTCACGCTGTCGACGATTGCCAGTCGCTGGGACGAAACTCGATCCAACGGTCTGACCGCGGGTATTGAAGGGGTAGGCGGCTGGGGATACTTGGGCGGTCGGTTTCCGGCGGTCTGCGGTGGGAACGGCTTCACGCGGGTTCACCAAACGAAATCATTGATTCGGGATGGCAGGTACCACTGGGACGTACCAGCCGACATGGTCCATGCGATGGCGATTGGTGTCGCCGATGGTTTGGCCATTCATGAACACGACACCGACTATCGGCGCAACCCTACCATTTTCTCGCATCAGCAATCGGGCAAGAAACCCTATCTGCTTGTCGAACTCGACGATTCGGCTGAGGCGGATCCCGATCCGGCTACGAATCTGCGGTTAAAGGCGGTAGACGACAAATCCGCTCGTCTGACGCTGACATCGCCGACGCAGGGATTTGCCTATGAAGTCACCGTGGATGGTCATTCGCTCGGTCGACACAATATTCCACTCGTGCGGCCCGGACACTCGCAAACCATTCCGCTTCGTGACCTGCCTCCGTCGATCACCACCGACCAAGCGTATGAAATCAGGGTCGTGACGCTCAGTCGCACTGGCCAGCGTTCGCCGGCTGCGGTGCTGCGTAGCGTGATCCTGAAGTCCGCACCTGTCGTTCGCCCGCCGCTAGCGTTTGCTCCGCCGCACCCGTCGCCAATCAACGGGCTGAGTGTGATTCCGGTTACGGATAAGTTTGATGCGTCCGGCGAGGCTGTGGGAGAGCTTCCGGAAAACTATCGGACTCACAATCCAATCTTCGACGGCAGACAAGTTCGGCTGACCGCTGCGGCGGGCGAAGTCGTCGGATTCCAGTTGTTGCTACGAGGCGACGTCGGAAAACCGGTCGCCGTGAAAGTGGATATGGAGTCACCTGAGACGCGTGTCGATTTACATCACGCGCTCTACGTGCCAGCAAACGGACGCAGGATTCCCGATCCGCTGCTGCCGCTGCCTGAAACGGTGACGCTGCAATCAAATAGGGATCAATGCATTGTTGCCGATATTTACATTCCTTTCGATTCATCACCAGGTGTTCGCAGAGGGCAAATCACTATTTCCGACGGTCGCGTCGTGCCGTTGTCGATCAATGTTCTTCCCTTTGCACTGCCTCGGCAAGCGACATTCTTATGCGAAATGAATGGCTATGGGCTGCCCGATCACGTCAATGATTACTACGCATTGCAGCAAATTGCCTACGACCACCGCGTGCATGCCAATATCTTGCATTACTCGCACAATACGGCAGCCCCGGGTTCAAGGAAAAGCAACCTTGATATGCGTCTTCGTTCCGGGCGACGAATGGACAACAAACGGTACGATGCTATTCAGCCAGATTCCAAAACGGGATACTGGGACGATTTTGTGGAAGCCTTCGGGCCTTACATCGATGGTTCGCTGTTCCAAGACGGCCATCGTGGGCCGATCCCGGCGCCGGGATTTTACCTGACGTTTCACGAAAGCTGGCCGCTGAATTGCCGAGCCTACTTCAATGGCAATCCGGATGCGTACCAAGCGTTTCAAGCACACCCCGAGTATGCTCGAACGTATGTCAATGTGTTGCAGGATTTTGCCAGACTTGCCGATGCCAACGGTTGGAAGCAAACCGGATTTCAAGTGTATTTCAATAACAAGGGATCGCTTGACGAAAAGACAAAGGCTCCGTGGATTTTGGATGAGCCGACGAGCTATTGGGATTACCGCGCATTGCGGTTTTATGGTGAACTGACCGATCGCGGCCGTGACGTCGCAGCAGATGTGCAAATCGATTATCGCATCGACATCTCGCGTCCCGAATATTGCCGAGGCCAGTTGGGCGGGCGAGATGATCTATGGGTTGTATCCTCGGCGGCTTTCCAAAACTATCGTCGTCTGGTCACCGACCGCATCGATCGAGATGGATTGAAGGCGTGGGTTTATGGCACGACGAATCACGTCCACGAATCCAATCGTAACGTCCAGGCCTGGGCTTTGGACGCTTGGCAATACGGAGCGACCGGCATCGTTCCCTGGCAAACGGTCAACAAAAACGGTAGTGCATTGAAAGAGGCGGATCAATTAGGAGTGTTCATCTTTGACAAAGATCCTGCAGGGCAAACGGTCGTTCGACATTCGATGCGACTGAAAGCTTATCGAGATGCCCAGCAATTGATCGAGTACCTGAACCTTCTACAGCAGCAACGAGGGTGGACACAGCAGCAGATGCGACGTTTTGTCAGCCAATACGTCGACCTGAACGCCCAGGTTCACAAAACCAACGATGCGGACGCGGGAACATCGGCATACGGCCGGCTCTCAGCCGCAGGGCTAGAGAGTCTTCGCATCGCGACGGCACGGCTGTTGGTAGCGGGTCAAAACAATCCGCCCATCGACCAAGATCCAGCAACGCGGCGATAAAGCCAAAAGTCGCTGAACGCACATCTTCCCAACACCCTAACTTCGTCGAGCGGGGAAAGGTGAGAGAAAATGTGGATAGGGCTAAGGCTAGTGGGCAGTGCTTATGCCGCCGGGACAAGCCCGAATGGCATAACGTAACTTTGCTTGCTGCCTACCCGAGCGATGGTCGAAATGCATGGCGGGATCGGGTAGGATCTTGGCCACGACCCTTTCTGGACGCACATTTAAATCGAAATATGATGGATCCTAACGCCTCACCGGAAACACAATCGTCATCGGATTCCGTACCCACGACGTGGGAAAAGTATCGGCCTCATGTGATTTCCGCGGTGCTGCTCGTCGTGCTCGGCGGGATCGCCGTGGCAATGATGAGCGGCGGCGGTGAACGACGAAGAGCAGCCGAACCGATGGAAATTCGCGACCGTTGAACGGCCGCTGCGGGCTGCGATGTTAAAACTATCGCACCAGCCGGATTCCTAGCGGCAATGAGTCTCCGAAAATCGCCGCCTCTTCTTCGCTTTCCAGCCGCCCGATGGTCTTTAGTAATTCGAGGTAATGAGCCGGTGCGGATCTGGCAGCAAGGTACTCGATCACTTCCTCTCGCACTTGCGGTGCTAAATCGCGATAGCGGTCTCCGGTCAAACGAGCGATCTGTACTAACGCCAACATCCAAACCGATTCATGCGCTGTCGTGTCGGTGTTGCGGTCCAGCAGAATCAGCGACTCGATCCAGTTTGCGATTTCGTTTGCCGCCACGCATCCATTCAAGGGACCATACAGCGGTTGACGACTGCCCAAACGCCCGATCGCCCATAACAATGCATGGCGGATCTTTTCGTTCTTCTTGTGCGAAACGGCGTCGATCGCGACGCGTCCCAACGTGACTTTGTCGTTGACCGACAAACGTTCCAGCGATCCGATCAATCGCCATGCTTCGGCAGCTTCGTGAGGCTCGACCTTTCGCGAACGGTTTTTCAGAGCACTGATCCATGGCGCGGCCAACTGCGCTTGTTGGCCTGCGGTCAATCCGCCTGAGATCCGTCGCCACAAGATCATCGATTCGGTACGTGATGCGGCCGCCGGGAACACCAATTTGTTGTGCACTGCACGCCACACTTGCGAGACACGCCAATCATCGACCGCGACACCATAGCCGGGCCGCAAACAGAAGCCGACAAGATTCAGCCAGCGTGATTCGTGCTGTGGTGATTGACGACGTCCTGATTGATTATCTAGCAGAAATTGCCACTGATCTCGCAACAGTGACGGCGGCCACTCGTTGCGATGCGTTTCAGTGATCTGCTGCAACTGTTTGACCAATTGATTGGGCTTTAGCTTTGTCGTTGATTCACCAAACACACTTTCGATCGCCGCGGCGCACCGAGTCACGGTGTCTGAGTCGACGATCCCGTGTGCTTCGCCGAGCCCCGTATGGGCATCGCGATCGGTTTCCAGCGTGCTGCGAATATCGAACTCTAATCGCCAACGTTTGCTCGATTCGGCGTCGACGCAGTACAGCCCGACCGTGCCGATCTCACTCAACTCGGCTTCGATGACGACATTGATCGTTTCGTCCTTGCGTCGCTTGCCTTGCACCAATGCCGTGCAGATCGGTGGTAACGGAGAAAATTCTTTGCGATCGATTTCGATCAACGTTCCGACCGCATCGGCCAATCGCGTGCTGCTAACCCACAACGGAAACTGCACCGGTGCGCCGATCTGCAATTCCAACGGATGTTCATCGGCGCGAAATCGCTGGCCAGCTTCTGCCGTGCCTGGGATCAAACACAATCCTCGCGGCGGATTATCGGCGACTTGCATGTAATACGATCGCCCCAGATTCGCGGCGATGCGAACGCCATGCCCACGACGGACGCCCGCATAGTAGGCCGCTCCTTGCGCGACCGCCAAATCGAGTCGCGGCGAATCGAGGACGCGGGGTTGCCAGTCCTCGTTGTCCTCGGCGAACCATCGCGACAACGATTCGACGATCCGCTGGCGAACTGCTGGTGCCGACATCACTCCGCCGTTGAAAAGCACTAGCGCTGGTCGTTCCGCCGAATCATCGTCTTGTTCATCCAGTCCCGTCCGACGGTGCGTGTTTAGAAATTCGGCCAGATGTCGCGTGATCGCCGCATCCGCCGCGTAAGGCAAGCCGAACTCTTGGAATCCACTGTCACCTGCGATTGCGGTCGCGTCCAGATCAACCTTAGGAAAGAATCCGTCCATCAAAGTGGCATCGATCTCGGCTGCGGTGACTTCGACCTGGATGCTGCCACCGACTAATTGTGAACCTTCGGAGGGCAGATTGATCGTGTAGGATTCGGGACGATCGTTTTGCAGCATTGTTTCTTTGACAGTCCGCGACACCTGGACCAAACGATCCCATTGGCTCGGTGACAAAGCGTGGCTTGCGCCCGAAGCGATGATTTTTGCTTCGGCGAGCTTTGCCACCGCCAAATCCAAATTGTCACCCCCGAGAATCAAGTGATCGCCGACAGCGACGCGGTGAAATTGAATTTGGTCTCCCGATTCCCCCGCCGCGCGAACGCGGATCAATGTCAGGTCGGTCGTGCCGCCGCCGATATCGCAGACCAAGATCAACTGGCCCGGTTGCACACTGGTTTGCCATTGGTCCTGCTGGCGGTCGATCCAGGCATAGAATGCGGCTTGCGGTTCTTCGATCAAATAGACTCGCGACAACCCCGCTTTTTTGGCTGCTGCGACCGTTAATTCTCTCGCCACCTCGTCAAACGACGCCGGCAACGTGATCACCACATCTTGCTGAGCTAGCGGGTCATCGGGATGCGTGTGGTCCCACGCGGATCGCAGGTGTTTTAAATAACGTGCCGATGCGTCCACCGGCGACAAGCGGCTGACGTCGGCGTCACCGTGCCATGGCAACAAATCGGCGGTGCGATCGACCCCTTCGTGCGAGAGCCAGCTTTTGGCGGATGCCGCTCGCCGGCCTGGGTGACGATGCCCCGCATCCCGCGCCAGCACTCCGACGCAATAGGGCGTGGCGTCGTCTTGCCAAGCCAGTCGGTGCCCGCCGGCTGATTCGTCGTGCGTCAATTCATAGTGAAACGATGGCAGCGTTTCGCGATTCTCGCATTGACCAAAATCAATCCACTGAGCGATCGAGAACGTCTCGGTGGACCAGGGTTCCTTTTCCGTATCAATGAAACACAGAGCACAGTTGGTCGTCCCTAGATCGATGCCGACCACGTAGCGTGATGGTTGGGGGGCGAGTTCGTCAGCGATGGAATCAGAATTTGACACAACGAGTCGGTTAATGAGGGAAGTTTCTTGCCGTGCTGACAATTTGCGGTTCAGACACTGGCGGGATGTCCGTCGACGGGGCGTTTCAGGTTATACTGCGTTCGCAATTTCTGCCATCCGCTGCCCTATCGATCCTCCATTCCCGAGCAACTTTGATTATGACGGATTTCGCCTCCCCAACTGATTGTGATGCTCCAGCGGCAAGTTCGACAAAGGCTGCACCGATCGCGAGGCAAGTTGCCGTATTGCCGCGGCGTTGCAATCGCCGTCAAGCGGTCGCAGGAGCGATTGCGACCGCAACCGCATTGGTGGGGGCCGGGGCCAACGCCGCTTCCCCTCAGAGCGAGGGGCAAAAGGTTGACTCTTTGCCGAACAGCGATCAATCCGCCAAATCCAGCTCTCGAAAGAGCAATCCGATTGCGGTGTCGACCTATTCCTATTGGCGGTACCGCGACGACAGCAAATTGTCGATCGAGGAGTGTGTTGATTTGGCCGCGGACGCCGGGTTCGACGCTGTCGAGATTCTGCATGTCCAAATGCAAGACGAATCCAATGCGACGCTGCAACGGATCAAACAGCGAGCCTTTCGCCAAGGTCTGTCGTTGTGCGGACTATCGACCCACCAATCGTTCGTTTCGCCGGACGCTGCAAAACGTCAAGAAGCGATCGACCATACCAATCATTGCATCGAGCTTGCCTACGCCATGGGGATTCCCACCATCCGCGTCAACACCGGGCGTTGGGGAACTTCGGGCAGCTTCGATGAACTGATGGAAAACAAAGGGATTGAGCCGAGGTTAGAGGGATACACCGATGACGACGGATTCAAATGGGTGCGTGATTCACTCGAGCAATGTTTAGCCACTGCAGAGAAATGTGGCGTCGTGATGGGGCTGGAAAATCACTGGGGGCTTGGCCGCACCGCCGATGGGGTTCTGCGGGTGGTCGGTGAGGTCGATTCGCCCTGGCTGCGAGTCACGCTGGACACCGGCAATTTCCTCGAAGATCAGTATTCCCAATACGAAAAACTCGCTCCAGAGGCGGTCTTTGTCCAAGCAAAAACCTACTACGGGGGCGGTACTTGGTACACGCTGGAGATCGACTACGCTAAAGTCGCGGCGATTCTAAAGGCGGCCAACTATCGCGGCTACATCTCGCTCGAATTCGAAGGCAAAGAGGCTCACGAGACCGCGATTCCCAAAAGTCTTGAGATGCTCCGCAGCGTGTTTGCCAACGCGTAGCTAGCGAATTCACGGTAGCGAAAGTCGCAGAAACTTTCGTCCACGCGAGTCAAACCGAAACTCTCTCGAGTATCGCTACGAATAAATGCTTCACGGCGTTGCGTTTGGGCGTTATCGGGCTGCTGATTTAATGAGCTGCTGATTTAATGAGCTGCTCGCGCGTCAGCGGCCGGGTTCCACGCATGACCCGGTGCCTTACGGCACTCGGCTCAATAATGCGATTTGCAATTCGATTGAATCAACAAGCCGCTAGCGGCTAATATGCGGCAGGACTCCTGACCAGCTGCTTAGACCGTCTGCAGCGCTTGAGTCCTAATTGCGATGGACCGCTTCGGAAAAACGTGGTTGGGGCATGCCGACGATGCGTTTGGACATGCGACTTGCCAGCACTTTTGCATCGAGATGCTCGTCCATCGTGAACGGACGTCGATTAGGCAACCGCCGCAATTCGAGCGTCCCTAAGAATGCGATGCCATCGGACAACGCGATCTTGATAGATAGCGGTGCAGT
>NZ_ANOG01000279.1 GCF_000346295.1 Rhodopirellula maiorica SM1 | reverse complement strand
GTTCCTGTAAGCGCGACATGCAATCGCTTAAGTATCGAATGCGCTCTTCGGCATCCAGAGAATGTTTGTCCGAAGCGTATTCTTCTGCCAGTGTGAAAATAAGGTCTTCGTCAAGTACAAATCGGTCTCGCGCTAGTTTGCGACGATACGCCAGGACCTCAAATCGAGCGATCACGTACGCCCATTTGAGAAATCCAGATGGATCGTCAAGTTCATGAAACTTCTTCCACAGAACCGTACTGACGTTTTGCATCACCTCGTCAACGGAATCGCGATCACAAAGCAAAGTGAACAAAAACGCACGTAATCGACGTTCATTGGTGGTAAAAAGTTGAACAAAGTTTGCAACATCTACATCGCCCTCCGATCGGTCTCCTTTGTCGCTCATGGCCGATCCTAGGGAATTCTCACTGGTTTATTACTGCCGCTCAAACGAACTTCCGCCATTCGTTTTTTACTTTATACCGTTTTTTTTACTCCGGTATCGATGACCGCAATCTTCTGCATCGAAGTCTTCGACATCTAGCGGAACATTGATGTGATGAGTCGTTCTGCGGACGAACGCTTTTCAAAAAAACACAAATATCTTCTAGATTTTGTGGTGAGGTTCAGTCTGGGCGGCAGTAACTACTCAGAAACAAAAAGTGGTGAGAGCCCTTTCCAAGAGGCGTTTTGGGATTCGGATTCTATTTTCCTTTTCCTTTTTTTTGAGGCGAGTTAGATGTCATTTCATTTGGGCCGGCATGGTAAGTCGGGCTTCACCCTGGTGGAGCTGCTTGTTGTGATCGCCATCATCGGTGTGCTAGTGGGATTGTTGATGCCTGCGGCTTTTAGCTCGGTGTTGCTAACTGGATGCGGCCCCGATAACGGCACGACAGTCATGGAACCGACCGATGAGTTGCGTGATCTTCCCGAAAAATAGATTGCTGAAATCTCAACAACGCCATCGTATGTTTTGCGGTAACGTCCTTTGTTGGATGCGACGACGTGATTCCCGTTGTAAAGCAGGTAGGCAGGAATCATTGTGAAATCCCGTTAGCCGCTTGGGCGCAAGCCACGGTTGAATGTCGGAACCGTGGCTAGCGCCAAAGCGGCTAATCGAAGGAATGACTCCTGCCTAGCTGCTAAGGTCTTCCGACGAGCGTCCTCCTCGCACGCAGCGGTTGGTTGAGAAAAGCCGGAAAAGGACAGGACCGATCAGCGCTGCGCTGTAATGCATTGCTACACTCCTTCCTGTGTCGTCTTGGCATGGACTGTCTTGGATGCTTGCCATCGGATGCAAGCACCGAATTGTGCATTTGGACAAAGTCATCCTGAGGCTTTTAGGGGGCAGACAGAAAATGGAGTTAAGTCGAAATATTTTCTCGATTTGTGGGGGGACTAATTGTTGCAGCGGTAGTAAGAGAGTCAGCAACCGTCAGTTAACCCATTCTTAAAACGGTGAAGGACCTCCCATGAACAAACTTTTTCTTAGAACTACCGGCTTTGCGTTTCTTGCCTTGCTGATGACAAGCTGTTTAGCAGGCTGCGGCAATTCCAACTCGGATGCCGCTGTTGAACTGAGCGAAGATGATCCGTATCTCGTCGAGTCGGAAGAAGTTCTCAATTATGTTCCGGAGGACACTTCGGAATCATTTGTCCCTTAGAGTCCTGGTTCGTCCTTGATTCCGCAGCAATTTTCTCGCTTGTCATGCTAGAGAGTGTGCAATGAGATCTCTGTTTTGGCTTGCCTGTTCAATGGGCGTTTAATCCCAAGATCGGTCCGCGTTTTTTCTCTTTCTTTTTGCGACATCTATTTCTTTTGATGGCGAACTTCGTTTTCCATCACATCGCGTTCTCTCTTTTTCTGTTTTCGTTTTTCGAGGATTTCTAATGTCTATTCGACCCCATCGTCGGCCCAAGTCTGGTTTCACTTTGGTGGAACTGCTTGTTGTCATCGCCATTATTGGCGTGCTTGTCGGATTATTGTTGCCAGCGGTTCAAGCCGCTCGTGAAGCTGCACGCCGAATGTCTTGCAGTAACAATATGAAGCAACTGGGCCTGTCGCTTCATAATTATCACTCGGCATTCAATATGTTGCCGCCCTCGACCGGAGGCACCAACAGTTTTAAGGGCCCGACCCGGGACCCCGATTCGAATAATCCAGGAACGGTCGATGACTCGAAGCAGAATCGAGCCTATTTAAGCTGGGTGGTTGGGTTACTTCCTTATTTTGAACAACAAGCGTTGTGGGAACAGATTTCGAATCCCTTGGTTGTGGGCAGTTCGAGTTGGCCGCCGATGGGACCGTCACCCGAGCGAAGTTCGGCCTATCCACCTTTTCGTGCTAAAGTTGCAGCGTTGCGTTGTCCTTCGGATCCCGGCATATCGGGTGATGGCGATCGTGGACGAACCAACTACGCATGTTGTGTAGGTGACAGTTCCATCGTACCCAACTGGTCCTATGGCAATGGGATTGCTGTGTCGGCACACCGCGGTGTGTTTCGTCCTTTCAAACCGCTTCGCTTTCGTGATGTCCTCGACGGACTTGCGAACACCATTGCGCTCGGTGAAATCGCGACGAGCCTCGACGACTTGGAAATCAAAGGTGGAGTACGAGCAGGGATCAGTTCGGGAGGGATGTACGCTGACCCCTTCTCCACTTGCTTTGGAAACACCTCAAGCGTAATCGATCCCGCACGCCCTCAGTTCTACCGAAATCAAACTTACTGGACGGGGTCGACAGGTAACCTGTCACGCCGCGGCCATATTTGGGCTTCAGGAACGCTGGCACGTAGTGGATTCAACACTATCGCGCCACCGAACCGCCCCAGTTGCAGTGGCGGATCAGGCAATCCTCGAAACTTCCCCAACAGTGTCGCTAACGGTAACGGTGTCTTCACCGCCGGCAGCCAACACCAAGGTGGTGTTCATGTCGTGATGGCCGATGGTGCGGTTAAGTTCATCACGGACAGCATTGAGTCAGGTGACAAAGATGGCGAAACCGTAGGACGAACCATTGATACCAGTTCGAGCTTTAGTCCTCCGGGAAGCAAGAGCCCCTATGGATTGTGGGGAGCACTCGGTACACGTGCTTCGAAAGAAGTCATTGACGGCGAATTCTAAACGTTACCGTGTTTAGATCCGCGAGAACAAAAACAAAGCGGGCGACGTGAGTGTCGCCCGCTTTTTTCATTGACTCGTTCCGCTTTTTTTCGAATCGTAGCGGTTTGGCTATTTGACGACCAAATTCACCAAGCGCCCAGGGACAACGATTTGTTTGACAACCGTCTTGCCCGTTAACTGCTCACTCACTTTGGGATCGGCCAACGCGATTTCGATCAATTGATCCTTGTTTGCATCCGGTGCCACGTTGATTTTGGCTTTGATCTTTCCGTTGATCTGGACGGGGATCTCGATGCTGCTTTCGACCAGTGCGGCTTCGTCCCAATCCGGCCACGCGGCCTTGGCAACACAGCCTTCGCCGCCCAGTAGCATCCACAATTCTTCGGCCAAGTGCGGTGCGTAGGGCGACAACAGAATCAAGAAAGTCTTCATCGCTTCACGCGGACGTTTCTCGCAGCGAGTAAAGAAGTTCGTGAACTCCATCATCCGAGCGATGGCGGTATTAAAACTCATCGCTTCGGTGTCTTCGGTAACTTTGCGGATCGTTTGGTGCAGCGTTCGCAATTGGTCTTCATCACACGCATCGTCGGTGATCGCATCGCACAACACGACTTCGTCCGCGTCCTGATCGATGATCATTCGCCAGACGCGGTCCAAGAAATTGCGGACTCCGCCGACACCGTCCATCGACCATGGTTTGGTCGCTTCGAGCGGTCCCATGAACATTTCGTACAATCGCAGCGCGTCCGCCCCGTAATCCCGTACGACGGCGTCGGGGTTGACGACGTTGCCACGACTCTTAGA
>NZ_ANOG01000278.1 GCF_000346295.1 Rhodopirellula maiorica SM1 | reverse complement strand
AAAGACGAGAAACTCGTAATCATCATGTGGGCGTTTGCGAGTTCTTGACTTCTAAGATACGAAGGGTTGCCAATGAGCATTGACCTGACCACACACTTTGGCGGCTTGAAGCTCAATTCCCCCATCGTCGTTGGCGCCTGCCCCTTAACTGCGGAAGAACAAAGCCATGCTGCGATTGCCGCAGCCGGTGCGGGAGCCATCGTTCTCCCCTCGCTGTTTCAGGAACAGGTCCTGCAGTGGAATCAGCGGAGGGGACAGGAGGTTCGCGAAGCCGCCCCCCGATCGCTGGCACATCGTCAAAGGGAGCCGGTGAATTGGTGTTGTCAAAGTGCCGACGCCTACTTGTCGCTAGTTCAACGTGCAAGCTCTCGTTCATCGGTACCCATCATCGCCAGTTTGAATGGAGAATACGGCGGGCATTGGTTGGACTTTGCCGGGGAACTTCAAGCCGCCGGCGCTGCGGCAATCGAATTGAATGTGCATCATCCGCCACCGAGTGAATACGCGGGGCCGCGGGAAGTCGAAGATGCACTGATCGAATTGGTCACACAAATTGATGCGGCCATCACGATTCCGCTATTCCTGAAAATGGATCGCTACTACACCAGCCCCAGCCATCTGGCGCATCGCCTGTTATCGGGGGCTCAAGGTTTGATCTTGTTCGGACGGGCCCCCGACGTGGACATCTGTCTTGACAGTTTCCAGTTGAAAACAAACTGGGCATTAACCCACGCGGGATCGATCGTCGAGTCGCTTGGAAAAATCATGCGAATTCACAGTTATTGCCCTGCCATGCCGCTTGCCGCATGTGGAGGGATTGGCACACCAAGCGACGTGCTTCGAGTGCTGTTGGCCGGCGCCGACGTCGCCATGGTGACGTCGGCGGTGTACCGCGAAGGCCCCGGCGTGGTACGCACGCTGGTCGATGGTTTGCGGATGTTCATGGACAAACATCATTTGACGACGATCCAAGAACTAGAAACCAAACGCCCGATCGAGTTTAGCTGTTTTGAACAGCGTCAAAAGTATATCGAAACGCTGTCGAAGCGACGCGAAATGCACGAGATGGTGCACGAGACGAACGCGATTCACGGCGACCGCTGGGGGCACCCCTCGCTATAGCAGACTCGAGTTACTTGTACTCTTGAGCGCCCTGTTAAGCAGCTAGGCAGGAGTCTTTCAGTATCTTGGCCGCTTTGGCGCTAGCCCCGGTTCCAACATTCAACCGGGGCTAGCGCCCAAACGGCTAACGGAATTCTACCCGATGATTCCTTCCTCCCTGCTTAATTGACCTGCCGCTGCCAAGTCCCGGGGACGACTTTCATGCTCACTGCCTCGGCATCGAATCCCGGCGGTGGGTTCTCTAAGTAACGGTTGTCGTAGTTCAAGTTCAGCGATGTCGTCTCAACCTTGATTTTTTCT
>NZ_ANOG01000277.1 GCF_000346295.1 Rhodopirellula maiorica SM1 | reverse complement strand
CCAATGTCAACGTGAATTTTCCGATAGGACTCTGGTGACCCACCCTCTTTATCTAGCAATATCACTCCACTTGATCCCAAATTTCCCCAAATATTTCCGCAGCCGATCGGCATCGTTTGCCTTTTGCTTGGATTGCCGCGAAACCTGGAACAGCTCACGTCCGGCGGCAGACAGCGAAGCGGATTGCCAACAAACCTTGATCACTTCGGCGAGTGCAGCTTGATCAAATCGATCCATTTGCGCAATTTTGTTTTCATCCAGTACCGTTCTTAGCGTCGCTGCATGGCTGTCCGGTTTCTCGGATCCGTGCCAACTGTGTTTCAGCCGCGTGATTTCTTCGTCGACGACTTCGGTCGTGATCCGTCCGCCGGGGGCCAACGTTGCCATTCGCGTGATCGCTGCGTTTAAGTCACGAAAGTTGGCCTTCCAATGTGTCGCTGGATCATGAGCAAACGCGACGAACTTGTTGCGAGCTTCCTTGTTGAACGTCACCTTGCGTCCATGAGTCGTGGTGAACTTCTGTAGTTCGAAATCAATATTGGGATCGATGTCGTCGCGACGCTGCGCCAATCCAGGCAGCGAGAACGACCACAGGTTGATTCGGGCAAGAAGGTCCTCACGAAAATTGCCCTTGGCGACTTCTTGCTGCAAGTCACGGTTGGTGCCTGCGATCAATTGAAAATCGCTCGACGTCGCCACGTCCGAACCAACCGCCAGAAACGTTTTCTCTTCGATCGCGCGCAACAACATCGCTTGCTCGTCGGACCCCAGTTCACCAATCTCGTCTAAAAACAGCACGCCTCGATCCGCCGTTTTCAGCAGCCCCGATCGGGCAGCGGCCGCTCCGGTGAATGCCCCTTTAATATGGCCAAACAGTGTCGACATCGCTTGTTCACCGCGAATCGTCGCACAATTGACTTCGACCAACGGCCCGGCGACCTGTTGGCGATGGCGTTTGAGGGCAAAGATGCGTTGGGCTAGTTGCGACTTTCCGGCGCCCGTCGGACCACTCAATAGAATCGGCGCACGTGTTGCCAACGAAACCTGTTCGATCCGTTCGATCAACTGATTGAATGCTTTGTTCTTGGTTTCAATCCCTGACTTCAAAAACGACAATCCCTCTTGGTGTTCGGCCTGAAACCGGCTGGCCAATTGATCGTATCGCGATAGATCTAAATCGATCACGCTATAGATCCCGCGAGCATCCTTGCTGCCGCGTTTCGCAGGCGACGTCTGCAGCAGAGCGGCAGGCAAGTGACGCGATTCGGTCAACAGGAACAGACAAATCTGTGCGACATGGGTGCCTGTGGTGATGTGGGCGAGGTATTGCTCGCTATCAGTATCAAACGAATAGTCTCGCGTGAATTGATGCAGCATCGCATAGACTTCTTCGAAATCCCAAGGATCGCGAAGCTCGTTCCAATGAAGACACACGTCGGTCTCGGGCGAAACCGAACCCATGTCGGCGGCCACATCCGCTGCCAATGACTCGTGCCGTCGGTCACACAGCAATTCGAACCGATCGACAACCAAATCGGGCTGCTGACACACCGCAATACTGGGCCGCCAACCCGACCAACGGTCACCTCGCTTGGCCGATTGGTCCAATTGAGTACCCAGGAACCCGATGACGACGCGTGATTTATCCATGGGTGATATTATAAGCGACGATACAAAAAGATAAGAGTAATGGTTTCGCGGGTTTTCGGTTTTTATCGATGGAAATGCGTTAAGGTGTTTTGTAGTAACGGTTTAGGAATGTTGGTTGCGTGTTTGGCATGGTCTGTGCATTGGGAATCGTTTTGTAGCAACGCTCAAACCTTGTTGATCCCGCGTTGCGTTTCGTCTTTTTCATTTCTGCAGCCCAGCCCGATAAACTGGCTCGCAAGCTCACATCAAACGAAGGAATCGCAATGCATACGACGCTTCACAAACCTGCGCCGACCAAAATGATCGCTACTGGCGAAGCGACGGCGATTTTGCCGACGGAAACGACGCCCCCGATCAAAGTGATTGGGACCGAGGCGATTCGAGATACATTCGACGACGTCTGTTTGCAACAGGCGATTAATTCGCGATTGGCCCCCGGCGTGACCGATGTCGTGCTCAACCCCGATGCCCATCTTGGTTACGGAGCACCGGTGGGATGTGTGATGGTCTCGCCGACTCATATTTACCCAGGCCCGGTGGGAGTCGATATCAAATGCTCGATGAGTTTGTTGCAGTTGGATGTCCCTGCGGACGTCATCGAAGACCGACAAACCCGACGTGCATTGATCTCGGCGATTTGTCAACGCACTCCAACCGGAGCTGGCAAAGGACAGCGAAGTGCAAAGAAGTCTCGCCCCGTGAACCGCACGCTTGGCAAACAATTGGTGATCGAAGGAGCCAGTGAGAGCGTTTGTCAGCAACTTGGCATTCCCGCCGAGTGGGCCGATCGCTGCGAAGATTCGTTCCATCTCGGTCATGACGATACACGCGATGCGCTGGGGAATCGCTTGGACGTGCTGCTTGCTCAGCGTCATATGAGCAATTTTTCGGACAAGATGAGTCAACTTGGATCGTACGGCGGAGGAAACCATTTCGGTGAGTGCGAAGTCGTTCACGTTGCCGAAGATGATCGTTCACGTTCGGTGGCGGAGACGTTTGGACTTCGTGACGGAAAGGTTGCCTTTTTGTCACATTGCGGATCGCGAGGTTTCGGACATAACCTGGCATCAGGTCAATTCAAAACGTTGCAGCAAAAGTTCAGCAAGTGGGACATCCCCCTGCCTGCCGGCGATCGTCAACTGGTCTACGCACCTCTAGGAACAAGTGAAGCCGATGACTATTTGGACGATATGGCGTTGGGAGCAAATTTTGCTACCGCGAACCACTTGTTGATCAATGCTCTCGTACTAGAAGCGTTTCAAGAGGTATTGCCAGGAACGACGGGATCGTTGGTCTATTTCATCAGTCACAACATCGCTCGCAAAGAAAACATGGATAATCGGCCGACTTGGGTGCATCGCAAAGGAGCGACGCGTGCGTTTCCCGCGGGACACTATGCGCTTCGCGAGACCCCGTTTGCCGATAGCGGGCACCCTATTTTGTTGCCTGGAAATCCTCGTGATGGTTCGGCGGTGATGGTGGCCGATGCGGGAGCCGAGAAGGCGTGTTTCAGCGTCAATCATGGCGCCGGCCGCACGCTCGGACGACGTCATGCGAACCGTGTGCTAGATCAAGCGACGATTGACGATGAATTTGAGCAACATGATATCCTTAGCAATTGCCGCTTTTATCCCAAGGACGAAGCTCCGGCGGCGTACAAGGATTTCGAGGAAGTGTTGCGGTCGGTAAAGACCGCGGGACTGGCCAGCGAAGTGGCGCGTTTGAAGGCACGTTTTGTGATCAAGGATGCGAGTAAAGCGGATGATTGAAATTGATGGATCTCAGGGCGAGGGCGGCGGACAAATCCTCCGCTCCTCGCTCGCGCTCGCCGCGGTGACCAAACAACCGATCCGTTTGGTCAATATTCGTGCGGGTCGGCGAAAACCGGGATTGATGCGACAACACCTGACCTCGCTACGCGCTGTGGGTGAGGTTTGTGACGCAGCGATCCAGGGCGATTCGATTGGATCGCAAGCGGTCACGTTCGAGCCCGGCGAATCGCGTGGCGGCCAATTCGATTTCAAAGTCGGCACGGCGGGTAGCGCAGTGTTGGTGGCACAAACGGTATTGCCTGCGTTGATGTTGGCGGATCATCCCTCGGCCGTGACGTTCGAAGGAGGCACTCATAATCCGGCGGCGCCCCCGTTGGATTTTTTACGAGATTCGTTTTTGCCGCAATTGGCCAAGATGGGAGTCGACAGCGAACTGGCGATCGATGCCTACGGATTTTATCCCGCTGGCGGCGGAAAGTTTCATCTGCAGATTGCTCCGTGTTGCACATTGCGCGGGCTGACACTGACCGAATGCGACCAGAAAGCATCCCCGCAGGTGACCGCGATCGTCTCGGCGATTCCCAAGTCCGTGGGACAGCGTGAATGTGATACGATCCGGCGAAAAACAAATTGGGATCCTGACTGCTTTGCCGTCAAAGAGGTCGACGACCCGAGGGGACCAGGTAACGTGGTGATGATCCAGTGGGCAAGCCCGACTGTAACCGAAACGTTCACCGGATTTGGCAAGGTGGGGGTAAAAGCCGAACACATCGCCCGCGGTGTGCTGCGGCAAACGCGAGCTCATATCGCCCGCTCGGTTCCCGTCGGCGAACATCTAGCGGACCAGCTGATGTTGCCAATGGGATTGGCGGCATCGCAAGGCCGCTCGAGTGCATTCCGATGCGGTCCCTTGTCGATGCACAGCAAAACGCATCTGGATGTGCTGAAGATTTTTTTGGACATCAAGGTCGATGTCCAGCAGGACGACGAAAGCGACTCCGTGACCGTTTGTTTTCAGCCGCCTGAGTAACGAGACGCCGTCGCTCGCTTCACCCTTTCGGCGAAGACGGGAGGGTCGGAAATCGAGCCTTCAGCAAGATTTCTCGGGAAGGCCTGTCTCCGGCTCGCTTGCCCTTCACATCCGCTTGACCTCCACGAAAGCATTGGAGAGTTCCGCTACGAAAATGCTTCACAGCGTTAGCCAAAACGGCCAACAAAATAGATGGCTGAAGTCGTACAACTTCAGCCATCTACCGCTGCTTCGTCCAGACGGGTGAAGCAAATCGGTCGCCAAAATCGTCCGGTTTACTCCACCGGAAAACCTCGTTTGCGTAATAACGCGCTGGTGTCGACGTCGCGGCCACGGAATCGCCGGAATCCTTCGGCTGGATCAATCGTGTCACCAACGCTCATCACATTGTCGTGCAAGCTTTTGGCGGTCGCTTTGTCGTAGAAGCTGCCGGCTTCTTCGAACACTTCGACTGCATCGGCGGTCAGGGCATCGGACCACAGATAGCTGTAGTAACCGGCTGAGTACGAGTCGCTGCTGAAAATGTGAGCGAACTGAGGCGTACGATGACGCATCGGAATTTCCTCGGGCATACCAATTTCCTTTAGCGTCTGTTTTTCAAACGCGTCGGGATCGATCGACGTCTGGTCGGTGGTGTGCAATTTCATGTCGACAATCGCACTGGCCAAATATTCCACCGTGTCAAAGCCTTGATTGAATTTGGAGGCCTTCTTGATCTTCTCTAGCAGTGCCTGGGGCATCGGTTCGCCAGTTTCATAGTGCACCGCATATTGGCTGAGCACTTCGGGCGTGTCGAGCCAATGTTCCATGATCTGCGATGGAAACTCGACGTAATCACGCGCCACACTAGTTCCTGCTTGGGACGGATAGTTTACTTTCGAATTCAAGCTATGCAGGGCATGCCCAAACTCATGGAACAGCGTGACCGCGTCGTCCCACGAAATCAGCGACGGTTTACCCGCAACGCCTTTGATAAAGTTCGAATTGTTCGACACGATCGGCGTGATAGGTTCGTCAATGTTTTGCTGGCTGCGATAATCCATCATCCATGCACCACTGCGTTTACCTTCGCGAGCGTATGGATCGAGGTACCACAGCCCGACGTGTTTGCCATCCGCGTTTTCGACTTCCCAAACCCGGACATCGGGGTGAAAGACCGGGACGTCTTTGATTTCGTGGAACTGCAGTCCATACAGTTCTCCGGCGGCCCACATCATTGCTTCACGCAATTTTTCTAATTGCAGGTACGGTTTGACTTCGTTGAAATCAAGGTCGTATTTCTCTTTACGCACTTTCTCGGCATAGTAACGGTAATCCCATGGTGCGATGGTGATGTTGGCGTTTTCGGCATCCGCAACCGCTTGCATGTCGGCCACCTCTTCGCGAACACGTGCGACCGCTTTGGGCCAAACCTTCATCATCAAATCCATCGTCGCGGCGGGCGTCTTGGCCATGGTTGGTTCCAATCGCCACTGGGCGTGATTTTCATAACCGAGCAACTTGGCTCGCGCTGCACGCAAACTCAGGATTTCCGAGATGATTGCGTTGTTATCGTGGGCGTCACCGTTATCGCCGCGGTTGTAATATTTTCGCCAAACCGTTTCTCGCAAATCACGATTGTCCGCGTAGGTCAGAAACGGATCCATCGACGAACGCGTGTTGGTGACGGCCCATTTGTCGGCTTGGTTGCGTTCTTCGGCTGCCGATTTCATTGCCGCAACCACGCTGTCGGGCAATCCTGCCAAATCCGTTTCGTCGGCGATCCAAGTAACATGTCCCTTTTCGTCTTCGAGTACGTTTTGGCTGAAATCGGTAAACAGTCGCGCCAACCGCGTGTTGATTTGCGACAGTTTGGCCTTGTCGCTTGAATCCAGTTTGGCGCCTTGGCGAACAAAGGTTTTGTACAGATCGTCGACCAGTCGTTTTTGAGCGACGGTAAACGATTGCATCGCATCGCTTTGGTAAATCGCTTCGATGCGTTTGAACAGCTTTTCGTTTTGATAGATGCTGTCGCGGTACTCCGACAACTTCGGTGCAACCGCACGTTCGATATCGGGAATCGGGCCCACGTTTAGATTGCCGGTGTGGACATCGAACAGTGTTTCGACGCGCTCAAGTGTCTTGCCCGCTTTTTCCATCGCGACAATGGTGTTTTCGAATGTGGGCGGTTCGCTCTGGTGGGCGATCGCATTGAGTTCCTCAGTCGCGGCTTGGATTGCGGTTTCAATCGCGGGAAGAAATTCTTCCTGGCGGACCAGATTCCAAGGAGGAACGCCGCCGTAGGGACCGGTCCATGGTTTGAGCATTACAGAATCCGAACTCATTTCTTTTTTCTCAGCTTTTTCGTCGTTGGAGGCGTCAGCGGCAACTTCGGTCGCCGCCATGCACGCAGGAGCAATGAGGCAGACGCCCGCGACCCACGCGAACATCTTGGGGAATAGTTTTTCGGGGTGATTCACAGAGAATTCCTTGTTTTCAGTCGTCATCTTGAAGATGCAAGTGTGAATTGCATTCGCAGTTATTCTACAATGTCTCCGCCAGACGTCATCGTCGGCCAAAGGACGTGATTCGTTCTTTAGCCACTTGCGATGTCGGCGTCTCACCCACTCCCTTCCAAAAAATATCCTCCAGGATTTGCTACGATGAGTTGTCTGTTGTTCCCCCCACGCGTTTCCCACCGAATGCGGACGCTTGTGCCGCTGATTGCGTTCCTGTTTACCGTGGTGGTGTATCCAAATTGCCATGCAGCCGAATCGGCCCCGAAGCAATATGACCTTGTGGTCTACGGAGGCACATCCGCCGGGGTGATCGCCGCAGTGCAAGCGAAGAAGATGGACAAGTCGGTTGTGATCGTCGGCCCCGACAAACACCTTGGCGGTTTGACTAGCGGTGGGTTGGGGTGGACCGACACCGGCAACAAGTCGGTAATCGGCGGGTTGTCACGGGATTTCTACCATCGAATTTATAAAACCTATCAAAAGCCCGAAGCTTGGGTGCAGCAGTCACCGCAGCAGTATGGCAATAAAGGCCAAGGGAACCGTGCGATGGACGGCAAGAACCGCACGATGTGGATCTTCGAGCCGCATGTCGCCGAGCAGGTCTATGAAGATTACATCCGCGAATACGACATTCCGGTATTTCGCGAGGAGTATCTCGACCGCAAATCCGGCGTCACGATGAACGACGGACGGATCACTGCGATCCGCATGCTGAGCGGAAAGGCATTCGCCGGCAAAATGTTTATTGATGCCACGTACGAAGGCGACTTGATGGCCGCGGCCGGGGTCAGTTACCACGTCGGACGCGAATCCACCGCGACCTATGGCGAAAAATGGAACGGAGTGCAGACCGGTGTTCTGCATCATTCACACCACTTCGGCATCCTGAAAGAGCCCGTCAGTCCCTATGTCGTGCCCGGTGACCCCAGCAGCGGCGTCCTGCCACGCGTCAGTGCTGATCCGCCAGGCGAAAAAGGGGCCGGCGATCATCGCATCCAAGCCTACTGTTTTCGTATGTGCTTGACCAACGATCCGTCGAATCGAATTCCTTTCGCCAAACCCGAAGGCTACGATCCGTCGCAGTACGAATTGCTGGTTCGCATCTATCAGGCAGGCTTTAATCAAACGTTTGGCAAATTTGATCCGATCCCCAACCACAAAACCGACACCAATAATCACGGGCCGATGAGCACCGATAATATTGGGTTTAACTACGAATATCCCGAGGCGAGTTACGAGAAGCGTCGTGAAATTATCAAAGAGCACGAAACCTATCAAAAAGGTTGGCTGTATTTCATTGCCAACGATCCTCGTGTGCCTGAGAAGACCCGAGCCGAAATGAGACGATGGGGATTGCCCAAAGACGAGTTCGTGGATAACGGCAACTGGTCGCATCAGTTGTATATTCGTGAAGCACGCCGCATGGTCGGTAAATTTGTGATGACCGAGCATGAATTGCTAAAGCGGCGTGATACACCTGAGTCGGTGGGGATGGGATCCTATACCATGGATTCCCACAACGTTCAGCGTTACATCACCCCGGAAGGTCACGTTCAAAACGAAGGTGACATCGGGGTCAGCACCAATGGACCCTATGAAATCGCCTACGGTTCGTTGGTGCCGAAGAAACAGGAATGTGAAAACCTGCTGGTCCCGGTCTGTGTCTCGAGTTCGCATATCGCGTTCGGCTCGATCCGAATGGAACCGGTGTTCATGATCTTGGGACAGAGTTCGGCAACGGCTGCCGCGATGGCAATCGATAAAAATATCGCAGTGCAAGACGTCCCGTATGACCAGCTTCGTGAGCGATTGGAAGCGGATGGTCAAGTGTTGCATTACACGGGATCGACTAGCCATGCGGCACGCGAACGCGTCTATCTAAAAGATCTCGAGGGAACGGTCGTCGACGATTCCAAGGCTCAGTTGACTGGCACGTGGCGGCCTAGCACATCGTCATCCAAATTCGTTGAACATGGCTACGTCCATGACGACGACGCGGCGGACGGTAAAGCGACGATTGCGTTTGAGGCAACGCTGCCGAAAGCGGGCGAATACGAGGTGCGTCTCGCCTACCCGCCAAACTCCAACCGAGCCAGCAACGTCAACGTGATCGTTGATCATGCGGATGGTTCGACGGTCGTTCGCGTGAACCAGCAAACCAAGCCGCCGATCAAATCGCTGTTTGTATCGCTGGGCAAGTTTCGTTTCGATGCGGACCACAAGGCAAGCGTACGTATCACAAACGAGGGTACCAACGGCCATGTTGTCGCGGACGCGGTCCAGTGGTTGCCGCTGCCGTAGCGAAAGCCGTCAACGGCTTGGCCATTTGTTGGTCTTTTCAGCCGCGATGCACATGAGAGTGCGTCCGGCTTAGGCTGGACAGCGCCACTTTGAATTAGCTGCGGTTTTTGCGGAGCGAACCGTGGCTAGCGGCTTGTTGATTTAGTGAGCCGCTCGCGCGTGAGCGGCCGGGTGCCACGCATTACCCGGTGCCTTACGGCCCACGGCTCACCATACGATTTGCATTTCGATCAAATCAACAAGCCGCCAGCAGGCTGTTGATTTAGTCGTACGATGGACTTCCTAGTCCGTCGAGTACATTGTTGCACCGGATGGTTTCGGTCTAGCGGCTGCCTTTGGCGCGAAGCGGGACGCCGACGGTTTGTGCCATCAGAGAAACGTCTTTCCAGAGGTTGGCATTATCGACATAGGCCAAATCCATTCGCATCCATTCGTCAAAAGTATCTGCCTTTTCTTTGGCAACCTGCCAGTTGCATGTGATACCGGGCCGAACGTCCAATCGGCGTCGATGCCACGGTTGGCACGCTCGACTTTCGCTAACAGGAAGTGGTCGAGGGCCGACGATCGACATGTCGCCTCGTAGCACGTTCCACAGTTGAGGTAGTTCGTCAACGCAAGTGGATCGTAGCAACTGGCCAAACCGAGTGACACGAGGGTCGTTGCGCATCTTGAATGCGGGGCCGTCGCGTTCGCTCTTGTCTCGCAACCCGGCTTGCTGCGATTCCGCGTTGACAACCATCGTCCGCAATTTGTAAATCGTAAACGGCACCCCGTCACGGCCTTCGCGTGATTGCAGAAAGAAGGCGGGGCCACCGTCGCGTTTAATGACGGTTGCTGCTAATGCGATCACGGGTGCCGCGAATAACAAACCCACACTGGCGACGGTAACGTCAAATGTTCGTTTGATGATCGAATCGACTTGAAAGCTGACGTTGCTGACACGCGTCGACATCAGATCGAATGCTTCGCTGGAATGCGGCGTTGCCATCCGCGTCCCGCTGCCGATCAACTCGTCGTCGTGAAATCGGCGGCGGTCTCGTCCAACGGGGTGTTTGTCGTGAAGTCGCACTTTGGTTCCGCCCGACTTTGGGTCTCCGCCGTTTGCGGAGGAGTCGTCTGAATCGTCGTTGTTGAACGACTGTGGGTCATAAACGCTAAGTGAGATTTCAGCCTTTAGGTGTGCGGTGCTCAGTAGTCCGTTTAAGCGATCCATGACAATACGGCCACCCATCTCGGGTGTGTCAACTAAGAGCACGCCGATGGTGAAGCGATTGATATGCCCCTTTTCGTCGCTCATCCGCACGTTGCGGCGAACCAACTTGGCCAGGCTGCGAGTGTTTTTTGTCGTTCGGTGACCGCCACAAAGTTCGATTTTCAAAACGCAAAATGGAATGTTACGTCGCACGGTTCGGGCACGCTCGCGGGCGATCTCACGATCAAATTCACGACCCGTCAAGATCCATGTGTTGATGCGGCGTCGAGTGGTGTAGTTGGTCGCATAACGTGAAATCAGTTTTAGCACGGTGCACGTCCAATAGCAGAGGTAGAAAAGATCAAGATGGTGTGATTCAGCATAGCTTTATTGTGAATGGTTACGGAGATCGCAACGCCCTTCCCCCCCTCTCGAGTCGGGCCCATCCACTTCGGTTTTAAAGATACAAGTCCAACTGATTTTGAACAGTGTAACGAGTGCATGAATTAGGGGAATGCAAATCTTTGCTGAGCAAATTTCTTGCAATTTATGAGAACCGAGTCTAATTGCAACTCCTGCGATGCCTATCATCAATTTGGACTGTCCATCCAAAATCATAATGATTCCATGTGCAATGGAGCGCAGTACGGATGCGATCAGATCGATAACTCGCTCGGTTAGCGGTGACGTGATGCACGCAGACTGAGGTTTATGGTGCTGAGTATGGCAATGGTTTGTGACCTGGGTTGAGGTCGGGGTGGACGATAGGCCGCGATGCTGTTTGTTTGGTATCAAAGGCCGTCCATTGATGAGAATGCCGAGAGCGGGTGCCACGACCACGGCGTGCATCCAATCCCCGGTGGAGACACGAGTGAAGTTTCCCCGGTTTTAACGAGGTTTACGGCTCGGCGGCGTCTGTTGGTCCGTTTGCGAGTGCCGCTTGGATCGATCGGTTGCGGCAGCGATGATATCGAGAAAGCAGATCGAAGAAGATTTAATGAATAAATGTAGAAGGGTTATTGCTAGTTATCTCGATCGCGATTCTGGTGCAACTTTGAGTTGATAAAGACAGTTAGTAGGTCTACCAGATGCGCCGCGACAACGCCTGTCGATATTACTGAGGATGGATCGTTTCGGTATTGCTAAATTTAATGATTTTACGCTCTATAGCCATCTGATTCTGATAGGGGTTTCCCCCGACCTGTTCTTGCAGATTTCCGTGATAATCGAGTGGCATTTTAACGTAGAATCCGCGTAGTTATGATAATCCGCCATGTGTTCGATGCCGCGAATTCACTTTGAATTTGAGGTTGTCGCGTTTGATTCACGAAGCATACTAATTGCAGTCGCGTGATCCCGTTTTGAACGAGCGAGAAAGGCTTATTGAATGTCCGTTTGCCCCCGTATTGTTAGGAACGGTTTGCGTGGTGGGGGGGAATAACGGAGGAGACGGAGTTCGCCGGTCGGCGGCCAGTGGACGAGGTTCTAACGGCTGAAGAAACCGGGGCCGCTGAAGAACACGAGGGCGCTGAAAAACACGGGGCCGAAGGACTCGTAGTGTACTGCGTATTGTGGTTTTTGCGATGATATCGCGGTCGACGTGCAGGTGCCCTCGAGGATTGCTACCCGCAGCAATCGTGCCCAGCGAATTGTATTTGAATTCTTGCGTTTGATCGAACTAACCGAATTATCCGAAGGCTCCGAATTGCCAGAGCCGTCTTTGTGAAGAACAACGTTGTCAAATTCTTTTTATTCGCGTATCGCTGCACTTCAACGTGAATGGAAACAGAGTGTCATTGTCCGCACTCCACTGGCACTGGCGATTGCGGCGGGCGGGCGGACTCGCGTTCCCGATGCGTTTGGTATTTTGATGTACCATCGCGTTACCGACGCGGTGCCCGGCTATCCTTTCCCGACTCTCAACGTTACGCCGGAGCGTTTTCGGTGTCAATTAAGTGGATTGTTAAAACGAGGCCATCAGGCGTGGCCTCTGCGACGAGCGCTGGCGGCACATGCTGCGGGGGAAGTGATTCCACGTAACGTCTTTGTGGTGACTTTTGACGATGGCTATGCGAACAATTTCACGCAAGCTTTTCCGATTCTTCAAGAGCTTGGGATTCCCGCAACGATCTTCATCGCCACCGCGTATCTGGATACCAACGAGCGATTCCCTTTCGAAGATTGGGCGCCGGCTGGATCCGCCGCCGTTCCTGCGGATTCGTGGCGTCCATTAACGACTGACGAATGCCATGCGATGATCGACAGTGGCATGATCGAGCTTGGTGCCCATACGCACACTCATACTGCATACCGCCACCAACCCGAGCCGTTTCGCGAGGATTTGCTAACGTCGATGCAGATTCTACGCGAGCGATTTGGGTATGATGATTTGACATTCGCGTTTCCGTTTGGCAAGCGGCATCATGGATTGGCCGGACCGACGATGTCGCCAGCCGCACGCCAAGCCGGTGTGTTGTGTTCACTGACCACCGAAAATGAATTGGTCAGCCCCGACAGTGATCCTTATGATTGGGGGCGGTTCACGGTTTGCCAAGGCGATACGGGGGCTACGATCTCGGCCAAACTGAATGGATGGTATAATTTTATCCGTGACGGATGGCGTGGGATCCGTCGACGTACCCGAGTAGTTGGCGCGGTTACGACGTGAGATTACCTGCACTATTACGGCGGAACCTATCACCTGCGTCCCCGGACGTGATTGGCGATGTTCGTATGCCGGTTTCGGATCGATTGCGAAACGTACTGCAAAGTCCCAATTTGCGTGGGGGATCGCTATCGGTGCTGGACCAAGGGATCGTCAGCGCCACCAATTTTCTGACCACCGTGATGATTGGCAGGTGGTGTGGTCAAGATGGGCTCGGGATCTACTTTCTCGCGTTCAATATCGTATTGCTATCGCGAAATATTCAATATCAATTAGTTGCTGGCCCTTACACCGTTTTCGCGCATCATCGATTGCCGAACCAACGAGCATCGTATGATGGCAGCACGCTGGTTCATCAATCGCTGTTAGCCCTATTTGCGGCAGTGATGACGTGGTTGTCGATTCGATTTTTGATGCCCGATAGTGACTTGGCTTCTGGCGGGATACTGTTGGTCGTGCTGACGCTAACGCTGCCATTTATTCTGTTTCGTGAATTCATTCGCCAAGTGGAATTGGCGCATCTGAATCTGATCAGTGTGGTCTCGATTGATGCCGTTGTCGCTGTGGTACAGCTTGTCGGTCTAGTGTCACTTGGTTGGCTCGGGGTGATCAGCGTCGGACGTGCATTTGCGTTGATTGGTGCCGGATCGTTATTGGCGGGAATCGGTTGGTTTGTCACGCGGCGACCAAAATTTGAATTTCACGTGCCTGAGATTTTGGCCGATTGGCGGAAAAATTGGTCCTTTGGTAAATGGGCATTGGCAAGTCATTTGACCGGCAGTTCGATGCCTTATTTGATGCCATGGATCACCGTGGTGGTCCGAGGTGAAGAGGAAACGGGGCTTTTTGCGGCCTGCACGACTTTGATTGGTTTGTCAAACGTGGTGGTGCTGGGGATCGATAGCTTTTTGACCGCACGCTGTGCCGCTAGTTTTGCCAGCGGGGGAACGCAGGCTTTAAAGGGGATCCTGTGGCGTTTCATGGTGATCTTTTTAGTTCTGGTTGGCTTTTTCTGCTTAGCCGTGATCGCGATGGGCGGACCGGTCGTTCAGTGGTTATATGGGGCAAAGTATGTCGGTGCGGGGCCGATCATGGTGTTGTTGGCGTTTGGGGTTTTAGCGCGTTCGATGGGGATTGTTGCCGGTGCAGGAATCTGGGCGATGCATCTGCCCAAGGCCAATTTGATCTCTGACGTATTGACGCTGGTTGTTGCCATGGCGGTGACCTATTTTGTGGTCGAATCGCATGGGGTATTGGGTATCGCGATGGCAACATTGGCAGGCTCGCTGGTCGGCGCGATTTCGCGAGGCACAACCGTCATCTACTTGTTGCAACGTGTCACGCTCACTGAATCGGATGACGCCATCGCGTTATCGGTGAACCAATGAGGGGCTCGCAAGTGATACAACCGCGACTCGGCTATTTATTCGTTCTAAGCGTTCCAATGTGTGCGGCCGTCGCAACGCCACGTGGTTTGGAATTTGGCGGACTTAATTACACCGGTTGGTTGTGGTTGGGGATGCTGGTCTTGGGCGTGCTGTTGATCATGATCGAAAAGGCAATCTTTCGTGATCAGCGATGCGTGCGTTTCCCGGTGATTCCATGGGCCGCCTATTTCGGTTTCAACTGGATTTCATTAATTTGGGCCGATGATTTTGGGGCTCGCAATGTGCAGGATGCGATGCAGGTCAGCATGCCATTGGTGATCGGTGCTGCCGCCTCGATGTTCGTCGAAACCGACGGTCAGTTACGCTCGCTGCAGCGGGTTTTTGTAATCTCGATGCTGCCTCTATTCGTGTCGCTGATCATCTGGAAACTGGACCTGATGCCGTCGCTTGACTTTGACACCGGGATGCGTCCGTTGGGACTGACGGTGGGTTTGATTGGGTGTGTTTTCCTGGCCATGACACCCCCGAAATATTTGCTGGCGGTCACAGGTTGGGCGGTCAGTTTGGCGATCTGTTTCGCCTCGGGAGGGCGAACGGTCACGTTGTCGATTCTGGCGTTGCCGATGCTGCATCCACGTATCGGTACGAAACTCGGCCGTGTCGCGTTGTGTGTGCTAATGTTGGTATTAGCCGTGGTCGTATTTCATTCGGATAGCTTCCAGCAACGGTTCTTTTATTCGGGCCATGGAACGCTCGAAGATTTGATGGCGGGGGATGTCCGTGGTTCAGGCCGTTTCGACGCTTGGCCCAAAATCTTGGACCATGCGATGTTAAATCCTTGGCTCGGCCACGGAATCGGATCGGCTTATGATTACGTTGCCATCGTGTGGCCCGGGATGAATCATGTCCAAAACGATTACCTACGAGTCTTTTACGAAACCGGTGCCGTCGGATTTGTCATTTTTATTGTGGTTGCCATTTGGCAGACCATCAATCTGTTCGCCCACGTGCGATCGAGCACGGGATTGGTCCAGCAGACATTTTTGGCCGCATGGTTGGGTTGGTCGCTGTTTCTAATCAATGCAACGACCGGCAATCCGATCTCCTACAACCTGTGGTTCATGAACCCGCTCTTTGCATTGATGGGCGCGGCTTATGGTGTCCACGCCTTACAGTCCGACGCGTCGTCGTCCGTTTCGCCTGATCCTCAAGATAACCTTGATTTCTATGACCAAGCCTGATATTTCGATCGTCATTTGTACGCACAAACGTCCCGATATGCTTAAGGACGCATTGTCGAGTTTGATTCGCCAAGAGACTGATGGTGAATTCACGTACGAAGTGCTTGTTGTGTTTTCGTCGTGTCCGATCGAACAAAAACTGATTGACGATCTGCAGCAGCAGACCGACGCACCCCTGCGTGCGGTGATGCAAACGCGGCCTGGTCAAGTCGCCGCCCGAAACCTCGGGCTCGATGAAGCCCATGGTGAGTGGATTGCAAATTTTGACGATGACCAAATTGCCGAACCTTACTGGTTGAAAGAGTTGTGGAAGACAGCGGTCGAGCATCAATGCGAATGTGTCGGTGGTGCTTTGCAGCTTCATTTCCCGGATGGTTGTGATCGCAAATTGACTCCGAAAATGCAGCGGATGCTCGGGGCAACCGTGCCTTGGGATACCGTTCGTCCTTATACCGACCAACAAGGTCCCGGTTCGGGAAACCAGATGTTGCACCGGCGTGTGTTTGAAAAGCTCGGTAAATATGACGAGTCGTTCACGCTCCGCGGTTACGACACCGATATGTATCGACGCATCCGCATGGCTGGGTTCAAGTCTTGGTTCAATCCGCGTGCGCTCGGGTACCACGTGACGCCGTCGTCACGATTAGAAGACCAGTACTTTAAAGAAACATCGCTACACAACGGCTGGAGTTTTTCACGACGCGATCAACTAGAGCGTGGCTCGTTCAAAACGTTGTTGATTGCGGCGGCGCGAGCGGCTCAGTCAGCGCTGGTTATTTGGCCTGGAATGCTCGTTTCGCGAATCACCGGCGGATCGAGTGACAATATTGACCGGCCGATCCAACTGTGGCGTAACGAAGGCTACATTCGCTGTACCCTTCATACGTTATCGCCAAAAATGTTCCCGCAACGTCGTTTCTTTGATCGTTACGAGTTTCGTTCCGAGGTTCGTATGGCGAAACTAACGAACGCATCGGTGGCCACCGAGCCCGTGACAACGCAAGCTTAATCTGGCTTGTTCATTTCGAATTGGAAGGGCGACGATGCGAATACTGTTGTGTCATAACTACTATCAACAAGCCGGTGGCGAGGATCAATCGTTTGCCGAAGAGGCGGACCTTGTTACCCGGCATGGGCACTCGGTCGTTCGCTACACGCTGCACAACGATGCAATCAAGACGATGGGAAAGTTGGAGGTTGCGTCACGGACGATTTTTAATCGGCAATCCTATCGCGATCTGCGTCGATTGATCCAGCGCGAGAAACCCGATGTAATGCACTGCACCAATACGTTTCCGCTGATATCGCCTGCGGCCTATTACGCGGCGAATCGCGAACGGGTGCCGGTAGTGCAGTCCCTGCGGAATTATCGCTTGATGTGTCCTGACGCCTACTTGTACCGCGACAACAAACCATGCGAACTGTGCGTGGGTAAATTGGTTCCGTGGCCTGCGATCAAGCATCGGTGTTATCGTGGCAACCGGGCTGCCACCGCGACGGTCGCCTCGATGTTAACGGTCCATCGGTTGTTGGGCACCTACCAACGCCGCGTTGGCATGTTTTACGCTTTGACCGAATTTGGTCGGCAAAAGTACATCCAGGGTGGTTTGCCCGAGCAGAAATTGGCGGTGATGGCCAATTTCCTCGATTGTGATCCTGGCGTCGGGACCGGGACGGGCGGCTATGCGTTGTTTGCTGGCCGCTTGTCGCCTGAAAAAGGCTTGGACACGCTGCTGTCGGCGTGGCGACGGATGTCTCCGGCGATCCCACTGAAAATCGTCGGCGATGGTCCAATGGCTGACGCGGTGCAGCAAGCCGCAGCGGAGAATCCGGCGATCACTTGGCTTGGCCGGCGGCCGAATCAAGAGATCTTGAGCCTAGTGGGCGAAGCGTCCTGTTTGATCTTTCCTTCGCTCTGGTACGAGGGCTTGCCGCGTACAATTGTCGAAGCGTTTGCTAAAGGAACTCCCGTGGTCGCGTCGAATCGAGGCGCGATGGCGGAATTAATCGACCACGATCACTCGGGGATCTTGTTCGAACCCGCCGATCCCGACGCGTTGGCAAATTGTGTCAGTGAAGAGTCGCAGCGAGCTGATGGATGGCAGCGTATGCGGTCCGCAGCACGCCAACGCTACGTGGACAAACACACCGCCGAAATTTGCTACGGCCAATTGATGGAGATTTATCGTCAGGCACGTGAGAACAGTGCGACTTGAGCAGCTAGGCGACTGTTGGCCGCTTTGCCGCACGCTGTGAAGCATTTATCGCTATAAGGAAAACGCGAATTCACTGTAGCGGAAGTCGCAGAGACTTTTGGCCACGCGACTAAAACCGAAACTCTCTGCGAGTTTCGCTACGACAAAATGCTTCACCGCGTTCCGCTTTGACGCTAGCTCGCCGCAGCGTAGATGACGCTCGATTCCATCAGCCTTTTTGACGGGCCAAGTACTCGGGTTTGGGAACCGGAGAATAGGATTCGCGTCGCCATTCGGCGGCCGGTGACGGATCATGCTGGATCACGGGTTCGCGGAAGTATTCGATCAGCAGAGCCAATCCACAACTGGCCATCAACGCCAACATGAAACCTGCGACCATGGCGAGTTTCTTTTTGGGGGCGACGGGAATGGCGACGAACGTCGGTGCTTGCATGACGCTGACGTTCGAGATCTTTTCGAGCTGCATGGCTTCGTCAATTCTTGCTTGTTCTCGACGCTGCAGATTTGCCAAGTACTCAGATTCGAGTTGGTTGACTCGCCGTTCGCCTTGTGCCAAGACAACCTCTTGGTCGTTCAACGCCAGCAGGTCCTCGTGTAGTTCGGTCTGGTATTGGACCAACGAATCGAGGCGGGCACGCAAGGCTTTGACCTCAGCCTCTTCGACAGCAATGATCGCCGACTGCATGCTGGAATGAGTCGGTGTTTCATCGTCAAACACGCTACGGAGTGTTTCCAATTGGTGATGGACCGCTGCGACTTCGGGATGATCATTGGTTTTACGAGCGAGCAGGTCCTTTTCTTTCGCTTCGAGCTGGAAAAGCTGCTCACGCATTGCCGCCAATCCATCATTGGGTTGGCCGCCGACCATTTGGCGAACCAAAGATTGGGGCAGTTGGGACAGATTGTCACGCAACGCTAACATTTTCGCTTCCGACGAAGCGAGGTTGGTACGCGACTCGGCAACGTCGCGATCGACGCGGGCGAGTTCTTCTTCGAGTCCGCGGCGTCGCCCTTCGTACGATGCCAATTTATAGTTACTCTTGAGGTCACGTAGTTCCAGATTCGCTTTTTCAAGTTGCTGTTGAAGCGATTGCGTTTGCGTATCAAAGAAATCAAACGATCCACTGCTCCGCGTCACTCGCATGTGCTCATCACGAAACGTGGCTAAGATTGCGTCGAGAGTCCGTTGCGCCAGTTCGGGCGTTTCTCCTTTGCAGGAAACGCGGATCACGTACGAGGATCGTGGCGACGAAATGGTCACCTTTTTCGCCAAGTTCGAGATCGCAATTTCACGCTCCCGTGGCGTTGCAAATGTCATGTCGCGTGAGAATTTCTCGAACACTTTTTCGATGATCGATCGGCTTTCCAGATGCTCGATCAGCGAATTGATGTCGGCTTCTCGACTCGCATTCAGGCTGACGGTTTGCCCAGTCGACGCGGTTGAGTCCAATCCGACGTTCTCGCGACCAAGCCGTACAAACAACTTGGCTTCGGATTCATAGGTATCCGGAAATTGAAACAGGACGGCAGCAAGTCCGATCATCGACAACACGACCAAGATGCTGATCATTTTCCAATGGCTGCAAAACACATCGGTGATTTCGCGTAAAGTCCAGTTGCGTGAGGACATGGCTGGCATAGTTCCGCTCCGGTTGTGCGGGTTGGATGAGTTGTAGCGACAGCGGAATCAGCAGCCGTTATCAATAGGCGTGGTGTGGGGGCGTTTGGGGAAGTCTCGCGGTGGTTTACGGTCCCCGATTGATTCCTGAAATGTGGCTTTTTCGAGCCATTCGGCAGCATCTAGGTTGACTTTGCCGCATGTGCAAAAAGCGTGGTTTCAGTCTACTTCCTCGACGTTGATCGTCTAGGCGTCGTTTGCGGGAATTCGGACATATCGCCGTTGCCCTCGCTGGGTTGGTGTTCGGCGATCTGCATCCGACTGCGGGTAGGGAATGGATCACAACAGCGTTTCGCGGGGCGGAGCGGCCCACTAAGTTCCCTCGCTCCAGGCATCGACGTTGCAGACTTATTGCCTGTAACCTTTGCGGGACGACTAGCTGCGGTCACTCGACTCTTGGTTTTTCGATTGCTTTTCGATCAGTCCGTTAATGCGTTCCCGGACCTGTTTACGCGATACTTCGTCGTCCGCGGCGGTGGCGGGAAAACCCAAGTCGTCAAACAGGAAGCTAAACGTCGGATGTTGCTCGGCACGGGCGAATCCGATGTCTGCAAGCGAGGCGTCATGCAGCAATGCGATCGTTGCCATCGCGACGTCGCCCAATTGAGTCGTCAATTTTTCACCGCGAGCATATCCGCGCTCGCTGACGACACGTGTGTCATCGAGCAAATTGGCCACCAGCGTCGTGTCACCTTTGTCGCCAAAACGTGAAATCGTTTGCAGGGCGATCGCAATCGTTTCGACCGACGTCGCTTCGGCCAATGTGCGTCGCGCCAACGGCAGAGCACCCTGCAAATCCCAGCTCATCGCAAAGAACAAGGTCTCAGCCCGATTGTTCAGACTGCTGCGGTTGAGCCATCCGCTGACCAATGCATCCGTAGGACCACCGAGTTGAATGTCGCGATGGAGGCGATTGGCTGCTTCTTTTCGCAACAGCGAGATCATCAAGCTTTCGAAATCTTGATTGAACGGCACGTTGGGATCGTTTGCTGGTAACAGCAACGCGATCACATCGGCACGACTGGGGACTTCCAATTGAACAAACATTTTGTTTTGCACGCGGCCCATCGCTGCGGTCATCGCCATAAAGCGTTCGCGCGGCGACCCCGCCAACGATTTGGTGATATCGGGATGTTCGACCATCAGTTCGACAAACATTTCACGAACACTCGGTGAATCCCCCATGAAATCCTGGGTCTCTCGCCATCCATCAAACTCGATCTCATCGCCGGCCAAGAAGGAATCGATGCGAATTTGCAGATCGCCTTCGGTCAATTGTCGCACCAACTGCTCGGTTCTCAGACGGACCTCAGGGTCGGTCGCGTTTGCGGATGCTTCACGCAATTCAGGCAAGATTTCGATGCCGCGTTCGATCAAACGGCTTGCCGCTCGTTCTCGCATCGCAAACGAATCGGCTCCGAGATCCTCGATCCATTTCCGCACCGTCGGATCGTCGCGGTCCGAGTCCGCTTGTTCGGTCACCGCTGCTGTTTCCGAAGTTTCCTGGGCCATTGCCATGCCGTGCCCGCGGCTGATCGCCGCAGCGGTCACGATGACGGTCAAAATCACACGGAACGTGGATACGTGAAGATGCATTTTTTTCTCGAGGCGGAGATAAACCAGGACGGTGAAACAATGCAATAAATGGGATGGGGCCACCGCGATCGTAACGAGCAATCTCATTGTAGCGAAAGAGTGCGATGCTGGCCGCCCCGTAAAAACACCGTGTTTTGCTATACTTTGGCCCCTACGCAGGCTTCCGGCTCTGATTTGCTGCAGCCTGTCCCCCCCAGGGATTGTTTGATTTCAAATCGCTCGGTTTCGATTGACACCTCGTCAGCTCGCGATAGGTTAGTGGTCGGAGGTCTTTTATGGCAAAGAAGAAAGCGGCAGCGAAGTCCGCAAACGCGGTTGGCCGCGAAGCGACGAAATCGCGTGAATCGGCGAAACGGGATAGACAGCAGACTCGCATCGGCAGCGCGGCGTTTGCCGAAGCGGCGGAATGTTTAAAGACAATTGCGCATCCAGTGCGATTGCGGATGATCCAGTTGCTGTTGGACGGACGCTACACCGTCGGCGAACTTGCCGCCGATTGTCAGATCCCCGACAACGTGGCCTCCGAGCACCTGCGTCTGATGCAACGTTGTGGATTCTTCACCAGCCAACGCGAAGGCCGCCGCGTCTACTACCAAGTCGCCGAGCCACACCTGAAGCAATTGATGGCCTGTATCGAGGGCCGTTTCCTACAAACCTAAAGACGCAACTTT
>NZ_ANOG01000276.1 GCF_000346295.1 Rhodopirellula maiorica SM1 | reverse complement strand
AGCCGATCGTAAACGACGAAAAGAAGAGTACCGACGTGGAGTGGAAGAACGGAAACGTCAGAGACTCGCAAAGAAGGCAGAAAGGGCGGCACAGAAGGCCCGCGAAGTAGAAGCAAGACGTGCAGCAGTCAAGGCGAAGATCGCCGAATCTAAAGAGCAAAGAAAGAAAGGCGATGATGCGTGGTATGACGCTGTTGGTCATCGCGCGAGCGAATTCAACGGAGTCAGCGCCAGCCGAAAGGCCCGCCAATTCGTGGCTACCCACCGCAGGGTGCATCTCGGCAGTTTCAATGACCCCGAGGAAGCGGCCCGAGCGTACGACGATGCCGCCCGAGCAGTTGGCCAAACGAAGGGCCTGAACTTTGCAACCGCCGAAGAGATTGCCCAAGAAGCCAAAAAAGAACAGCAACCCAAGCCGAAGCGAAAAAAAACATCGAAGTATCGCGGGGTCGCTAAAAACAGGAAGTCTGGCAAATTCGAGGCGGCTTTCGGCCCGCACAGACTGGGGCATTTTCCCACCGAGCGTGAGGCTGGCATCGCGTACGACAATGCGGCACTCGCAGCCGGTCACTTCCAGATCAACCACGCATCGGTTCAGAACGAGGACGAACGGCAACGTCTACTAGCGATCGACCGAGAGCGAGTGAAAGCCGAAAGAGCGGCAAAAAAGGAACAAAAACGCAAAGCCGGATACGACTGGTTCGAGCGAAATAAGCACATAGTGTCCAAGTACATCGGAGTTTTCGCCCATCGCCATAAATGCAAATTTGAAGCGACGTATCGAGGTAAATACATGGGCTCTTTCTCGGATCCAGAAGAGGCCGCGAGAGCCTACGACGAGGCCGCGAGAGCATCGGGGGAGACCCACCAAAAGCTCAACTTTCCCGACTCGTGAGAGCCAGTGGGAGCCCGTTTCATTGAAATTGGCCCATTTGGCCCGGAAGATTGCGAGCAGGTAGCTGAGTTGCTGCCTTCCATCGTCGATTTGTAATCCCGGGTTGGCGATGGATACTCCTTCCATCAAAGAGTTCCCATGGCCGCCACACCTATTCGATTCGTCATCCCCGCAAGTGCCGGTGAAGTCGGTTTAACTCTTGAGCTGTTCGAGACCGACGGCGATACGCTGGTGAACGGCGCCGGGGACACGTTGACCGAGACGGCCGCAGCAAATGGCGTGTTTGATGCGACTGTGACCGAAGCGTTGGCAGGAACCTACCGCTACACCGTCGTTCAAACTGGCTCAGTCATCCAATATGGATGGATTGTGCTCGCAGACACCACCGACCAGCATCTCGCAAACGACATCGCGGCAATCTTTGAACGCCCTGGAGGCATGTTGGACGGCATCAGATCGGTGTTCGCAGGCATCACGTTGATGAGCTCGTGGCTCCGGATTGCAATGCGAGGGGACGCAGGCAGTGCAACAGCACTGGCAGAGATCAACACGGGCGGTGGAACGTTCGATCCAACAACGCATTCACTTGAAGCCGCGCACGAATCCCGCGAGTCACTTTCCGACTCATTGGGAATCCTCGGGGGCGTGGGGTTAATCAAGGTCACAGTCACAGTAACGGCCGCCGGCACGGGGTTAGGTATTGCCGGCGGCCGTGTGTCTGTTGCTGGGACATCGACCAGCGAAACGACCAACACGAACGGCGTCGCAATTCTCTACGTCAGCGATGAAGAAACGTATTCGATCATCGTTCTGCCACCGGGAATGTATCTCACACCATCGCCGGTAGAAATCGAGGTCGACGGCGAAGACGTAGTGGTCCCAATCAGCGTGGCATCGCCGGTTGCAGCCGACCAAACGAATCCAAACATTTGCGCTTTGCAGTGCTACATCAGGGATTCGTCGGGAACGATCATCGAAGACGCCGAAGTGAGCGCAACGCTCCTGAGAAAAGATCTAGCAGCTGGTGGGGCAGCGTACGGCGCGACGATCACCGAAGCGACAACCGATGAAGACGGTTTCTGCGAGTTGAAACTGCTTCGGCCGGACACGTTCCCCAATCCTTACTCCAAAAACGAGGACGGTATTCTCGTCGGAGAGTATCAGATTGAAGCGTGGAAAGACGGCGATTTG
>NZ_ANOG01000275.1 GCF_000346295.1 Rhodopirellula maiorica SM1 | reverse complement strand
GATGCGATCGGCGATTCTACCAATGCGTAGTCGGCGGGCACAAAGGAACCGGCTTGTGCCATCAACGTGATCAAGGCGACCTGGCGAATGTAAGACTTTTTCCCGCCATGTTCGGCCCCGTGATCAACAAGATCATCCCGGACTCGGGCGAATGGACGCAGTCATTCGGTACGAATTCGCCTTGTGGCAACGTAACATCCAGCACCGGATGGCGGCCTGCGTCGATCCGCAGCACCGAATCTTCGGTCAATTCCGGACGCACCCATTTTCGCTGGGTTGCGATTTCGGCGAGCGCGGCCAACACGTCAAGCTCGGCCATCGCCACCGCCACTTCTTGCAAAATGTTTAGGTGACGATGCGTTTCATGTCGCAAATTTTGGAACAACAACTGTTCACGCGAGGAAGCCTTGTCATCGGCCGCGAGAACCTTTTCCTCGTATTCCTTCAGCTCGGGAGTGATGAATCGCTCACAATTCTTGAGCGTCTGTTTGCGAATGTATTCGGTGGGAATCTTGTCTTTGTTGGCGTTGGTCACCTCGAGGAAATAACCGAAGACGCGGTTGTACCCCACCTTCAAATTGGTAATTCCGGTGGTTTCCATCTGTTTCTGCTGATAGCCGGCAATCCATTCTTTTCCGCCGGCCGCTAACTTCCGTAGACTATCGAGTTCTTCATCGAACCCTTCGCGAATAAAATTGCCATCGGCGGCATTCAGCGGACACTCATCGGCCAACGCGTTTTCAAGCTGCGAACGCAATTCCGGACAGAGGTGCAAATGAGCTTCGACGAATCCCAAACGCTCTGCCTTGCGTTCGGTCAACTTGGCTTTTAACTCAGGCAGATTTTCAAGCGTACGAGAAACCTGTTGCAGGTCACGCGGACCAGTTCGTCCCGTGGCGATACGCGCCAGCAGTCGAGTCAAATCAAACGTTCGCTTCAGCGTCGTGCGGACATCTCCCCGCAGACGCGAATCGTTGACAAGTTCCGAGACGGCGTCCAACCGGGCTTCGATGGATTCGCGATCGACCAAAGGCGCCGCCATCCAATCGGCCAACAACCGTGCCCCCATCGGAGTGCAAGTGCGATCGATCACGCCTAGCAGCGAACCGTCGCGTGATCCGGTTCGCATTGTGCGAGTGACTTCGAGACTTCGCCGAGTCGACGCATCAATCTGTAATACTGGCGAGCGATGATGGGCACTGATTTGGCGGAAATGGTCGAGCCCGCTTTGCTGCGTTTCCTGCAAGTACGCCAACACGGCACCTGCCGCCCGGATCGCAGGTCCATCGGCATCACCAAAACCGAAGCCTTCCAGATTGTGAACTTCGAATTGTTTGCAAAGTGCATCGCGGGATGCGTCTTCGGCAAACGACCAAGCCGGTCGCGAAGTCCACGACCAAGGTGCGGTGGTATCAGGACTGAACCGTGCATCGTCCTCGCGATACAGAACTTCCGCCGGCCCAATGCGAGCCAACTCGTCTTCGATCCGCGAAACCGGGAAGACGCCTGATTCGAATCGTCCGCTGGAAAGCTCGGCCCAGGCAATTCCAGCCTGCGGTTCGGCGTGTCCTCCAGCCGACTTTTTTCCCGACGACTTGACTGGGACCAAATATACCGCCGCTAGAAAGTTAGCTTCGCGAGGATCGAGCAATCCATCGTCGGTCAGCGTCCCGGCACTGACCACCCGGGTGATCTCGCGGCGAACCAGCCCCTTGGCTTGCTTGGGATCTTCGACCTGTTCACAGACCGCAGCGCGATAGCCAGCCCGGATCAGCTTATTTAAGTAGGAATCGAGCTGATGATGTGGAAACCCCGCCATCGCGGTAGGGTTATCGCTGTCTCGATCACGGCTGGTCAGCGTCAATCCCAACAACTGGGCTGCTGTTTTTGCATCATCGAGGAACAACTCGTAGAAGTCGCCCATCCGAAAGAACAAAAGCGCATCGCCACAGGCGGCTTTTGCTTCATGATACTGTTTCATCATTGGTGTCATGACGCAAATCCTAACTCGCACGGCGATGCGAGAAAAGTCATCCCGAGGCTAAATTCGAGGAATGAAACCTCGGCTGATCCTGCCGATTCCGCGTAAGCCAACGATGCGGGTTAGAGAAACCATGCGGCTGTACCAACGGCCACTCGCGGCGACCTCTGCCGATCGAGCGTTACATCTGCGAATAAGGCTTGGCCACCAATACGTACTTGTCGATGTGCGAGACCGTGCCTTGGTACTTTTCCACTTTGCTGAGCACGGCCCAGTCCTTGTGGGCACGAAACGCGTCCCACGCCTTGAGGCGAGCTTCTTCACTGGGATAGACCGTCAAGTAAGTCAAGCTGGGTGTGTTGGGCCCGATCAAGCACTGGCCGATGAACAAGGGCTGGATGCCGCTGTCGAGAAAAATTGGCACTTCGCCGGAATTGAACATATCGACTTTCAAATCGCCGAGTCGCTCGTTGGGGCTCTCGTACAATCGCAGTTCATAGACGCGATCCTCATTGGACAACGTGCCGCTGGGAACGTTCGCCTTGGGCATACAATCCATCGCCGAAAGCAGCTCCGACGTAATCCGCTGGTACGGTGCGTTTTTGGGTTCGCGATTCAAGTAGCTCTTCGCATCAGCAAGGTACTGCTGATCCTCGGCCAACGCAGTGCGGATCGCGAGCATTTGATCAGCATTGGAATACGGAATAACCACGACAATTCGCTCGCTGCCGGTTTTGTCGTTCTCGGAATTGGTGAACACGCCCACCGGTTTGATACCGTGTCGATTCAGCGCAGGAACGAAGGCATCCTTCAAATAGGCATCGATCGCTTTGGCATCCCCTTTTTCCCCAAGTAAATACGAGCGAACTTCGTAGAGCTCGCGATCCGGCGTGGCCGCTTGTCCGGCCGATGCAATTAAGGTCATAGCAGCAAGCATTGCGAAGGAGTTCAAAATCTTGTTTTTCATCAATCATCCGGGTGGGTTACTGGGTGAGACTGGACTTCCGAACCGAAGGGTTTCGGTTTCGGGAGGTGAGACCAATTCTGCGAGCGACATCATAATCGCGTCGGAATGGGTAGATCTACGGGCAAGCGAAATGAATCGGGGTTTCTTTCGACTCCCTGAATAATTTTGGCGAATTTTCACAGATTCTTGTACGGATGTCGGTGTGCCAGGTCACTAACTATTACAGAGAAATCAATTCAATCCTTCGCCTACCCGAGCACTCCCCCCCCTTTTTTGGGAGAATTCGACAAAACTCGGGGCAACCCAACCAAGTTGACGATCATGCGATTAACCCTTCGCACCCTGCTGGCTTATCTGGACAACACCTTAGACCCTTCGGACGCAGAATCGCTGAGAGTGAAGGTCGCTGAGAGCGGTTTTGCGGGGCAATTGGTCCAACGGATTCGTACCAATTTGGCAAAGTCCAACTTGTCCGCTCCCGCTCCCGACGCGGTGGGTCCCATCGAAGAAGCCAACGTGATTAGCGAATATCTGGACAGCACTTTGTCGGCGGAACAGATATCGGAAATCGAACGGGCATGTTTAGAGTCGGACCAACAGCTCGCCGAGGCGGCGGCATGTCACCAAATTCTGACACTGGTCTTGGGCAAAACGGCCGAAGTATCGCCAGAGTTGCGGCAGCGGATTTACGCGTTGCCGGATCGAGACATCGCGGATGTTGCTACTGCGGGCAGCTTCTCATCGCTGGCGATGCCCGATGCGGAACCAACTCAGGTCAGCCCCGCAGCCGAGTCCGACATTGAAGTGCCTGCAGAGCACTCGCAATCCGAACTCGACGCGCTGCACGAAGCGGCAACCCAATCGAACACGGCACATCCCGGCGGGGTCGTCCAACCAGTCGGCCCCGGCGATTCGGGTGTTTCGGATGCACCGACACGAATCCGCCAATCGGACGCATTAGAAGTTCGCCGACGTGATGCGATGATGACGAGTGGTCGTCCGCGATCGGCGCTGGAAGCGGCGCAGATGTACGGTGGTTCAATCCGCACCAGCCGGATCGCGCCGTGGTTGGTCTCGTTAGCCCTCGCTGCCGTATTGTTGTTTGCCCTTGTCCGCATTTTTGAACCGCTGGTGAATCGATCGACCGTCGCCGATGCGGATTCGGGGCCAACTTGGTCCGATCTTGACACCAATGATTCGCCCTCTTTCGACGAACCGATCGTCGAGCCAGCGGACGAGATCGCAGTTTCGGCAAGCGATGCGCCTGCGATGGTTCCCGTGGGTACTCCGGGACGAGAGCTGACACCGGAAACGGGTGACGCCCCCGCGGCCATCGAAACCCTTCCCACTCCCGCGCCGCTGCCTGCACCGACGGGCACTTCGACAACGACAATCCCCCCGACAACGGCGACGCCCGACGTGCCAAACGCCGAGAAGGATCCGATGGCGCCGCCGGTTCCCACAGGCGGCGACTCTGATTTGCCGTCCCCTGGAACCGGTGAGGTAATGCCATCGCCCGAGTCCGCATCTGAGACCAATCGCGACGTGATGGCCGGAGAAACCGGCGCGCCGAGTGTCCCGGCCCCCCGCAGCGATGTCGACATCCCAGCCGTGACCGAGGTACCCGCCGGTGGTTCGCCCGCAGCAACCGATGTGGCCCCGAGTGTCCCCGAAACCGATCCCGAAACCGAGATGACCGCAGCCGATACGGACGGTGCTACTCCACCCACGATGGAAGAAATCAGCGATCCCAAAGTTCCCGCAGCGGACGCGGACAACGATACGAAAGCGGCCGTTGCCAAAGTGACAATGGACTCAGCACTCGTTTTCGCGATTGGCGATGACGAAACACCGGTTCAAATTAACAAAGACGACGTGATCGAGACTCAACAGACCATCGTCTGTGCGCCCACCTATCGCGTCCGCCTGGACACCGTTGATGACATGGCAGTGACCTTGGTCGGTCCGTCTCGGGTGAAGTGGACCCGCAATGGCAATGACAAACCGGTATTGCACGTTGGTTATGGTCGCATCTTGCTCGAAGCGATCAAGCCAGGCAGTTCGATTGACGTGATGATCAACGGCAAATCGCTGACGCTCGAATTCCCTGGGATTGAATCGCTTGTCGCCATGACCATGGCTCATTTTCGGGCCCCCGGATTTGATCCGCTCAAGCCAGAAAACCACATTAATACGGTGGGTGTGTTTGTCGCTCAGGGAACGGTTGGGTTGTTCGATGGCGAGAACGAGACCGATTTGGCCACGGGACAACGCTGGGTGCAACGCGGCGAAGAACCCGCGGTTACGTCCGAGTCGAAAACACCCCTTGATTGGATCACGCCGCCGGATCCGAACGACCAATCACTCGAGTCGTCGGCGCGAGAGGCACTATTGGGTTTGATGATCCCGGACCAGCCGGTCGAAATCTCGTTACGCGAAGCCACGATGTTCCGCCGTAGCGAAGCCGGCGCCTTGGCCGCTCGGACGCTGTTGGCGTTGGGACGCCCCGATGTGTTCTTTGGTGGCGACGGGATGCTCAGCCAAGCCGACCAGCGTTCGTACTGGAGCGACCATTACACCGCACTGCAAAACGCGATCGACCGTGACGCAGAGACGGCGAAACAAGTCCAAGAGGCAATCGAGCGGATGGACCGAGGCAATTCAAATACCTTGTTCCAATTGCTGATTGGTTTTTCTCAGAAACAACTCGAAGAAGGCGGAGATGCCCTGCTGGTTCGCAGCCTCGATTCACCGTCGATGTCGGTCCGAGCCCTCGCCTTAGAAAATTTGCGAAAGATCACCGGCGTGACACTCAGCTTCCGTCCTGAACAGGACAATGCGGCACGACGTGGCCAAGCGATCAAGAAATGGGAAGCTCGCCAACGCAAAGGAGACATTCGCTGGGCTACGCCATAGACAACACGCGACTGCGGGGCATCGAATTCGCTGTGAGGGCAACCTCGACGCATCGGTCACGTTTTGATCGCCGAGCGATCATCGGCACTCTTTGAGTGAATCGGCGGCAATAGTTCCCGCCAAGATGTGGGAAGCCACAACATCGACGATCCGTGTCTCTGACGCGGATTCGCTGTGCCGTACTTCAAACGCAACGAGATTTCCGTCGTAGCCAGTATCGCGACACGATGGGCAACCGCTCGCACGCGATACCATCGTATCGCTGTCCAATCCCAAACGCTCCGCGTCTTCGCCGCCGATTCGATGCGACTGGCTACATTTACGACACAGACGATTCAGCTTGTGATGCGAAATCACGGCGGACAAGACCTGATTCAGCTCTTGTTCTTCTAATCCAAGTTGCTTCAACCGGACCGGTGTCATCGCCGGGTCGGCGCTTTCGATTGTCGCGATCACCAGTCGCCCCATTGCGGCTTCGTGCATCGCCGCTCGAGCGACGTCAGCATTGTCAATTTTGTCAATCGCAATCACGTCGGGTGATTGCCGTGCCAACGAGTCCATGGCCGACTTTTTGTCCAAACCCGCATGCTTACAAAGCGACAGCTGATTGATCCCTTCACAGGGAACCGACATGGAATCTTCTAACGAGCAAATCAATAGACTCGGGTCATTCAATTCAGCCAACAACGAATACATTGTGGTCGTCTTGCCACATTTCCGCGGCCCCGCCAATACGATCAACCCACTTCGTTTACGCAGGACACTTTGAACGGCTTCGAGTTGCGAACGCTGAAATCCAAGTTGATCGATGTCCACAGGAACGGATTGGCTGATAGTACGCGTCAGATTTAGCATCGTCCCCGACGTCGCCGGACAAAACGAAGCGAAAATCGAGACACGTTTTGCCCCGAGGCGAACGCGAAACTCACCTGATGCCGATGTCGATTGAAGACTCGCTCGATCGCCATCCCGCAAATTCATTCGCGACGCCACCTGAGCTAGAATCTCGTTCCCCTCGACCCGGCTTAGACTTTGCAACACATACATGCCCTTGGGTCCACGCGCACGCACCCGAAAGGCGTGCTGATGGGGCTCGATCACGATCTGGGTGACCAATTCTTGCACCAATGGACGCAAGATGTGAGGCAACGGATTTTTCGACACCATTGCCTTTCCCGATTCTTCGGGCGAAATGGACATCGGCAAAGTAGGCGGTTGTAACGCAGGTTCGTTTACCGATTCACTTGCCGATCGCTTGGCAGCATCCATCGTGCTTAGCTCGTCGCCATACAAAGTTTCGATCAAGCGATCCATCACCGTCGCGGTGGCAAACAGCGGCTGCATCTGGCGACCGGTCAAGCGACGGATTTCGTCAGCCAACAGCAAACCGTCAGGTTCCACTACCGCGACTTCGACAATCTTTCCATCGTCACTCAGCGGCGCCACTTGGTTGCGAAAACACCACTGGCTCGGCAACCGCTCGGCGATCCCGGGATCGATCGGCAGCGGAGCATCTTCGGGAGGATCAAAAAAGGGAAGCGCGTAGTACTTCGCATACTGCTGGGCGAGTTCGGTGGTGACGTCACGCCGCTGCCCTTCCATATCAGTGGCGGGCACTGACAAACCAGTGGCGGGCGTATTAACGGAGGGTATGTCGGTCGCGGGTAAATCGGTGGCGGGCACTGGTAAAGCGGTGTCTTCTACGAGCCCATCGTCCATCAATTCGACGGGGACCACAGCATTGATCGATACAGACATGAAAAAATTCAACCCGCGAGAAAAGTAGCGAAAGATTTAACGCAGAACGGCAAACGTCGACACGCGATTGATTCGCACATGTTCCGCATCATGAGGCAAGATCGACGCAGCAACCGACGATTGAGTGGCGTCAAACCCATCTCCGTTAAAGGTGATCGCGTAGGAGCCAAACAATGGCGCCGCGCCAACGCGATTCAGCTGCAATTCCCAGCCTGAAAACCCGCCGTCGACTTTCGACAGTTTGATCTTGCCCACCGCAAAATAGGCAGGCGAAGGAATCGATAGATCAAGATCGGCAAGCTGGGTCGCGTATTGGCCCGTTTGCACAAAATGAAGACGCTGCGAAAAATGAATATCCTCGAGATAGTCGAATGCATTGGCGACTCGAGATCGCTCGACGAATCGTGTATGCACCGCAAAGCCAACCGCGCCCACCACCAAGGCGAGGGTTAACAACAGAATCACATCGACCATCGCTAGACCTCGGTGAGATCGCGATCGACACAAACCAGCACGCTTTGAATGAGAATTCATTGACTATCATCAGCAGAGTGAGAGACGCTGATGAAGGGATAGCTCAGAACCCAAAGGGTGTCGCAGACGATTCGCCGTTTCGCCGCGAACGAGTTCAAGTATTAGCGAATCACTAGGGTTTGTACGAACCACGCGGGTTAAAGCTGCTGGTCGTATTATGCGGAAAAGAGCGGAGGCATCGAATGCGGTTCGCCCCCAAACAATCACCATAGACGGCATGGGCCGCTCGACGCGGTCCATGCCAGTGAAAATTTGCAGTGGGCTCGTTCTCAGATCTCCTGCCCGTTGATGCACTGCTCTTCAGGCGGCGGCCTCTATCTGAAAAGCGGTCTCTCGCTTCGCGAGAGCGGCTGTTTCTCACCACTTTCGCGGAGCGAAAGGCCACTGTGTGCCGTTTTCAGTCAGAGCCTAGCTTCCCGAGAACACGTACTCGTCGTCTTGGAAATCGACGCGCACCGTGGTGCCTTCGGGATACGAACTCTTCAACAGTGCACTGGCCAATCGATTCTGAACTTCGTTCTGAATCACACGCTTCAGCGGCCGCGCCCCGTACACAGGATCATATCCCGTGGATGCGATTTCATCGATCGCATCCTCCGTCACATCCAATCGCAAACCATTTTGCTCGAGCCGATGGCCGAGTGCCCGCAATTGCAACTTGACAATCTGGCGAATCTCTTTTCGATCAAGTGGTTTGAAGATAACGATGTCATCGATACGATTTAAGAATTCAGGCAAAAAGCGTGCTCGCAGCGATTCCTGGACCGCTTCCTGCATCTCTTGCTCGTCGCATCCCTGCTCGGTGACCTTTTGAATCACTTGGCTGCCCGCGTTGCTAGTCATCACAATGACCGAGTTCGAAAAGTCCACCGTGCGTCCGTGACCATCCGTCAATCGACCATCGTCAAGCACTTGCAACAGGATGTTGAACACATCGGGGTGAGCCTTCTCCATTTCGTCAAGCAAAACGACACCGTAGGGACGTCGCCGAACCGCTTCGGTCAACTTGCCTCCTTCTTCGTAACCAACGTATCCCGGAGGAGCACCGATCAAACGAGCGACGCTGTGCCGCTCCATAAACTCGCTCATATCGATCCGCACCATCGCTTGTTCGTCATCGAACATCACTTCGGCGAGTGCTTTGCACAATTCGGTTTTGCCCACACCGGTGGGGCCAAGGAACAGGAATGAACCGATCGGACGATTCGGATCCTGCAATCCACTACGACTACGTCGCACCGCATCGGACACCGATTTCACCGCTTCGTCCTGACCGATCACACGTTGATGAAGCCGTTCTTCCATGACCAACAATTTAGCACGCTCGGTTTCGAGCATCCGGCTCAGCGGGACTCCGGTCCATGCGCTAACCACTTCGGCAATCTCATCCTCGGTCACATCATGACGCAGCAGTCGACGCTTATCCTCGTGGCTCTCGACGTCCTCTTTCGGAGCCGCATCGCGTTGTTCGGCGTCATCGAGTTTGGACTGCAATTCGGTCAAACGGGCGCGGACTTCGAGCATCTCTCGATACACGTCCTCGGGGCTTTCCCCCCGCAATTGCTTTTGTTTGGCTTCCGAATCAAGCGTCGTGAATCGATGCTCGAGCCGCTCGGCTTCCTGACGAACCGATTGGACGTCATCAAGCCCCATTTTTTCCGCATCCCACTGTTCACGCAGACTCGCCAATTCATGGTTCAGCGATTCCATCTCGCTTTCCACCTCTTCGCGTTTTTCCACTGCGGACTCTTCGGTTTCATCGACGAGTTGCCGATGGGCAAGTTCAAGCTGTCGCAAACGTCGTTGCAGTCGATCGATAGGCTCGGGCACACTTTCTTTTTCCATCGCCAAGCGACTGGCCGCTTCGTCGACCAAGTCGATTGCTTTGTCCGGCAAAAAACGGTCCGCGATGTAGCGATTTGAAAGATTTGCAGCGGCCACGAGCGCGCTGTCGGTGATACGGACGCCATGGTGCGATTCGTAACGAGATTTCAGCCCTCGCAAAATTGCGATCGTGTCGTCGACCGTGGGTTCGCCAACGTAGACCGGTTGGAAACGACGCTCCAGAGCCGCATCCTTTTCAATGTTCTGCCGATACTCGTCAAGCGTCGTCGCTCCGATGCATCGAAGCACACCGCGGGCGAGTTCGGGTTTAAGCAGATTCGCTGCGTCGGGCGATCCTTCGGCTTTTCCCGCACCGACGACCAGATGCAATTCATCAATAAACAGAATCACTTGGCCGTTGGCATCTTTGACCTCGCGAAGCACCGCTTTGAGCCGTTCTTCGAAGTCACCTCGAAATTTGGCTCCAGCCACGATCGCTCCCATGTCGAGCGAAATGACACGTTTGTCTTTCAGACTTTGTGGAACATCGCCTTCGAAGATCCGCAGCGCCAAACCCTCAGCAATCGCGGTTTTACCAACCCCAGGTTGGCCGATCAGGACAGGGTTGTTCTTGGTTCGCCGCGACAAAACTTGAATGACACGGCGAATTTCGTTGTCACGTCCGATCACGGGATCAAGCGTCCCTTTGGCCGCCAATTGCGTTAGATCGATACCGTACTTTTCCAAAGCCTGGTATGTGTCTTCGGCGTTTTGATCGGTTACACGTGCCGATCCGCGCACTTCGCTCATTGCTTTGAGCACGTCGGCATCATCAACGCCCATCAGCTTCAACAGGTTGTTCGCTTTGCTCTCGACTTTCGAGATCCCTAGCAACAGATGTTCGGTGCTGACGTATTCATCTTTGAGTTGAGCCGCTACATCGGCCGCGGCATCGAATGTTCGTTGCAGCGTGGGAGAAATCCCAGGTTGCCGGCCACCGGAAACCGAAGGCACTTTGCTAAGTTCACTTTCGACCAGATCCTTTAGCTTACCCGCGTCTGCATTCATCTTTTTCAGCATCGGTCGCGTGATGCCATCACTCTCGTCGAGCATGGCCGCCAGCAGATGTAGCGGCAAGATCTCGGGATTCCCAGAGGACGCGGCTTGCGCCTGAGCCTCTGCTACAAGCGATTGGGCCTTCGTGGTGAGCTTATCAAATCGAAACGCCATGACAGAAAACTCCTCTACTGAGAAAGCAGCACCACATCTTGATCCAGCGTGGATCGCAGGTTGTGGTCGGGGGAAGATCCCAACACGCATCCCCCCGGAATGAAAGCGTGCTAAGCAACGAGTGGTTCATCACTGCCGTAGCTGATTTCGTCGAGCGTCGAGGCTCAATGCCAGAGCTACTTTGCCAAGCGGGTGTGTTTTAAAAGCGATGCGGCACGAGGGCCGCACGGTCGGGTTGGATCGTATTACTCGCTGCTGACTCGCTGTAACCGGGCGACGCTCGCCGCGCGGTTACGAAAGTAGATGCCATGCCGCCACCGCCCGAACAAAATCATCGGCTGGCTTTGTTTTGGCTGACATAGCGGGTGAGCCCTGCGAAAGGATTCACCCGCTAATCTTATCATTCATTCGCTGAGTCAAACTCAGCGAACTCAATTAGTCTTTGACTTCGAAATCGGCATCGATTGCGTCGTCATCTTCGCTAGACGCAGCCGCGGCTCCGGATGCAGCCGCAGCACCGGCGTCACCGCCGCCGGCCGCAGGTCCCGCAGCTTCGGTCTTTTCATACAACACTTTGCTGAACGCTTGCGAAGCGGCATCCAATTCTTCGGTCGCCTGCTTGATCGCAGCCGTGTCCGAACCTTCGGCAGCCGTTTTGACCTTTTCGATCGCCTTGTTCATCGGTTCGGTATCCGAATCACTCAGCTTGTCCTTGTTCTCGGTCATCAGTTTTTCAAGCTGATAAACCTGTTGGTGAGCCTTGTTCTTCGCTTCGACCAATTCGAATTGACGCTTGTCTTCTTCGGCATTGGTTTCGGCATCCTTCCGCATTTGCTCGATCTCGTCTTCGCCGAGCGCGCCTGCTTCTTTGATTTGTACCGAAGCTTCTTTGCCGGTCTTCAGCTCTTTGGCGGAAACCGCAAGGATACCGTTTTGGTCAATGTCGAATTTGACTTCGATCTGAGGAACACCACGCGGTTGTGGTGGGATCCCTTCGAGATTGAACTCGCCGAGCAAGCGGTTGCTTGCCGCCATCTTGCGTTCGCCTTGGAACACGCGAACGGTAACCGCGGTTTGATTGTCCGCCGCGGTACTGAAGACGTTTTTCTTTTCCACAGGGATCGTGGTGTTACGCTCGACAAGCGCGGTCATCACGCCACCTTCGGTTTCGATACCGAGCGTCAATGGGTTTACGTCCAACAGCAAAACGTCGGTTCGTTCGCCCGCCAAAACGCTACCTTGGATCGCAGCACCAACGGCAACCACTTCATCCGGGTTCACGCCTTGATGAGGCTCTTTGCCGAAGATCTCTTTGACAATTTGACGAACCTTAGGCACACGGGTGCTACCGCCGACCAAAACGATTTCGTCGATGTCACCAGGCTTCATGCCTGCGTCTTCGAGTGCTTGCAGCACAGGCTTCTTACACTGCTCGACCAATGGATCGATCAGCTCTTCGAACTTGCTGCGAGTGATCTTCATCGTCAAGTGCTTAGGACCGGACTGATCCATCGTGATAAACGGCAAATTGATGTCGGTTTCCGGCAGCGTACTGAGCTCTTTCTTGGCCTTTTCGCACGCTTCTTGCAACCGCTGCAGTGCCATTGGATCGTTACGCAAATCGATCGCGTTGTCCTTCTTGAACTGCTCGGCGACGTGATTGATCAACACTTCGTCAAAGTCGTCACCACCGAGGTGGGTGTTCCCGGAGGTACTGACCACTTGAAAGACGCGGCTCTCTTGCTCTTCGTCACCGCTGTCGGCAACTTCGAGAACCGATACGTCAAACGTACCACCGCCAAGGTCAAAGACGATGATCTTTTCGTCTTTCTTCTTATCCAATCCATAGGCCAACGCAGCGGCAGTTGGCTCGTTGATAATCCGAGCCACTTCCAAGCCTGCGATCTGGCCGGCGTCTTTGGTGGCTTGACGTTGTGCGTCGTTAAAGTAGGCCGGAACGGTGATCACGGCCTTGTTGACCTTGTGGCCAAGATACGACTCCGCCGACTCTTTGAGTTTGCGAAGGACTTTGGCCGAGATTTCTTGTGGCGTGTATTCTTTGTCACCGACTTTGATTTTGACGTATTCCGATGCGGCACCGGTCACGCCGTAGGGAACCATCTTTTCTTCGGATTCCACTTCGTTGTGACGGCGGCCCATGAAACGTTTGGCCGAATACACGGTGCGTTTAGGGTTGGTCACCGCTTGGCGACGTGCAGGTTCGCCCACAATGGTGTCTTCTTTGTCCGTAAACGCGACAACACTGGGGGTCAAGCGGTTTCCTTCAGGGTTCGGAATGACCTTCGGTTCGCTGCCTTCCATGACCGCAACCACGCTGTTCGTGGTTCCGAGGTCGATTCCGATAATCTTTTCGCCTTGAGCCATTACTAAATTCTCCTGTCTCTCGATTCGTTCGTTTGCCGCGTCAACCGGTTAGGTTTAGGTGACAAGTTTCAATTGGATAGGTTGGGTCATTGCCCCACTGGACTGGTTGTCGATTCGTCAGCTTGAGGCGAGACGAACGGTAGATTGGCAAAGCCTGTGCCGAACTAGCTCCTGACACCCTAGTTTTTTTTCTGGCAGCCAAGAAAAGCCCGGTTTTTCTCGCTAAACTCGTTTTTCCCGTCGACGACATTGACTCGGACCGAGTAATTTCTGGCAGACGCGTCCCGATCGACTCGATCCAGTTTTCGGGGCGGTGTCAAAATGACAGTATTCGATTTGCTTTCAAGCGTTGCCACGCTCCTCCTGCGAAACCCTCACACCCCATGCCAAATTCGAACCAAGATAAGATCGAAACGATTGACCGCGAAATCCTGAGGCTGGTGGACCAGCGTGCTGCGTTGGTGATCCAGGGTGCGAAAGCGGCTGAGCCCGGCGATCAGGCGTCCCACACCGGACCGGTGGCGGCGTCGAGTCATCAAATCGATCGGCTGATCGCCACCATCGGCGATACGGCCCAGGCAGATTCGACCCAGGCAGATTCGACCGAGGTAAACTCAACAGGAGCCGATTCCTCACACGCGATCCCCGCTCAATCCAAACGCGATATTCTGCGTCACATTGCCAGTGTTTGCCGTGCCGCAGTCCAACCGATCCGTGTCGCCTATCTCGGCCCCGAATACAGCTACAGCCACTTGGCGTCGCTGAAGTACTTTGGCCAAGGTGCCGACTTTGCCCCGCTGAATTCGATCCCCGCTGTTTTTGAAGCGGTCAAGCGGGGCGATCTGGCGACCGGAGTGGTCCCGATCGAAAACAGTACCGATGGCGGGATCGTCGATACGCTCGGCATGTTCGTTCGATTGCAAATGCAAATTTGTGGCGAGGTCGTGCTACCGATCCATCACAATCTGCTGTCCGCGTCGCCGCGAGAAACGATCACTGAGATCCACAGCAAACCGCAAGCCTTGTCGCAGTGCCGAGGCTACCTGGCGACTCACTTCCCGGGCGCTCGATTGGTGCAAACCACCAGCACAACCGCCGCCGCTCAATTGGCCGCAGAGCAGCCGGGTGTCGCTGCCGTCGCCAGTCTTGAAGCCGGACGGCAATACGACTTGGAAGTACTCGGTGCCAGCATCGAAGACAACCCTAACAACGTCACCCGCTTTGCCGTGCTCGGTAAAGACCGACCGCAACGCACCGGTGACGACAAAACATCGCTGCTGTTTCAAATCAACCATCACCCCGGATCGCTTGCCGATGTGATGATGATCTTCAAAACAAACCAGCTAAACATGACTTGGATCGAATCGTTTCCTTGTCCGGAAACTCGCAACGAGTACTTGTTCTTTGTCGAGTTGACGGGCCACCGCGACGATGAATCGGTAGCCGATGCAATCGCAACCCTGGCCAAACAAGCCAAGCGAATCGATGTGCTAGGTTCCTACCCCAAAGCAAAAGATGTGGACTAGGCTTCCAGCAATTTGGAATTGGCTTCCAGCCTGCCATCGGTCACCTGTCGTCCATCATTTGTCTGCATTCTCGCATCCCAAGCATCGCCCCCAAATTTCCCCTCATCGATGAACCAATCCCGAGTGATCCAGGCGACCGGAATCGACGATCCTCGGATTGCCGTTTATCGCGACTTGCGTCATCGTGAGTTATCAAAGGACGGCAGCCACTTTGTTGTTGAAGGCAATTGGGTGGTCCGCCGTCTAATCGAAAGCGACTACAAAATCGAGTCGATTTTGGTGCAGCAGCACCGCAGTGAGGAATACGCAGAAATTGTCCCCGCGGATGTGCCGATCTATACGCTTTCGGATGACGCCATTTCGCAGTTGATCGGGTTCGAGTTCCACCGCGGCGTCTTGGCGTGCGGCGTTCGCTCGGTGATTCCGACCCTCGACGATTTCATCACACTTCCTAAGATCCCGAAACTCAGCATCGCACTATTGGGTGTTTCGGAACCCGAGAATGTCGGCAGTATTTTTCGCAGTGCTGCCGCCCTTGGCGTCGACCACATCTTCGTCGATCGAAAAACGATCGATCCGTTCCACCGACGGGTGATTCGGGTCAGCATGGCCGCGGTGTTCAAGCATCATTTGTTTCGCTTGGACGATCCGCTGGCGGACTTACAGCGATTGACGGCAGCCACCGCCATTCGCACAATTGCGTCGACGCTGCAACCACCTGCTACACGACTGAGAGACTTTCGCGTCGACGACACACCGATACTGTTGATGATCGGTAATGAGGCTAGTGGAGTCGAATTACCGATTCAACAATTCGCATCGGACCGAGTCACGATTCCAATGCAGCTAGGAACCGACAGTCTGAACGTCGCCGTCGCCACCGCGATCCTGATGCACGCGTTTGCCGATCCCGATAGTGAGTAAACAAACCAGCCGGAATCGGTCGGTTTAACTTGATCCGATGGTTGTGCGTTTGCCACGCCCCTTTACCCACCGTTACACAAGCGGATCAAACCAATCGTATCCCGTCCTTTTCAATCGTAATGAGTCTCTGTTTATACAGCGCACCGATCGTTTTCTTGAATTGTCCTTTGCTCATCCCAAACAGTTCGGAAATTTCAGCGGGAGCAGACTTGTCATGCACGGGCGCAAACCCGTTGTGATCACGCAAGTAACCTTGAATCACCTGACTGTAGCTATCGCGGATTTCCTGACCGCTTTTCAGGCTCAAGTCAATTTTGCCGTCTCCGCGAATATGTTTGATATAGCCTCGAATGCTCTGTCCAAAACTGAGTCGTTGATCCACTTCGCCTTTGTACAGCAACCCCCAATAGCTTTGATCCACGATTGCTTTAAAGCCCAATTCGGTACTGTTTGCGATAATTAAATCGACCGACTGTTGCGGATGAAAATCGTGTTCGTCATCTTCCCGTACGACTTTATCAATCTTTGACGTCGCCGCGATCCGGTCTTGGTTATCGAGATACAAATAGACGATGTAGGACTTACCCACGGCCATCGGCCGATGCTGTTCCGCAAACGGGACCAATACGTCTTTGTCCAATCCCCAATCCAAGAACGCGCCGATCGAAGTATTGTCTTTGACTTCCAGGTACGCGAATTCACCCACCTCTGCTTTCGGCGTTTGAGTCGTCGCGATGGGGCGATCTTCCGAGTCCAGGTACAGAAAGACTACGACCGTATCGCCAACATTCAAGTTGTCCGGAGCATGCTTTGCAGGAAGCAAGATCTCGCCGAGATTGTCGGCATCCAAATAGAACCCGAATTCAGTGTCCTTGACCACTTCTAATTCATACGTGCTGCCGATTTCAATCATGGTCTTGTCGCTGTTCGCGGGTGTTGGATCGAAGTGGTGTGGCGAGTTGATCAAACGAAATACAAATCGCATTGCTGAGCCGTGGGCCGTAAGGGAACGTCCGGCTTAGGCCAGAGGCCGATACATCCTCTGCCGTGGCCGTAAGGCCACGGGATGTAGCGAATGAGCTGCAAAGGCCGGAGGCCGACACAACGACTGAGTAAATGTGTCGGCCTCCGGCCTTGGATTTGCTGCATTCCAAACCGGTGGTTAACACCACCGGCATGAATTGTACCGGCCTCCGGCCTTAAAAAAAGAACGAATGCGAGTTGTTAGAGTCACCCTAAGCCGGACGTTCTCGTAAGGCAGCGGGTAATGCGTGGGACCCGGCCGCTCACGCGCGAGCGGCTCACTAAATCAACAAGCCGGTAGCGTCAAAGCGGCTAATAGACGGAAAAACTCCTGCCTCGCTGCTTAGTTTATCGTCCGCAGCAGTCCTTGACGATCTGGTAACTCGGACTTCGCCCGACCGGGGAACTTCAAAATCCTGGCGGTACTTTCGAGTCAGCATCTTGTTGGCCGATCAAGGACGAAGGAACATGCCGAATCGGCACAATCGGTAGCTTTTTCGAATGAGCCTCGGACCGAATTTGCGTGAGACCATCGTAGAGAACACTTCATGCGACTTCAGCCCGAGGACGAACAGAATCCACGATCCCCAGAGCCGCAAGCGACGACAGAAGATCTCTACAGTGAAACGTTACGCCAATATTTCTTGAATTACGTGTCCGTGCACGTCGGTTAGCCGGCGATCGATGCCGTTTTGATAGTAGGTCAACCGTTCATGATCGATCCCCAGCAGATGCAGCGCCGTGGCATGCAGGTCGTAACAATACGTCGGCGACTGTATTGCTTTGGAGCCGAGTTCATCGGTCGCACCATAGGAAACGCCGCCGCGGATTCCGCCGCCGGCGAGCCAAGCGGTGAAGGCACCCGCGTTATGGTCACGGCCTTTTCCATCTTTGCCTTGCGCGCCCGGTTGCCGTCCAAACTCGGTGGTACAGATCACCAGCGTATCGTCGAGCATCCCGTGTGACTTCAAATCCTTCAGTAGCGCCGCAGCGCCGGCGTCCAGCACGGCTCCCCAATAACCATGGTCGCGGACGACGTCTTCGTGGCTGTCCCAATTGGGCCGAATTTTCTTGGCCGTCGTGTTTTCGGCGCCGCAATAGATTTGGACAAACCGCACTCCCCGCTGCGTCAAGCAGCGGGCGAGTAGACATTGCCGACCAAACGGACCGTGATCGGGATGATCAAGCTCATACAAACGCCTCGTCGATTCGCTCTCGGATTGAATGTCGGTCACTTCAGGTGCACTCAGCTGCAATCGTGCGGCCATCTCGTAGGCTTTGATCCGCGCGTCCAATTCGCTGTTGCCGCCGCGAGTCTCGCGATGCAGTCGATTCAGCTTTTGCAAAAAGTCCAAACCAGCTCGCTGCGAAGACACGTCCCGCGCCGCAAACTCCGACGGCGGAAACAAATCTGCGATCGGTTGTTTCGGATTCGATGTGTCCAGCGTCGTCGCCTGATGAACGGCAGGCAAGAAGCCGGCTCCCCAATTGATAATTCCACCAGGCGGCAAACCTCGCGGATCGGGCAACACGACAAAGGCAGGCAGATCCTCGGCTTCGCTGCCAAGTCCATAGGTCACCCATGATCCCATGCTTGGAAAACCGGGAAGCGTGAACCCCGTATTCATCATAAAGCAGGCCGGGCCATGTAGCGCCGTTTTGCTTTGCATTGAATGAATGAAGGCAATGTCATCGACGCACGTCGCCAATTTGGGCAACAAATCGCTGACCCACATCCCCGATTCGCCATGTTGACGAAATCTCCAATGACTCGGCTGGCAATTCCCTGGCTTCGAAGCAAAGAACTGTAACTTGCCGTCAGGGTCAAACGGTTGGCCTGCTCGCTTTACCAGCTCAGGCTTGTGGTCAAACGTATCAAGGTGACTCATTCCGCCGGGACAAAAGATCTGGATCACACGCCGCGCCTTGGGCGCATGATGCATTGCCGCACCGGTTTCGTCCGCCAGCATCGCGGTCAACGCAAGGCCCCCCAAACCTCCTGCGGCGTTTTTCAAGAACGCGCGGCGTGACGAGGGTGGTGTCCCCCAATTCGCATTATCGGCGTGGGTCGGGCGAATGTCTTGGTCCATGGCAAGGCTCGTTGGCTATCGATTTCGGTAAGATTGCAGGATCGCTCAATCCACATAAACAAATTCATTCGCATTCAGTAGCATTCGACATAGCGAGAAGAGCGTCTGATCCCTGACAAATTGTTTTGCCAATTCGGCTTCCTGTGCCGAAGGTTTTCTGGCAAATGCCAGTTCAAAGCCGCGCTCAACTTGCCGCCGCGGATCATCACCGACCTGCTTCTGAATTCGCTCGGCAAAATAGCGAGCCTGTCTGAGCATAAAATCATTGTTCAAAAGTGCGAGCGATTGCAGCGGCGTGGTCGTCGTGCTTCGTTTGGGTGTCATGTTCGCCGGATCGGGACAATCCAGTGTGCTCAAAAAACGGTTGGGTGTGGTGCGAACGATAAAGCGATAGATACTACGTCGCCAAAGCTCGGGTCGATCGGCGGTCTTGTGGGTGTAGATCGGAGCGTACGCTTCTCGATACTCAAAATCTTCGAACCCAGGACCGCCACGTTCGAAATTCAATTTGCCACTGACACACAGAACCGCATCACGAATGGCCTCGGCTTCGATGCGACGCGGATTCTGATGCCACAAAAGCCGATTCTCCGCATCCAATTTCGCACCATCCATGTCGCCGGAATCCTTCGATTGTTGCTTGTAGGTCTGACTGTTTAGAATCAGCCGATGCATTGCCTTGAGAGATCCATTCCGCTTGGATAACTCGGTTGCCAACCAATCGAGCAACTCGGGATGTGAGGGTTGTCCGCCACCAAAGCCAAAGTCACTCGCCGTGTCAACGATGCCTTGACCAAAATGCCATTGCCACAAGCGATTGACAATCACGCGGGGCGTTAACGGATTGTCGGGATGAGTGATCCAGTTTGCCAGTGCGACACGCCGCTGCCCGGCATCGGAATCAGACGATGCCAGGTTGGGCTGCAGCATGGTCAAACATCCGAGTGCAGCTGGGGCAAGGGGTTCCCCACGGGGCGATTCCGGATCGCCTCGTGTCAAAACATGAACTTGGGGCATCTCCTTGGACGCCGAAATGCCGTAGAACTTCGCTGGTGGCGGCAGCGCCGCCAACCGTTTGGATACCGAGACACGTTCGCTACGAAGTTCTTCGATACGCTGTTGGTCACTGATGCTGAGAGAATTGGATTCGGTGGCGATCAACCTCGCATCACCAAAACCGACTTGGTCGTGCCCGTAACCGTTACCACCATCGGTGGATACCAACGTCAAAAACCTTGCTTGCCGAGGCAATACGGCATCAATGTTTTTCAAGCCATCGTCGCGCCGGATTCCTCGAAACTCGGCGACCGGGCGACCATCGACGAATACCCAAGCGTCAGCCCGAAAGCTGCCCGATGCACCGAAATAGCCAAGCTTGGCCGTAAACCGAAATTCATGATCGCCGTTCCCTTTGCGAATCGCATCCAAATCAAACGTGATCCCCGCATTGGCGTGGATTCCCAGGACGGAGTGTCCTTGTTTCGTAAAATCGATCCCGCCAAGCTCAGTCGAATGCTGACTCGCGACCGGGCCATTGCGAATCAAGTCCCAAGCGGCACTCGAAGTACTGGGTAGCCCCGACACGGTGATCCCGGTTGAACTGACCACGATCGACTCATCGCCATCGCGTCCATCGGGAATGAACACCCCATCGACGTACGGCAATTCGGACGGCGTGAACTGGTTCGTCACCACGGGGCCGAGCGAACCGAGATCGCGCCGGTCGATCGCTCCGGTTCGGACATCGATGCCGTCACGGTATGTTCCCGTGCCATGGCCATTGCCGCCACCAACGAGATCCGCCAAGTCGATGCCCGATCCATCGAGTTCCCCGATTTCGGCATCGATCTCGCCGAGCCGGCGGGTCAACGCGGCTTTGTCGTTTTCGTAAGTTTCGAGTTGCCGTTCGCTAACGATCCGGTCCTCTCGTTGGACTCCGGCAAAAACAGCCTGCAGCTGGTAATACTCTTGCTGTGAAATGGGGTCCAGTTTGTGATCGTGGCAGCGGGCGCAGTTGACGGTCATCGCCATCGTCGCGGTCAGCACCTGGGTCACCATGTCGTCCAGATCGAGTGCCCGAGCCGCGCGACGCAGCTGCTCGCTTTTCGTTTCCGCGTGCCCCACAAAATCCCACGGTCCGGACGCCAAAAAACCGGTCGCAATTACCGCTTGCGGATCGTTTGGCCGCAACACATCGCCGCAGATTTGTTCTTGCAAAAAGCGATCGTACGGTTTGTCATCGTTCAGCGCCGCGATGACGTAATCACGATACCGCCACGCATTGTCGCGCCGCTTGTCACGCTCGAAGCCATGAGTATCCGCGTAATGAGCGATGTCCAGCCAATGTCGTGCATATCGCTCGCCATAGTGAGGTGAATCGAGCAACCGATCCACGAGTTTCGAATATGCCTGTGGGTCCGAATCGCTGACAAACGCTTCGACCGCTTCGGGCGACGGCGGCAATCCATGCAGATTGAAAGTGAGACGACGAATCAGCGTCCGACGATCAGCGATCGGACTCAAGCGAAGACCATGCTCGGCAAGTTTCTCGCGAACGAATTCGTCAATGCTGTTCTTCGACGAAACGTGTTTGCGGATCGGTTGCAGCGACCACCACGTTTCGTCCGCCTGGGATTTTTCATGGATCACAGCGTCCTCGGGCCACTTCGCTCCATCGTCAATCCAATCGCGTATCGTTTGAACATCGCTGTCGGATAGCGGTTCGCTTTGTTGAGGCATTGCGGGCGAATCACCCTCGCCAGCCACGATCAAATCGATCAACGGACTCGCGTCCGACTCGCCAGGAATGATGTAATCGTTATCCAGCAGATCATCGATCGTCGCCAGCGAAACGTCACCTTTATTGATCCCGGGCGAATGACAGCGGACGCAGTGCTGCTGAAAAATCGGCATCACCTGGGTCACAAAATCCACGCCTTCACCGGCATCCGCCATCGCTGGAAAAAGCGAAACCGTCCCTGCGATGGCAAGCCAACCAATAACGCGAGCAAACCGTTTCACCATTTCCAAAACCATCACAACGAGGCCGTCGTTCTGCACGCCGTAATGCTCGTCCAAGATCACAGTGCACTGATCGTCATGATACTGAATGTCGCGGTAATCAATGCCACGGATTTCAAGGTCACAACGTTCAACGTCACTGAAAAATGGAACCATGGTGCAACCGGGTGCTGGTGTGGGAGGGAGGCAAACCAATGCGTCGGGGAAGGCAGGGCGAACGAACCAATGGCGATGATCGTTAGCCCCCTCCACCACGATCACCGATTCGCCCAGCCCCTTAGTCTACACACTTTGCAGCCCTTTATGCGGCACAGCGTTTCCATCGTGTTGACAAGCCACAAACAAGTCGCTGCGTGAGTTTCGGAATCCCGTAGCCTTACGGTGGTTGCTGACCAGAATTAGTACCTGGGGGATCAACAGAAAGCTGGGAGTAAACGTGATGAAAAACGCAATGGGGAACTTCCGATTTGTTGCCTGTCACGCCTGCGACGTACAATAGAGTTAGCGATTCCTCATTCACCACACGATCGCTGCGGCTACGAAAGAGAGAAAATGAGATGTTTCACAAATCCGATTTAGAGCATTTTGGCGAAAAGTTCCCCCAGGACTCGGTCGGCTATGTCCCCGCCAAAGGCGATTGCTGGCGACAAATGCAGTTTGATCACGCCGACATGGACCCGAATGAAGAGGGTATTTCAGCGGATGAAAAGAAGCGTCGCCTGGAATACCTCGACACCGTATGGTGGCCGAAAGTGCTTGAAAAGGTCCATGCCGAACGACAGCGGCTCGAATCCGAGCATGGGGAAACGTTTATCAAGCGTTGGCATCATGTGGTCAATCGATCACCGGAACAGCAGCATGGTTTCGGAAACGGATAGCGAGACATGTTGTCTCACTCGTGCGATTCGCAACCACCCTTCAGTGCTTCCGCATAGCCTTGCGGAAAGATTGCCACCGCCATGGTCTACCGTCAGGTTAACAAATCCAGTGACGAGTTGATTCATGCTTTGCATCATTCCTGATCACCTCAGCCCCGCTCCCGAAATGATCAGAAATTTGCCCATTCCTTGTTTCTTCATTTCGATTTCACTCTTGGATCCATGTCAGCCAAAAGCAGAAACTTGATTCGCGTTTTTACAATTGCCCACAATGTTTGATGCTGTCTCACCGCTGGTCTTTGTGTAGGACTGTAGAATCAGGTGAAGCCCTACGCGGTCACTGAACCTGGAACATGAAAACGCCCCATCGCTGTCCGACAATTCGCAGGAAGGACGTATGGAAACGCTGAATGAACGATTGTGGCACCAAACGACGGCGGAGGATGCCGTTCGATTGCTAGAAAGCAACGCAGATCGCGGACTGGATCGGTTCGAAATCGAAGCACGGCAACAGCACTACGGCGCGAACTCGCTTCCCGCGCGCAGCGGCCCTGGTCCGCTGATCCGCTTTCTGATGCAGTTTCACCAACCGCTGCTATACATCCTTTTGACGGCGGCGGTGATCACGGCGCTTTTGGACGAGTGGGTCGATGCGTCGGTCATCTTCGGCGTCGTCCTGGTTAACGCGATCATTGGTTATTTGCAAGAATCCAAGGCCGCTAAAGCACTCGAGGCGCTGGCCAAGACGACGTTGACCGAAGCACGCGTGGTTCGATCGGGAGAAACGCAAAGCATTGCGTCAACCGAATTGGTCCCCGGTGACGTGGTGCTGTTACAGTCCGGAGAAAAGGTACCTGCAGATTTGCGATTATTGCGATCGCGTGACTTACAAATCGATGAGTCTGCGTTGACGGGCGAGTCGGTGCCGGTTCAAAAGAAGGCGATTGACTTAGCTTCGGAAACGCCGCTGGCCGAACGACGCAACATGGCTTACGCCTCGACACTGGTGACGTACGGCCAAGGCCGCGGGGTGGTGGTAGCGACTGCTGGCAAGACGGAAGTCGGACGTATTTCGGAACTCATTTCGCTGGCGGATGTGCTGGAGACGCCGCTGACGCGAAAAATCGCCAAATTTAGCCGCGTGCTGCTGGTTGTAATCTTGGTGTTAGCCGCAGTCACCTTCGCTGTCGGCGTGTGGCGGGGGCAAGCGAAGTTCGAGATGTTCATGGCGGCCGTGGCGCTGGCGGTAGGTGCAATTCCCGAAGGCTTACCGGCCGCCGTCACCATCACGCTGGCGATCGGTGTCTCACGTATGGCTCGCCGCCGCGCGATCATTCGCAAATTGCCCGCGGTCGAAACGCTCGGCAGCACGACCGTGGTTTGTTCGGACAAAACAGGCACGTTGACCGTGAACCAGATGACCGTGCTGGAGATTTGGGCGGCGGGACAGCGGTTGACGACGTCGGGAAGCGGCTACGAACCCAACGGCAAAATCGAAGTCCGCGGGGATGATCAAACCGAGGCATTAGCCCTAACCGACGTATCGGCCAGCCACGCGGTGCGTCATTGTTTGCAAGCCGGATTGATGTGCAACGACTCGCAATTGGTGTTGACCGAATCGAAGTGGGCCGTTCAAGGCGATCCGACTGAGGGTGCGTTGATCGCCGTGGCGGGCAAGGCGGGATTGGACGGAAAGCAACTCGAGACGCAGTTGCCTCGTTTGGACAGCATTCCGTTTGAATCACAGCATCAATACATGGCAACCTTGCACAGCAATAAATCGGATGACTCGCGACATCTGTACGTCAAAGGGGCCGTGGAAGTCCTGCTTTCGAAGTGCCAATCGGCAATGACGCCATCGGGAGAAAACTGTCCTTTGGACGTCGCGATGGTACAGCGTCAAGTCGAAGCGATGGCAGCAGAGGGACTTCGAGTTTTGGCGTTTGCAGGCAAATCACTGCCCGCGGAAACCAGCGATATCAGCCACGCGGATGTCGGCGATCTTGTTTTCTATGGACTGCAAGGCATGATCGATCCGCCACGGGACGAAGCAGTGGCGGCAATCAAAGCGTGCCAAACCGCAGGCATCCGTGTCAAAATGATCACTGGGGATCACGCCAAAACGGCGCAGGCGATTGCAGAACAACTCGGGCTCGATGGGATGCAGAAGAGCAGTGAAGAGGCCCCCATCGTCAAGACCGCGCAGGATCTCGCCGAGTCAAGCGACCAACAACTGATCGACATTGCGGATCAGGTGGCCGTGTTCGCGCGAGCGACGCCGGAATTGAAACTGCGACTCGTTCGCGCATTGCAAGCCAAAGGCCATATCGTTGCCATGACCGGTGATGGCGTCAACGATGCACCGGCACTGAAACAAGCCGATATCGGCGTTGCCATGGGGATCGCTGGGACCGAAGTCGCCAAAGAAGCTGCCGACATGGTGCTGACCGACGACAATTTTGCCTCGATCAAAGCTGCGGTCGAAGAAGGCCGCGGCGTGTTCGACAATCTAACCAAATTCATCGTTTGGACGCTGCCCACAAATATGGGTGAGGGGCTCGTCATATTGGCGGCCATTTTTGTGGGCGTGGCATTACCGATTCTGCCGGTTCAAATCCTATGGATCAACATGACCACCGCGGTCTTATTAGGACTGATGCTGGCGTTTGAGCCCAAAGAAGCCGACATCATGACACGCGTTCCGCGAGACCCGCAGGCTCCCATTTTGACCGGGGAATTGATTGGACGAATCATCCTCGTCGCGTTGGTCATGTTGATAGGCGCCTTTGGATCGTTCGAATGGGCGATCGGACAAGGTTATAGCGAGATCGTCGCTCGAACGATTTCAGTGAACGTGTTTGTGATGGTCGAGGTCTTCTACTTGTTCAATTGTCGTTCGCTAACAAAATCGATGTTCGAACTTGGTGTCTTCACCAACCGCTGGATTGGATTTGGCGCTGCCGCAATGTTGATACTGCAGATCGCGTTTACCTACGTGCCAATCATGAATCACATTTTCCACAGCGCCCCCATTGGCTGGGATGCGTGGTGGCGAATCCTATTGACCGGATTGGCGACGTACATGATCGTCGGGCTGGAAAAATGGGTGCGGCGGAAACTTCGCAGTCGCACGCCTACTGGTGCTTGATTCGCTTAACGCCGGCCGCTTGCAACTAACGACGAATCGGTTCCAACAGCGCTACAATCGCATGGTGGTTCTAATAGAGAACCTCGAATGAACGCGGTGTATTGACGCATCAGCGTACGCCACCTACTTGTCCTCTCATTAGATTAGCGCTAAACTAATTTTGTACGCAGGCGAGTCTCTTTTCATAGGCGGAAGTGTTGGCGAGCGAGGGTCAGAAACGTTCACCCGAAAAATGGCGTGAATTGGGCACCATCCAAGAAACGGTTGTGGTCGATTTGCGGCGGACCGATGATCAGTTCCAGTATCATTTTGGTCGACTGTTTCGAGAATACGATCTGACCGAACCGCAATACAACGTGCTGCGGATCCTTCGCGCCGCCGGTAAACCGCTGCCTTCACTCGAAGTCGCCGCTCGCTTGATTGCCATCACGCCTGCGATTACGAATCTGCTCGACAAACTTCAGAAAAAGAAACTGATCGCACGTAAACGGTGTACTCAAGATCGGCGAGTCTGGTTTATCTCGCTGACGGCCAGCGGTAGCAAACTGCTGACAAAAATGGACAAACCCGTTGCGGCGCTCCACCAAAGCGTCTGCGAAGGAATGACCGAAGCCGAGTGCAAGCGACTGATCAAATTGCTGGCCAAAGCACGTTCGTCACCGGTGATTGCCGAACAGAAACACGCTTAGCCGTTCTTTTAGATTGAGCCCCTCGCTTTTTCGGTAAATCATCGGAATCAAAGCTGGTTGTCTCAGAGCTTTTGGACGCATTTCGCGTATTCGCACAATCGGTCCTGCGCCAACGATTGGCACGTTTCTCAAGCAGGTTCAACAGTAGAACGAAGGTGGGAATGCCGCAATTTGCCGCCTCAAAATGCTTTATCGCGTTGGATCGTAGAGCTTTCTGAAATCGTTGACGAAGCCGGCATGGCCGGGCTTTGAAATGAGGCGAAAAGCGTTCCTCCGCTAAACCCTGTAGCATCCTGCAGAACGACCGACTACCATCTGGGGGGTCAGCAACTGGCAATTCAGAGATGACGGCGTTTTCTTTCAAAGAAATTAAATGGTCGCGATGTGTCCTGATTTGATTTTGGTTCGCCGTATTGGCCAGCGGAACAAAGAGTTGCTCTCCGTAGAACGAAAATCCTACTCACATCCTTTTGGGACCAGGTTTGCTAATGTCCGAGACAATTGATTCAAAAAAACGAATAACAGCACCATCGCGTCCCACCCCTTGGAACCCTTTGCGATCGCTTCGCCGTTGCCTTCGGTGGTCCGTGCCAGCGGGCATCGTGTTAGCAAGCATCGTGGCCTTTGCGACGCTGCGATTGTTTGAGCCTCATTATGCTGGGACATCCTTATTGGAGGCCAACAACCAAACATTTCCTCGTCTTGGCGTAGCACCAACGATTCAAGACTTGGCTAAATCAGAAAAGGACATCTTGTTTAGCCCTATGGTGCTCGAACCTGTTCTCGCTAATCCGAAACTGCGAACGGCGCCCAGTCTTTCGAACCCAAACTATACCGAGATAAATCTCCTTAAAAACTTATCGGTCACTGAGGCTGGAACAAAGTCGCGAATGAAGGTGTGCTACGAGGATACGGATCCCGAAGCTGCAGCGATGGTGTGCAATGCAGTCGTTGATTCTTACCTGAGGCAGCGAAACGTCTTTGATCATCAACACACTATCAATATGGAACGCAAGCTTGAACCCGAGATTCAGCGTTGGGAGCATGAGGTTGAACGAAGGCAGATGATGGTCCATAAGCTAAGCAAAGATTTGTCAGGTTTTGCGATGAGCAATCCGGCAACTGCCGGCGTAGCCGAATCTAACCTACTGTTTCTTTCACAGCTCCGTACCCAGATCTCGGATGTGCAAACACGGATTGCGGTACTCGATGCACAAGCCGCACTCGACGAGCCTATTGCAGAATCGCAATCGGACCAGGATCAATCCCAACTCGACGCTGAACTTGCGAACTCGGCAAAGAAAATGAAACGAAAGCGAGCCCTTCTGGCAATCGAACTCGAAGTCCTTAATAAAAAGTATGACGAGGAACGATCGCAACTAGAGCGATTAGAAGATTCCAGTGCACAGTTGCTATTTGCCAAAGACGAACTCGAAATCGCCACAGATGTGCTGGGCAAGCTGAGATCGAGGCTCGCAGCGATTCGCTCGGAGAGTAGACGAGTCGAAACAGTGCAGCTATTGGCTGCCGCGACACCGCCACGCCAGCCGCTCCATTCGCTACCGCTAAAACGAGCCGCTGCATTTTCAGGCGTAGCATTTGCTTCGCCGCTGATGCTTGGATTTCTGCTTGGATTCAGGCGGGATGACAACGACATCCACGACTAAGCAGGTGGCCAGAATCGATTGGGGGAAACCCTATCAGCCGCTTGCGTGATCGCCCCGGCTGAACGTGGGAATCGTGACCAGCGCACCATGGCAACCGTGGCCAGCGCACCATGGAAACCGTGGGCGGAACCGATTTCCTTTGTCGTCGTTTTGCGAATTATTGAATCGGCACGTGGTTCATAGGGGATGGCGGACGCAGTTCACGTTTGAGCATTCGGCTTTATGGGGCGAGTGACTCGCTGCCGATAACACACACCCGCAGAAGAACCAAGATGACCAGTCTGAAGGAACAAACCGACGCACAGTTTGCGAAAACACGTCAAGCCAAGCCAGAGTTTGCTCAATCGATCGACGAACTTCTCGCAAAAGCTCTTGAGTTTCAAGAAGGAGGCAAGGCGATCGCAGTGGGACAACCGGCACCCGAATTTGCCTTGCCGAATTCGCAGGGTGAAACGGTCGCACTTGCCGATTTGTTGGCCGATGGCCCTGTGGTGGTGATGTTTTACCGAGGAAGCTGGTGTCCCTACTGCAACCTGCAATTGCGGGCGATGCAAGCTCGGATGTCTGAGATCCGTGGCCTCGGGGCGCAGATGGTTGCAATCAGCCCCCAAATGCCCGATGACTCGCTGACACAAACCGAACGTGACGCACTTGAATTCACAGTGCTATCGGACCAAGACGCATCCGTTGCTGCGACGTATGGAGTGGCATGGGAAGTCCCCGCGTTAATTCTCGAGCATATGCGAAACGATCGTGGTCTCGACTTGACGACCATCAACAACGGCAACGGCAGCGTTTTGCCGATACCCGCCACTTTCGTGCTCTCGCGTGAGGGCATCGTGGCTTGGCGGTATGTCAATGTCGACTACCGCACTCGAGCGGAACCCGAGGATGTGATCGCGGCGCTAAAAGCCGTTGCCTAACTCGCGATGACCTGATTCGAGGTGAACGCAAAGAGCGGCGAATCACCATCGCTGCATCTCGCTCGAGTGAAAAAAGGGGAAGAAACCGGCTGGGGGTAAGGTTCCGATTGTGGAACGAAGCTGTGGCACCGTCCAGAATGGAGGGCTCACCGTTCGCCTATACGCCACATCCATGCCTTGTTTGGATGCCCTCCCAATCCCCCAATGATCCTCAACCGTCGTCACTTCCTTGCCCATTCCGCTGCGACCACAATGGGCGTTTCAGCGGGCATGATGATCTCGATGACGAATCCCGCCGTCAACAATTGGTCGCTACGGTGTTAAAGATGGCAAACCATCCTGATGCAGCAAAGAAAAAGGCAGCCCAAGCACGCCAGTTCGTCGAAAAGTGACAACGTGAAACCATGCAGCAACTGAGCACTGAGTTGGGATGACGCAGGTGGACGAAAATCGTTGGCGAGTTTCGCTACGGTTGTGATCTATGGGTGATACGTGTGTATCGCCATAGTGGTTATGATGCATGAACTTGTTTGCCACCGCGACGACTTCCTACCACTGTCGAATCCGATGAAAATAACAGCAACGCTGCTCTCCGCCGCTTTCTTGTGCATTTCCCTGTGCTGCATGTTTCGCAGTGGCAGTGTGCGGGGCGAGGAAACGGCGGCATCGACCAAAACAGCGCGTCGCAGCTCGCCACCACCTCTGCTGGTCCAGTCTCGCTCGGAAAATTCGCAATCACATCTTCACAACCTATTCCAATTGACCGAACGGATTTACTCGGGGGCACAACCCGACGATGAGTCAGCCTTCGCCGAGATCGCCAAATTGGGTGTTCGCACTGTGGTCAGCGTCGACGGGGCTCGGCCGGACGTGGCGGCCGCCAAACGAGCGGGATTACGCTATGTGCATATCCCGATTGGCTACGACGGAGTGGGTCAAGCCGCGAGTGAATCGATCGTCAATCTCATCAAAAATGCGGAGGGTC
>NZ_ANOG01000274.1 GCF_000346295.1 Rhodopirellula maiorica SM1 | reverse complement strand
CGGGAGGGCAAACTGGCTTTACCTCCCCTTCGGGGAGGTCAGAGGTGGCGGTAGCCAGCTCTGGGTGGGGCTCGCAGTGTTAGAAATGGACCGTGCAAGCAGCGCTTCACCAGCCCCCCCCGCCCGCCTTCAGCGGCCGACCCTCCCAGCGGGAGGGTAAATTATCGCGAGGCTCGCAGCAGACCGCGAGCACGGCGGACGGCCGTCTCTTTGATCTCGGCTTCTTGGACCGTGGCCGAAGGCATTTCGAGTGCTTCGTTCAGCGTGGTTCGTGCCTTTTCACTATCGAGCAAATCGACGGGCGTCGCACGAGCGGTCAAAATGCTGACCACATCGCCTTCGACTTGAGCGAACCCACCGTCGATGAAATAGCGTTCGGGACCGGCAGCGGTCTGCAACCGCAGCGTGCCAAATCCGAGTCGCCCGATCATCGGCGCGCGGCCTGAGAGAATTCCTAACTCGCCATCGGCCATCGGTAACGCAACAAAGTCGGCCTCGCGGTCAAACTCGGTACGCTCAGGCGTGACGACAATACATCGAATGGCCATCGTTTACTTATTCTCCATCTTCTTAGCCTGAGCTTCGGCTTGCTCGATTGCACCGACGTACATGAACGCTCGCTCGGGCAAGTGATCGTAGTCACCGTTACAGATTCCTTCGAAGCTGCGGATGGTGTCTTCGAGCGAGGTGATCTCGCCCTTCTTGCCGGTGAAGACTTCGGCCACGAGGAACGGTTGCGACAAGAATCGCTCGATACGACGAGCGCGATGCACGATCATCTTGTCGTCTTCGCTCAACTCGTCGACCCCCAGAATCGCAATGATGTCTTGAAGTTCGCGGTATCGTTGCAGAATCGTTTGCACGCGGCGAGCAATCGCGTAGTGACGATCGCCCACATACTGCGGATCCAAAATACGCGAGTTCGATGCCAACGGGTCGATCGCGGGGTAGATCCCCTTTTCCGAAATCGATCGCTCGAGGTAAATGAACGCGTCCAATTGGCCGAACGCCGTTGCCGGTGCAGGGTCAGTCGGGTCATCCGCAGGAACGTAAACGGCTTGAACCGATGTGATCGCTCCCTTCTTGGTCGATGTAATTCGCTCTTGCAATGCACCCATTTCGGTTGCCAGCGTCGGTTGGTAACCCACCGCCGAAGGCATACGCCCGAGTAGCGCGGATACTTCCGAACCGGCTTGCGAGAAGCGGAAGATGTTGTCGACGAACAATAGCGTGTCCGCTCCGGTCGAATCACGGAAGAACTCAGCCATCGTCAACGCGGACAATGCAACACGAAGACGCGAGCCTGGTGGTTCGTTCATCTGGCCGAACACCATGCACGTTTGCTCGATAACCTTACGACCAGTTTCGCCGATTTCCGCTTCTTGCATTTCCAACCAAAGGTCGGTTCCTTCGCGAGTTCGCTCACCCACACCGGCGAATACCGAGTAACCGCCGTGGCTACTTGCGATACGAGCAATCAACTCGGTCAAAATAACGGTCTTGCCCAGTCCCGCACCCCCGAACAAACCCGCTTTACCACCACGAACAAACGGGGTCAGCAGGTCGATCACCTTGATGCCGGTTTCAAACACTTCGGTGTTCGTCGACAGCTCGGAAACTGGAGGCGCCTGGCGGTGAATCGGCCAGTAATCTTCGGCTTCGACTTCGCCACGGTTATCGATGGGATTGCCGAGTACGTTGAACACGCGGCCGAGGGTTTTGACACCCACAGGAACGGTCACCGGACGGCCCAAGTCGAGCACTTCCATGCCTCGCATCATGCCGTCGGTACTGCCCAACGCGATCGCACGGACACGTCCGCCACCGAGGTGTTGTTGGACTTCACCGATCAGATTGATCGTGACCCCTTTGTGCTCGCTCTTGATTTCTACAGCGTTGTAGATTTTCGGAAGCTGCTTCTCAGGGAACTCCGCATCAAAGGTAGAACCAATGACTTGCGTGACTTTACCAACGGCGCCTTGTTCGATTGCGGTGGACATAGCTTGTTTTTAGATATCGAGAGGAAGTTGATGTTTTGGAATTGGCTAGAGGATGACTAGCCTGTTGGATCGTTTGCACAAGCAAGGAGTGCCGGTGCGGTTTATTTTCACTTACTTGGCGAGTGCTTCGACGCCGCCGATGATTTCCATAATTTCGCCAGTAATCTGGCTCTGACGTGCTCGGTTGTATGTCATCGAAAGCTGCTTGATCATGTCGCCGGCGTTTTCCGTTGCTCCCTTCATCGCGATCATTCGAGCCACTTGCTCGCTGACGGCCGCGTCGAGGAAACACTTAAACAAACGCACTTTGAAGCTGGTCGGAACGACTTCTTCCAAAATGCTTTCCGCGGACGGCAAGAATTCAAATTCGACCGACTTTTCGTTGTCATCACTCTCAGCAGCTTCTTCGTCACTGAGCGAGCCGAGTGGCAGCAGCGTTTCGATCGTGGCAATTTGGCGACTGGTGCTGATGAACTTGGTGTAGACCACATCCAAGCGATCGATCTTGCCAGTCACGTATTCCGTTAGATATTGGTCGGCGATCTTTTCGACTTCGTCGTATGCCGGTTGATCCTCGAAACCCAAGTAGGCATTGTCGACAAGCGTTTTGCGGAACTTCAAACCGTTCACACCGCGTTTGCCGCTGGCATCCACTGCGACCGTATCGATGGTGTCGCGGAGATCACGAATCCGGGGCATCGCGGTTCGCAGCACGTTGCCGTTGTAACCGCCACACAACCCACGATTGCTGGTTAACACCAACACACGGGCTTTTTCAGGATTATCGCGTGGTTCAAGCAATGGATGTTTGACATCCAAACCGGCCGCGGCCAACCGTTTGACGATCTTGGTGATCTGGTCGGTGTAGGCGGTCGCAGCCTGGGCACGATCCATTGCCTTCTTGTAACGCGCGGTCGCAATCAACTCCATCGTTCGCGTGATTTTGCGAATATTGCGAATCGACTTGCGTCGTTTATCGAGTGCTCGTGCGTTGGCCATAAGATGAGGCGATCGTTACTGGAACAAACGGAGGTTAAACGGATATTGGTAAGGTCGACCGTCGCGTACGGCCAGTGCGGCGATGATTCCGAACACAATTTGTAGCACCACCGGCACAAAAATAATCGGAAGCAGGGCACCACAACTGGCGACGAGCAGAACGCCACAAACCACACTCAAAATCAGCAAGGTGATCTGAAAATTGAGTGCTTCTTTGGCTTGCAGTTCTGCAAACGGTGACTTGTCTTTCTGGGTTAAATAAATAATCAGTGGACCGAGAAACCCGATCAAACCGCCCGCTAGAATCCCTGCACATCCTGAGAGATGTGCAATCATTGCTAAATTTCGGTCTTCGTTGCTGGGTGTGAAATCAGGTGGTTCAATCGGCGAGGGTTCGTGACTCGATTCGGGCGGCTGCAATGGGTTGTTCATAAAACGTTACCTTTCTCCGGCCACCCAATACAGAGGCACTACACCTCTACTTCGACTGGCTTGTAGCCGGATTTGAAATCTTTGATGACGGCAATGATCGACTCAGTGATCTCGTCGGTCAGGTCACCCTTTTCCTCCAAATCGCTCAGCACTTTGCCGTGCTTGTCGTGGACAAATTGGATGAAGTCCTTTTCCCACTGGGGGACCGACTTGATCGGTACATCGTCCAAGTAGCCACGGGTACCTGCGAACAAACTCATAATTTGCTCGGTCACCGACATCGGTTGGTACTGAGGCTGTTTGAGCAGTTCCACCATCCGATATCCGCGATCCAATTGGCTTTGCGTGTCGGCATCCAGGTCCGTACCGAGTTGGGCGAATGCTTCCAAGGCACGAAACGCTGCCAAGTCGAGGCGCAAACCGCCGGCAACTTTTTTCATCGCCTTGATCTGAGCCGCACCACCCACGCGAGACACCGAGATACCGGCGTTCATCGCAGGACGAATCCCGGCAAAGAACAAGTCGGGTTGCAGGTAAATTTGACCGTCGGTGATCGAAATCACGTTCGTCGGAATGTAAGCCGAAACTTCGCCTTCGAGTGTTTCGATGATCGGCAAACTGGTGATCGAACCGCCACCGAGTTCATCCGACAATTTCGCCGAACGTTCGAGCAATCGACTGTGACAGTAGAAAACGTCGCCAGGGTAAGCTTCGCGGCCTGGCGGACGTCGCATCAACAAGCTCATTTGACGATACGCTGTCGCTTGCTTGCTCAAGTCATCATAGACAACCAAGGCGTGGCCGCCGTTGAACATAAAGTGTTCGGCCATCGCGGTACCGGCGTACGGCGCGATGTACTGAAGCGGGGCAGGGGAGCTTGCACCCGATGCGATCACACAGGTGTATTCCATCGCCCCTTTTTGCTGCAGCACTTCGACGATCGATGCAACCGCCGAGTCCTTTTGGCCGACCGCGATGTAGAAACACATCACGCCTTTGCCTTTTTGGTTAATGATCGCGTCGATCGCGATTGCCGTCTTTCCGGTTTTACGGTCACCAATGATCAGTTCACGTTGACCACGTCCGATCGGGGTCATCGCGTCAATCGCTTTGACACCGGTCTGCATCGGTTCGGTTACCGGTTGACGCTCCGAAACGCCCGTCGCGATGATTTCCACGGGACGAGTGATGTCGGTTTGTACGGGGCCTTTGCCGTCCAGCGGGTTACCGAGTGGATCGAGCACGCGGCCCATCACGGCGTCGCCGGCGGGAACCGACAACAGCGTGCCGAGTGCTTTGACCTCGTCGCCTTCTTCGATCGTCAGGTAGTCACCAAGAATGATGACCCCGACGGAGTTTTCTTCGAGGTTGAACGCTAGCCCGATCGCACCGTTGGGGAACTCGACCATTTCACCGGCCATGACACCCGACAAACCATAGACGCGAGCGATACCGTCGCCCACCTCCAACACGGTGCCGACTTCACGAACATCAATCTTACTGTCGAATTGCTCGATCTCTTGTTGCAAGACCGATGCGATTTCATCGCTACTAAATTTCATGGGTAACGCTAATCAATCGATAGGGGCGTCTGAATTGGAATTTTTATACGAGGGGGATCGGCCCATGAACACGTCACAGGCGATTTTGAAATCAAGTCTTGTCCTGCACGAATTCGTCAAATCGCTTTAACAATTGACTCGAGAATCCAGCCTTAGCCTTCTTCTGCATTTTGTCGATTCGGTTCACCACGCTGCTGTCGTAAACCGTATCGCCGATGCGAATGACCATCCCGCCGATCAAATCGGGGTCGACCGTTTCTTTCAAGCGAACTTGGCGATCAAGCAGGGTGGAAAGCCGTTCGGCAATCTGGTTCCGCATCGCTTCTTCGAGCGGGACCGCGGTACGCACGGAAGCAACCAAGCGACCGAGCATTTCGTCCAACTGGGTTTCCGAGGCACGACGGACCGAGGCGACGTAACCCAAACGGTCACGACTGGCCATCACTTTCAAAAACTTGATCAGGATCGGATGAAATTCATCAGCAAAGATGCGATCAAGCACCCGACACTTTTCATCGGCATCGATTCGCGGCGAAGCGAACGATGCAGCAAGCTGAGGGCTTTGTGAAAGGTACTCGTCGACCATCTGGCCCAACTGCTGGACGACCTGGTCCGCGACACCTTCTTTTTGCGCCGCAGCGATCAGGGCTCGCGCGTAAGTAGTGCCCAATTGCTCGGCGCCGGTATCGAGAACCGTGTCGTGTTTGGGAGCTTCGGTCATGGGTTGTCAGGGCGTGATGGAAACGCGTTGAAAGGACGGGAAATTCTTTGAAGGAAATAAACCGATCCACATTGGTGGCTCTGGTTCCACAAGCACGCGGCAAGAGCAGATGCGCTTACCGCGAGCCATCAATTAGTTATTACTAGGAAGTCGATCAAGTGATTGACGAATCAAATCCGCATGGTCTTCGGGACGAAGTTCGCGGCCTACGACCGACTTGGCAACCTGCATCGCCATGTCCGAAGTCTGACCCGCCAAATCGGCCAAAGCCACTTTCTTTGCCGTCTCGATGTCTGCGATCGCACGATCTCGCGTCCGCTCGGCTTCTGCCTTCGCGTCAGCGACGATTCGCTGACCGTTGGTTTCCGCATCGCGACGTGCTTCGGCCAACATGCCTTGCACTTGGTTTGCCGCTTCATCGAGCTTGGTTTGATAGTCGCTCAACAACGATCGTGCCTCGGCGTTAATACGCTCGGCATTTTCGAGGTCGCCATTGATTTTGTCTTCGCGAGCCTTCAACCCATTCAAAATAGGGGGCCAGACAAACTTGGACAAGATCGCAAGCACACCAAGAAAAATCGCGATGTTACAGACCGCCGAACCGATGTCGAATGACAACAACGGCGGCGTATGCGCGTCGTCGTGTCCATCCGCATCGAGCCCATCGGCCGCAACTGGATGACCGTGATCATCCACAACGACTTCCTCGTCGAGAACTTCCAATTTAGCGGCGACCAACACCGTTGCATCATCGGAATGCGATGTCGCGACCGCCACATTGGATTTCGCCTTTTCATCGGCATAACTGCTCACCGATGACACACCTAGCGTGGCCATCCCGAGGAAACAGAGCACCGACAAACGAGTCAATTTTAAAACCATCGTTTCATCTTTCGCCAAAGGCGGATTTAGCCGAGGATCAACATCAGAATCAAAGCAATCACGGTTGCACCTTCGATAAGTGCAGCTGAAATCAGCATCTGGGTGCTGATCGTTCCGCTCGCTTCGGGTTGGCGAGCGATTGCGTCGACAGCAGCACTACCGATGCGGCCAATACCAAGGCCAGCGCCGAGAATGACAAGGCCCATTCCGATACCGACACCCATCTTGCCGACGTTAAGAGCTTCCTGGGCCAAAACAAGCGCGAAATCAAACATCTTTCATAAACTCCTGAGCTAATTCTCGAACGGGAAATGCCTGCGACCGTGAATTTGGACGCCGACAGTTTTTAGTTAAAGGGTCAAACAATTTTCAGTGATTCAAGGCAGGATCGCCGGCACACTATTCGTGCACCAATGGCCCCAACCGTTTTGGATCAGCCAACTTATCGAGGTCCATCTGGCCTTCGTCGCTAAACGGATGCTCATCTTCGTGATGGTCGTCATGATGCACTGCGGTCATCGCAATGAACAGCACCGTTAAGAAGGTAAAGATAAACGCTTGCAAAAAGCAGATGAACAACTCGAGCAATGTCAAAACAATGCCGCCGCCAATGACGGACAACTCAACTCCGTAGCCGAGTGCATGTGAAAACTCAGCGGCGGTAAAGACGAGGCCAACAAATGCGGCGATCACCAAGTGGCCCGCCATCATCGTTCCAAAAAGCCGCATCGCAAGTACCACGCACTTAATAATCAACCCAACCCACTCCAAAACGTAGAGTGGAATGCCGATCAACAGCATCTTAGGGTCGTCCCAACCGATGGGATTGAAGTGCAAGAAGAACGTCTTTGCCCCGGTTTCACGGATACCGATAAACAGGATCGCAATGAAACTGCCTAAGGCCAAAACCGCATTCAGTGACAGGTTGCCAGTCGCCGTGCCGCCCCAATGCGAATACGCAGTGTTGCCCGTGAACGACTGAATGAGATAGCCAATCGGGATCAACCCAATCACATTGCAGAACAAGATGAAAAAGAAGATCGTCCAGATGTAGTAGATATATTTGTCGGTCAAATGACCAAGGTTCGGCCGAGCGACTTCGTCACGAATGAACGAACACATCGTTTCGAACAACTGAGCAACGCGACCACGCGTCTTGAAGGCCTCGAGCCCTTGCCCCTTCGCACGCACTCGGCTTGCGACATAAGCGAACACCAACAGCACCGTCACGGCCCCCACCATACTCATCATCAGATGATTGGTGATAAAAAAGTCGTAACGCCCGTCAAAAATATTCAGCGCCGGAATATCGCCCTCGCCAACCGGCACGCTCACGATTGGATTCTCGTGCAACGGATGCGGCAGCACATGCGTTATCGGGCTGTGGTCGGTAGAAGCAACAAGCAATGGCATCGGGTAAATCGTTATTGAGCTACAGATTTAAATTTAGTGAACACGACTCACAATTGTTATGCTTCCAACACACCCAAAGGTCGCGAGGGTAAAGCATTGGAATTGTGCAAACGCACCAGTGAAGAGCAGGACGATACAGACGAGTCTATTGATTGCGATGAATTTCCTTTTGCCTTCGCAGGCAAAACGTTGGCTGACAAATTCGCATCCGTGCCCGACGTAGTCTTTCCCGATTCCGTGGACACTCGATTCTGCTTGAATGCGAGCACTCCCACTTCGACGGAGGTCAAATAGGCGTACCAGCCGATCGTGAAACCGGCGACCCATTGACTCGATTCGGCCAATTGATAGCGACAGAACAAAAACAGTGCAACCGTCCCAAACAACCGAAAGATCATTCCCATCCCGGAAGCCAGCACAAAATCGCCAAACGGATCTGCCGACACACCAGAACCAGCCTGGTTTTCCGCACTGCCCGAAGCCAACTGCGACCTGATCGCCTTGGCTCGACGCAGACACAGCCCGGGCAACATCGACATCAGTGCAATCACGCCACTCATCAAAGCAACGAAAAACACATCACCACTGCGATCTTCATCTCGAATCATCACCACCGACATCGCGATGGCCGTTGCGACCAACCATGCGGCCACCACCCACCCCAACGTCTGCCGATACAAATCGGAAACATCGCGAGAACTAGGCGATCGTCGAGTTGGAGTTAGGATCGTCACGTGATTTTCAAAAATTTACTCAAAAGCGAAGTCAAATTCGCTTCCAGCATACGGTCATCAGTCTTCGTGGGGTTGCATCGACTAGCCGGTTTTCACCATTTTTTCTTTCTAGTCGGTGCAGAACAATCTCGATCGCAGCTCGGACACTAGGGCTTGGGCGAGGATGCTTTGATGATGAATCGCGTCATCGCCAACCCAAAGCCAACCAGAGTACTCAGCGCGGTCACAACCATTTGATCGTGGTTTCGCCAAGCGTCGATCCAATAACCGACACCGGCGAACAAAAGCGTTATTCCAGCGAGTTCCATCCCCAGACCGGCAAACCGAAACCACACCGCGCCCCCTTTTGCGTCGTTCTCCGCAATCGGTTTCGGTGTGACACCTGTTTTGTCGGCCATCCCTTCCCTGTGGGTTGACTCGTCATCGGAACCGGAAGGGCTTTTCTCTGGATTCACCATTGGGGGATTCTCCACCTGGCCTGACCGCTTCACCTGACGCCGTCTTTTGTCGAGTTCGCCAAATCGCTTTATTGCGACTTTGCTTCAACTCGACGTGCACAGTGTGACTAACGAATCGCGAACCACCAGAGGCAGCGACGGATCGCCGCACCTAAAAATGTCAGCCAATCACAACTCGCTGGCTATTGGCCCAAAACGGACGCCATCGAGAACGCGCCGGTCACCGGCGGCATAGAAACGCAATATTGATTGCTGGCAATCCGTTTCAAAATGAGACTCATGCGTCCTCGATCCACCACCGAGTCACCTGTAAAAGCATCTCCGCCCGTCCCGGCAAAGACCATCCCCGCACCCCCCGTCATCAAAAACGCACCTCGTCGGCCGACGCAGCGAGCCGAACACGACACAAAACAGGCAACCTAGGAAGCATAGGAAAACCTGCGCGAATGAGTTTACTCATCCAATTTTCCCAATAATGCTTAGGAAAACGCAATTTCCGGTAACGATTCGGATTCTTTTGCCAGTCCGCATCTAGAACTTGGCCCATCCCCTTGCCATAATGTTTCAGGGGATGATTGTCCCATTGTGGCCGGATAGGCACGCGTCACCGGGTTCTCGAAAACCGAAAAAAACAACGGATTCCAGAAGCCACCGAGACGCCATGCAATGGCAGAAACATCCACACACGTGACGAGAATCGCATTTTGAGACAAACCTAACTGTTTTCAGGGTACCGGTTTTCGGAGCGAGGCTTTGAAAGTCATCGGCAGTGAGACAAGCGGATCCATTGCCGGAGAATAGGAAAAGTGGAAACGGCGTAGGAAGCGACGGACTAACGGTGTCGACGGCAACCACCGCCAGGTGGGGCGAAGCTAGTCGTGATCAAAATCAATTATGAATTAACTCCGTCCATTTATTTGCGACGGGGTTTACAGCTTGGAGATGCAGGGTGATTAAAACGGCAGACCTTAAAGCGCAAACACGACGAGAATTGGCCGAATTAGCCAAAACCTACGGCGTAGCGGGCTGGCACAGTATGCGAAAGGACGACCTTGTTACCGAAATATCAAAGGTGCAACGCAAGCTGAGGCGAAAATCGGACAGCTCGAAATCGGCTACGTCAAAGAACGCATCCACCAAGAAAACATCAACTTCGTCCCGAGCGACGAGTACAAGGGCCGCCAAATCCAAATCCAAGGCGTCCGCCCCGATCAGCAAAGGGGCTCAGATTGCTGCCGCCCGTGCTCGCGCCGCTGCGGTCAGCGCCCAGCGGTGTGCCGAAGCCCTCGACCAAAAAGAGCAGAAGGAACGCGTTTCCGCCAAAACCGCTCGCATTCGTGCCCAAATGCGTCGCCGCCGTGAAACCCTGGATCGCCACCGCGACATCTCCACCGGCACGCTTGTCGGCGGCTCGGCAGTCGCCAACGGTGCTTCGCGAACCCGAAACGGTGAAACGCATCAGGACCGCGTCGTTCTGCTCGTGCGTGATTCGTACTGGCTGCAAGCAAATTGGGAAATCACCCGCGCCAGCGTCCAACGTGCTGAATCGGCAATGGCCGAACGATGGCACACCGCCAAACCGATCCTGCGTCTGTTGGCGGTAGGCGATGTCGCTAGCAATCAAGCTGAAAGTGTGGCTCGCGACATCCCGATCCACGGTGGCGTGAACAATTGGTACATCGATGTGGATGAGCCGCCAGCGCGATTTCGAGTCATCATCGGTTACTTAGCTGACTTTGGCGAGTTCTACACGATCTGTCGCAGCAACGTCGTCGAGACCCCACGCCCCGGCGAATGTGAACGACTCGACGAGCACTGGAACGACATTGCCGAAGACTACGAACGAATTTATTCGCTTAGCGGTGGTTACGACCAAGACGCAGGCGATCTAAAAGACGTGTTCGAAGAACGTCTGCATCGTCCGATGCCAAGCCGTGGCGACCAGGGACAAACGGTGGCGGACCCCAGTTTGCTGCGACAAACGAAGTTGCCATTCAAAGTCGACGCCGAATTGATTGTGTTTGGAAAGACAACGGCCAACGCATCGGTCAATATCGCCGGCCGTCCGGTCAAATTGCAAAGCGATGGCTCGTTTACGGTCCGAATGGAATTGCCCGACAAACGCCAAGTATTGCCCGTGACTTGCGAAAGCCGCGATGGACTGAGACAACGCACCACCGTGATCGCGGTCGAGCGGAACACGAAAGTGATGGAAACAGTCGAAATCGACGACCGTTTCTAGCAAGCCGATCACGCTTTGCGGATTCACCACCATTTAAAATTTCTGCGCAGGACGGATTACTCAATCCGTCCTGTTTTTTTGTCGCTACCTTCACGATTCAACAGGAGCCACCACCTTGAAACCTCTCTCTTTTTTGCTGACCGCCTGCTTCGCCCTTCACATGATGGCTGCGCCCACGGGCGGCTTCGCCGAGGATTCGGCCGCCCCATCCTCGATTAAGGTACTGCTGGTCACCGGTGGCTGCTGTCACGACTACGACTTCCAAACCAAAGCGATGCAGATGGCGTTCAAGAAACGCGGCGTCGCCGTGAACTGGACCGTCGTCAACGATGGCGGCAATGGCACACGAGCTGAAATTGATCTCTACAAAAACCCGAATTGGGCCGAGGGGTTCGATGTTGTGATTCACAACGAATGCTTTGCCGCCACCACCGATCCCGACTACATCCGCAGCATCACTCGGTCGCATCATGCCGGAGCAAACGCGGTCGTGATCCACTGTGCGATGCACACCTACCGCGACGCCAAGATCGATGATTGGCGAGAATTCTTGGGGGTCACCAGCCGCCGTCACGAACACCAAAGCCATTACGCGGTCAACGTCGTCGCCCAAGATCATGCGATCATGAAGGGCTATCCCGATGGCCACAAAACGGCGATGGACGAGCTGTACGTGATCGAAAAGAAGTGGCCAAATATGACCGTGTTGGCCACCAGCAAAAGCGAAAAGACCGACCAGTCACATCCCGTTTTCTGGACGAACACCTACGGCAAGGCTCGCGTTTTTGGCACCACCTATGGCCATTCGAACGAGACGTTCGAAGATGCCGTCTATCTGGACACGATCGTCAAAGGTACGCAGTGGGCAGCAGGCAAAAAGTGATGCAGACGCGACGCGTTAATTCGTGCTTTCTCGACGCATTGATGACTCGGCAATAATCTGGGTCGCGTCCAGATCCAAGAATCCAGGAACCCAAGTGATCGACGAAATGTCGATCGCGATACGAACGGTCACGATACCGCTGGGCGTGGCCGTTTCGATCGACGATGGAACGGTTTCGACCGTGGCGTTTTCAATTCCCATCAAAGCCAACTCATCGTTGACTCGTTCGACAACCTCGCTAGTCGTGGCGGTTGGACGCACGGCGATTCGTGCCCCCTCGCGACTCGCATGCGTGGCTGTTTGTTTGACCAACATCATTCGCCCGAGCTCGACCAAGCCGAATGTAAAGGCGATCATTAGCGGGGCAACCAAGGCGAACTCGACGGCCGAAGCCGCCATTCGTGCGCCCTTTTTTTTGGGGCGATATTTATTTTGAATCATGATTCGTAGCTCTTTTGAAAAATATCACTGAACCAACATCACTGGTGTGAATAGGTACGAACTCTGTGTGACCGGAGAGGAATCTACGATCGCATGACGCGCCACCGCTTTCGCGGGCTGGACAATGACCCGCTTCCCGGACATTTTTCCGGTCAGCTTGACCTCTAAAATCCGCACTCCCTCGAATTTCACGATCGTGTACATCGCGTTGTTTCCATTGCCCGTCACAGTGGTGTAAATCGGGATGATGCGAACCTTGCCAATGATCGAGGCCAATTCATCTTTGACCCCCGCACTGATTCCTGTGTCGTCCGTTTAAGTTTCAGTTCGCCATTGGAATC
>NZ_ANOG01000273.1 GCF_000346295.1 Rhodopirellula maiorica SM1 | reverse complement strand
CATACCCTACAAATCTTTCGTGTTAAACGTATCGCCTTGCCGCAGATCGCCGGTTTGCAGCCCAAGTCGAAACCATCGCAACCGTTGTGCACTGGTTCCATGCGTGAACGATTCGACGTCGACGTAACCTCGGCTTCGTTCTTGTAATCGGTCATCGCCAATCGCCGCCGCAGCACGCAAACCCTCTTCGATGTCTCCTTCTTCAATCACCTGCTTCTGCTTCTGCAAATGATGCAGCATGCAACCGGCAAAGAAATCGGCCTGCAATTCGAGTCGCACCGAGGCTTGGTTCGCTTCGGTTTCGCTTCGAGTCCGGCGGACCTGCTGGACTTGATCGGTGTAACCGAGCAGATTTTGTACATGGTGACCGACCTCATGAGCAATCACGTAGGCCTGAGCAAAATCGCCTGGAGCCCCCAATTGATTTGATAACTGGGCAAAGAAAGAGGTGTCGAGATAAACTTTCTGGTCAGCCGGACAATAGAATGGCCCCGATTCTGCCGTCGCTCCGCCACACGCCGAACGCACTTGGCCACTGAACAAGACGAGAGTCGGCGGGACATATTCGCTGCCCAACTGAGTGCGGAACAAGTACGTCCACACATCCTCGCTATCGGCCAGAATGGTTTTGGCAAAGTCCCCCGCTTCGATTTCCGCTGGGGTGAGTTCGCGATTTCCATCGGCTTGTCCAATTCTCGCGCCGGGAACCTGTTGCGGTTGCTGCAAGATTTGACGCGGGTCTCCGCCCAAAATCGCCACAATCAACGCCAGGATCAATACGCCAGCACCACCGCCAGCCACCGCCGGTCCGCTCATTCTCCGACGATCTTCGACATTGTCACTCTGCCGACGTCCACGCCATCGCATACGATCACTCCTATCGTTTTCAAAAGTTCAACTAGAAAAGAACCAATCATGGTCAAACAAACGGATTCGATTAAACTGCTTCTGCCGCCGGAGACCGAAGTCGCCAAACCACGCTGTCGACACCGAATTGTATCACCGCAAGAATGCTTCGCTGCTTGACCGAACTGACAGACGCACCTCCAGATGCATTTTTCGAGCCAATTTGTTTGGGGGCAATGATGTCTTGGGCCAATTCGGATCGAGCCGGCTCAGGAATCGAGCCGTCCGTCTGGATGCGGCCGCAATCTGGATCAAACGCGAAATCGGCGGAAACTAACCGCCACTTTCTCTTTCCATTCTTTTGTCCCCGTCACAGTGTCGCCCGCTGATTTTGCTAAATCATGAACCATCCTCTGCCCAATGAACCTGCTGTCAACCAATCGAATCCTCAGCCCGCTGGCGATGCCGCCGAGCAGCTATCGTCACCCGATCGCGTATGGACGGTTCGCAATGTCATGATAGGCATCGCGTGGGGTGCCGCGATTGATTTGTTCCTGGTGATTTGGACCTGGATAAAAGTGGATAAAGGGATGGCGGACCGCTGTGCCACCGCGTTGGTGATGCCTCTGGGCATTCTATGGACCTTCACGCTGGTCGCGAGCCTGCTCTGTTTTCGGCGAGGTGCGTGGCGTTTCGGAGTCGTCTTTGCGATGCTGTTCGTGTTGATTTCAATCACTGGCAACGGAGACGTTGCCGACGCCAGCATGGCGGGGCTCGAACCGCCTCGTACCGACCTGAACACTCTGTCCGAACCGCTTCGCTGCGTCGTAGTGCTTGGCGGCGGAGTCACCATCGCCTATGACGACGTCCCCGAGTTGGGTATCGCCGGACAACGCATCATGCACACGGCCCAGCTCTGGCACGGCGGCCACACCCAGGCAGTAATTTGCACGGGCGGCTCCTCACTAGGAAGAATTCAGCCCGCCGAAGCTGGCCGCATGATGCTTGAATCGATCGGAGTCCCCAGCGAAAAAATCTACGAATCCCCCGGCGACAATACGTCCCAAGAGATGAAGAACCTGGAAGCCTTCTTTGCTTCGCCTCCGGCCGGTTTTCCTGGCGAGGGAAAGATCGGCTTGGTCACCAGTGCGTCTCATATGAAACGTGCGCTGCGACTGGCGGCCGAGCGTAATTTGACATTCGTTCCGCTGCCGTGCGGCTATGAAACCGGTGCAGACTACGAATTCGCGCCGAGCGAACTGATCCCCAGCCCAGGTGCAATGGACAGCTTCGGCCGTGCCCTCAAAGAACGTCTTGCCCGTCTGGTGAACCGCTAATCCAATCACATTTACTTTTTACATCGGTAGCGGTGCGGCGAAAATCGTTCGGCCGCAGCGTGCTAACACGCTCTCGATAAACCGGCTGCCGCCCCTCTCGCCGCTGCTAACGAATCGAACTCGACTCGATTCTCTACCGACTGCGATTCTCTACCGACTGCGATTCTCTACCGACGGTTGTGTGCGATATGTCACGAACTGCGCAATGACGCCTTAGTTGCCCAATCCGAAAAATTTCATTGGATTGACATATCGCAACCTCACGATATATTGATCATATTGACTTGGGCACCGCGGAATCCGCGATAGCCCGGTTCGTTTCCCCCAGCAATGAGCGTTGTGCGGCGCGGCTTGGGGCGTCGGGAGATGACGGCATCGTCGCAATCGGCTCAGCGTTTGCTTGCGGTGTTTTCCCACTTGCCCAGATTACTCATTCAGTTTTGCAGGATGGATTGAAAGATGTCGGACTTGAAAACCGTGACGGTCGATGAACTGGCGATGTTAGATTCGCGAGGCGAGATCGATCTCGTTGATGTCCGTACGCCGCTAGAGTTTCGAGAAGTACGTGCGTTGTTCGCCGAAAATGTTCCGCTTGATTCGCTTGACCCTGCGGAACTAATGAGTCACCGCGACCCCACGAAAACGCTATATGTCATTTGCAAGTCAGGAACTCGCGGTGCAAAGGCATGCCAAAAACTGGTCGATGCCGGTTACACCAATGTGGTCAATGTCGACGGAGGAACGATGGCTTGGGATGCCGCGGGTTACCCGGTGGTGCGAGGCAAAAAGGGAGTCTCGCTCGAACGCCAAGTGCGTATCGTCGCGGGCACCATTGTGTTGATCAGCGGCGTGTTGGCGATCACCGTCTCGCCCTACTTTGCCGTCATTGCAGCCATTATGGGTGCCGGTTTGGCGGGAGCAGGAATCCTGGACAGCTGCTTGATGGGCATGATGCTTGCCAAAATGCCCTGGAATCAGCTGAAAAACGATCAATCTTGCTGTGGTTCGTAAACGTCGGAGGGCATCCACCTCAAATCGCTGGACGAGATGAAACATGAAGACTGCATGGATCTCCAAACTCATTTCCCGCTTCTCTCGCGTGCTCGCGTTGGTGGCTGGATTGGTGTTGCTGGTGCTGACGATCGCTTGGTTGTCGGGCATGTTCGAGACAAAGATTGCACCGGATTGGAATCAGCGTGGAGTCCAGCAGTATGCAGGCGAGCCCACCGATGTTGTCCATGAAATTCGTAAACAAGCAGTCGAAGAAGCAGTCGGAACGTTAAAAGCATCAAGTCGCACCGTGGTGTCGTCAAAACTGTTGGCAACGATTGACGAAATCAGAGTGACGGCGGGCGACCAAGTGGTCCAAGGGCAAGAATTGATTCACCTGGAAAGCCAAGAGTTTCAGGCTCGCTTGGATCAGGCCAAGCAAAGTCTTGAAGCGGCGATCGCGCGTCGTGCTCAGGCCAAAAAGCAATTCCAACGTATCGAGTTGCTTAAAAAGCAAAACGCCGCGTCACCATCGGACCAGGACTTGGCGTTGCGGGACCTGCAGGTGGCCGAGGCCGAAGAGAGTCGAGCGAGACAAGCAGTGTCGGAATCGGCTGTCCAGCTTTCGTACACCAAGATCATCGCTTCGAAAAGCGGACGGATTGTCGACCGACTTGCCGAACCGGGCGACGTCGCCAAACCGGGCGAACCGCTGTTGGTGCTCTATGACGAGACCTCACTGCGACTCGAGGCTCCCGTGCAAGAAGGTTTGGCAGTCAAAATGCAGATCGGTGATCAAATGAAAGTCTATGTCGACGCCCTCGATCAAGAGTTTCCTGTCACGATCGACGAAATTGTCCCCCAAGCCGATGCACTGAGTCGTTCGTTTTTGGTGAAAGCGACTCTGCCGAAATCCAGCCAACTCTACGAAGGCATGTTTGGGCGACTACGAATCCCAACGGGCCAACGACGGCATCTGTGTCTTGCTGACGATGCCATTGTCCAAATGGGGCAACTTGACTTTGTCGACGTGGTGCTTCCCAATGGCGTGGTAGAACGCCGATTGATCAAAAGCGGGCGAATGGGAATGCCTGGACGTCACGAGGTGCTAAGCGGATTGAAGGCCGGTGAACGAGTGATACTGCATCGAGCGTCCTCCTCTTCGGAGCCGCCTGTTTCAGAGCCGCCTGTTTCGGAGCCGCCTGTTTCGGAGCCGCCTGTTTCAGAGCCGCCTGTCTCGGAGCCCGTCTTTTCCAACCCTGCTGCAACGAACATCAATTGAAATCGGTTTGTAGGTTTGTGACGAATGAACGATGACGCGAATACTCCCGTTTTGACTCGAATCGTCGAAGTCTTTCTGCGTGGCGATGTCGCGGTCATGTTGATTGTCATTTCGTTGTTGCTCGGTGCAGCCTCGCTGTACTTAACCCCTCGCGAAGAAGAACCTCAAATCGTAGTTCCGATGGCGGACGTCTTCGTCTCGGCACCGGGATTGTCGGCCGCAGAGGTAGAACGGCAAGTCACTGACCGCATCGAAAAGCTGCTCTATCAAATTGATGGAGTCGAATACGTCTACTCGATGAGCAAAACGGGACAAGCGATTGTCACGGTGCGTTTTTACGTGGGCGAAGATCGCGAGGACTCGCTCGTCAAACTCTATAACAAGATCAATTCGTCGACCGATCTGATTCCGCCAACGGTTCAGTCATGGGTGATCAAACCCATCGAAGTCGATGACGTCCCGATCGTGATTGCCACGCTGTGGTCCGAACGCAGCGATCGATACGGCGATCATGAACTGAGACGGATCGCCGAAGAAATTCAGCACGAACTGCAGGCGATTCCCAACACCAATCGTGTCGAAGTCGTGGGCGGTCGCCCGAGGCGAATTTACATCCGGATCGACGCGCAGCGATTGGCCGCTCATCGCACGTCACCACTGCAAGTCGCCAATGCACTGCAATCTGGAAACGTCACGATTCGCAACGGCAGCTTTGAACAACAGGACCATTGGTTTGCGGTGGAAACGGGGACCTTCTTTGAATCGCTCACCGAACTCGAAAACCTCGTCGTCAATGTCGCCAGCGATCGGCCGGTTTATCTAAAGAACGTCGCCACGGTAAGCGATGGGCCTGCCGAAGCCGAAAGCTATAGCTGGATCGGCTTCGGTCCCGCGGACCAAGAACAAAGCGACCTCGTAGGCGTTTTTCCCGCCGTCAATATTTCCATAGCCAAACGCAAAGGGACCAACGCGGTACATGTGGCAAAGGCCGTTCACGAGAAAATTGAATCGTTGTCACGAACCCACCTGCCTCGCGGCGTGCATGCCCGCATCACTCGTGACTATGGCGAAACCGCCAACGAAAAGGTCAATGAACTGATCGAAGGGCTGTTGGTCGCGGTATTGACCGTGGTCGGTTTGATCGGATTGACAATGGGTTGGCGGCCCGCGATTGTGATCGCGTTGGCGATTCCGGTCTGCTATAGCTTGACACTTTTCATCAACTTGATGGTGGGCTATTCGATCAATCGCGTCACGATGTTTGCACTGATCTTGGCGTTGGGATTGCTTGTCGATGATCCGATCACCGATGTTGAAAACATCGCACGCTACTTTGCGATGAAAATTTTGCCGCCTCGGCAATCGGTCCTGCGTGCGGTGCAAGAGGTACGGCCCGCGTTGATCCTGTCGACGCTCGCGATCATCGCCAGCTTTTTGCCGTTAGCATTTATCACCGGAATGATGGGGCCCTACATGGGCCCGATGGCGCTGAACGTTCCGCTGACCGTCACCATTTCGACGTTCGTTGCGTTTGTGATCACGCCGTGGTTGGCATTGGTCTCGCTAAAACATTTCAAGGAAGGGGACGTCACCCACGATGGATTCGATCTCACCAAGCGGCCGCTGTACCGCATCAGCCGAGCCATCTTGACTCCGATCCTGAGCAAAACCATCTATGCCGCCGGAGTGCTCGTCGCGATTGCCGTATTGTTTGTCGCCGCGTTGCTGTTGCCGGTGTTTCGTTTAGTTCCCGTCAAGATGTTGCCGTATGACAACAAAAACGAATTTCAAATTGTGATCGACATGCCTGAGGGAACGACGCTTGAGCGCACCGATGTGGTTGCCCGCCGCATTGGCCGCTACTTAGGTGGGCTCGCCGAAGTGCGTGACTACGAAGTATTCGTGGGCATCGCATCTCCCATGGACTTTAACGGCATGGTGCGTCACTACTTCTTGCGTCAAGGAGCGAACGTTGCAGACATTCGCGTCAACTTGATCGGCAAAGATTTTCGAGTCCAACAGTCACACGAAACATTGCTGCGGATTCGCGACGAGGTGACCAAACTGGGAAATTCGCTGGGTGCAAACTTGAAACTGGTTGAGGTGCCACCGGGACCGCCGGTATTGGCGTCGATTACAGCCGAGGTCTATGGACCACCCGAAGGCAGCTACGATGACCAAATCGCGGTCGCTCGGACTGTCAAAGCCCGCTTGGCGGCGGAACCCGGCGTCGTGGATCTCGATGTCAGCGCCGAAGACGACTCGCTGCGTTACGTGTTTGAAACCGACAAAGCCAAGGCGGCGTTATCGGGGATTACCACCAAAACGATTGCCGACACCGTCGCAGCAGTACTGAGCGGCTACAAGGCCACCGTGATGCATCTGCCGAGCGAAGTGGAACCGCTGTGGATCGAGTTGAAACTGCCTCGCAAAAATCGATCCGCCATCGACGACCTCTCAGAAATTTATGTGCAAAGCGATGCCGGAAAAAGCGTTCAGCTTGGATCCCTCGGGCATTTCAAAATGGTCGATGAAGAAAAAACGATCTATCACAAAAATCTGCAACGCGTCGTGTTTGTCTACGCCGAGGTCGCGGGCCGTCCGCCGGCTGACGCGATCCTGGATGTCCAGTGGGACAGTACGGTCGCGGACCAATCGGTCGAAAACATTGTTCGTACAAATCAAATTCAACTCACGACAGCGACGCCGAAACCGCTCGACAAACGCTCGTGGATCTCGCTGGGAGGCCACGTGCCGTGGTCGATTCCAGCCGGATACACCGTCAATTGGGCAGGCGAAGGAGAGTGGAAGATCACGCTCGATGTCTTTCGTGATCTGGGGCTCGCTTTTGCTGCTGCGTTACTGGGGATCTTTATTATCCTGATGTTTCAAACCGGATCACGAATGTTGCCGGTGTTGATCATGACGGCAATCCCGCTGACCATGATTGGCATCATGCCTGGGTTTTGGGTCTTGAATTGGATCACGGATGCCGGAGTCGGCGGACATCCCAATCCCGTTTTCTTCACCGCAACGGCGATGATCGGCATGATCGCATTGGCGGGAATTGTGGTGCGAAACTCCGTCGTCTTGATCGACTTTATTCACCTGGCGCAGGTCGAAGGTCATGACCTTCGTGAATCGATCATTCGCAGTGTCGCCGTTCGCACACGTCCAATCCTGTTGACCGCGGGCACCACCCTGCTTGCCAACGGCGTGATCACACTCGATCCCGTGTTCTCGGGACTGGCCTGGGCCATCATTTTCGGGATGCTCACATCGACGGTGTTTACACTTTTGGTGATTCCCGCGTCGTACTGGCTGCTGTATCGCAATCAATCTTTGACAAGCCAATCGCTACCTGTCCCGACGCCGTCAGCTTAGATGGCACCACTCCGCTGTGTAGAACTCAGCGCAGAAAATCAGCGCAGAAAATAAACGCGGAAATCCGTTGCCGGCCCGAGTCGCGTCAGCCTCCAAAGCGTGCGGCGAATTCACATGGCACTATCAGCGGTTAATTCCCGTCCCCTTCAAACACAGAAAACCAAAGGCCACTGAACAGGCGGAGACGATACCCCACTGAGTTTTATTCATGTGGCTAAAGTAGTAGGTGAGTTCGTAGCAGGCATCCCGGAACCAATCCTGCAAGGAGAATGCGAGCAGCAGTTCGGTCATCATTTGAAATCGCCTAACGGTGGACGCTAAAAACAGAGGTGTCAGCGATTTGAGAAAACGAGATTCTCAAGAAATAAATCGCCGCTCAACCCTAGGTTTTCTTCGTCGACCTCGACAAAAAAAGTGGCCAACCCAGCTTGCATTGTCCGATGAATTCCAGCATGATTGGATTAATCGTCACAGCCAGTCCACCAGTGAGATTGGCTCGCCAAAGTTCTTGGCAAAGGTGACTTGCAGAGGACCAGTGGATCGATATAATCCCGGTCCAAGTGATCAACAAAGTGACTGGCACAACGATCACAAAATTGCTTCCCAATACGGGTTGCAAAGAATAAAGCAGCTAGTCATATTGTTTGCTTCATCGCAAACGCGACACCAGTGCTTCGGTACTGACGTCAAATTGGTGCTTCGGCACCACACGCCATACAAAGGCGCGGTAGCTCAATTGGTTAGAGCCCCGGACTGTCGATCCGGAGGTTGCGGGTTCGAGTCCCGTCCGCGTCGCTTCCTAAACCCTGCTGCAACAACAAGTTACGGCAGGGTTTTTTCATGCTCGTGGGTGGTAAATATCACTCAGAATAGCACTTTTTCGTACCGTTTGCACCCGTTTAGTACCCATTTGGTACCCAACTCCACACGTTCAGGACGCAGCTTTCTGCCGCGCCTCTGAATTGGAATTTCACGGGCTGGGTGTGCGTGCTTCTTGGGCAGTATAACTCGCCGGTTCCACCGTCAAGGAACCCTCGCTGCGCGGCACACCCACCGGTTTGCCTGATGCCACTTCGGGCATCCAGAAAACCGGGGCGCCGGAAGTCGCTCGCGACCTTGACTAGTGGACGTGCGGCTCGCTCCAGCCAAGAGGCTCTCGCACAATCCAGTGCAGCGAAAGAGCGTTTTGCTTTCTTCCAATCTTGCCATGACGCAAGGCTATTCCTGTCGGTCCCCTCCCCGACTTCGCACCATCGGCACCACACAGAAAAACAAAAATCAAAAAGGGCGCTGCGCTGGCAACTCCCCTCTTTATTCTTCTTCCAAACTCTATCATGCCTCATCTCAAAACCGCAAGGAAAACTGTCTTCGACGTGCTGGTTCAGTATGAATCCGGCCGTCTCAACCGAGTCGAAACCATCGCAATGTTCCAAGAGCTTATCGATACTGGATTGGCGTGGACGCTTCAGGGTCACTTTGGCCGAGGTGCCATGTCGTTAATTCGTTCCGGACTCTGCAAGCCAGGAGCTCCTATACCGGAGAAGCTCTTTCCACTCGAAGAAATTACTGCGTTTGATACACCAGGTGACGTTGACTACACCTTAGACGCACTGCCGTACTAAATCCGTCAGTCCCCTACTGCGGTCGGCTACGGTCGACCGCTTTCTTATTTTATTTCTCAATCTTTTTATGGGCCAATATTTCAAAGCAATCAATTTAGACAAACAAGAATACGTTTGTCCGTGGTGCATCGGTGGTGGCGCCAAACTCTGGGAGTGGGCCGTCAATTCTCAAGGTGCGATCTTTACGTTACTACTTCGTCAAAGCACGGAAACGGGTGGCGGAGACTTCGCCGGCCCCGGTCCGCAGGTCATCGAACTCAAGGACGGAGATGATCTTTCCTGCATTATCGGTAAGGCGGTCGCTCGCGAGGGTATGCCGATTCGCTTGCCAGCCGAATCCATCGTGGGTCGTTGGGCAGGCAATCGCGTCACGCTGATCGGTGACTACGACGAATCTGGTCTCTATCAAAAAGCAAAGCAGTACACGAATATCAGCGAACCGCTGGTCGAAGCTTGGAATCGCTTTGTTGATTTCGATGACGCTAAACTCGAATATCGCGAAGATTGCAGTTGCAGCGAGACTTGATCCGCATATGTCTTTTGTTCCCGCAGTCGCAATGAGTGGCTGCGGGGTTCTCAATTCCGTCGCTCCCCCACCCAAACCGCTGCTGAATCCCCGNAGCAAATCAACTTGCCCCATCCAGAGTTGCAAGTTGATCGGTTATCCAAGTCTTATTGA
>NZ_ANOG01000272.1 GCF_000346295.1 Rhodopirellula maiorica SM1 | reverse complement strand
CGTCGTAGCGAGTGCGATATTCAATTGAAATTCGCCAACGTTTCAAGCCAGCACTGCCGGTTGACTCTCGAACATGGTTATTGGTTCATTCGTGACCTAAACAGCCGAAATGGATTAAAGGTCGATGGTCGCCCCGTCCAGCGTAAGCGTATCGACCCCAACAGCAAAGTGTCCATCGCACGCCATGAGTATCTGATTGAATATGAACCGCAAGCGTTGGGGGCGTTTGGACCTCCACCTGCGGACGATGATTACATGGAAGACTTGATGAAGAGCTCCTTGATGGACCGAGCCGGTTTGTCGCGGCGCGATCCGAAGAAGCCCTCTTCAAACCAAGGCTGAAGCGGTTAAGTTTAGCGGTTCTTGGCTCCATCCAAGGTTCGAAGGAACTTTGGATGGGGAATCCAGCCGTTAATTCCCACCGTTCCCCACAACCGTTCAGCAAAGCATTTTCTTATGACTCGATTGGCGCATCACGTTTTTTTTACTTTGAAAGACCGCAGTGACGAAGCCGTTCAAACGCTCGTCGAAGCTTGTGAGAAATATCTCAACGACCACGACGGGCTGGTCGATTTCGCGGTGGGAACGCGTGACAAAGAGCTTGCTCGCCCCGTTAATCACGATTTCGATGTCTCGCTGCACACCGTTTTCGCCGATCGCGCGGCCCACGACGCCTACCAAACCGCCGAGCGGCATTTGCAGTTCATCGCTGAAAACAAAGAGACTTGGGCCGAAGTGAAGGTCTGCGACAGCAACCTCCGCTAGTCAGGCAGGAGTTTTTGAGTGAAATCCCGTTGGTCAAAACGAAACGCTGTGAAGCATTTCGTAGCGGCACGGCGCGAGCCCTCCGTTTTTTGGGGCGGGGCAAGGAGCCGGAGTGCTTGCGTTCTGCCGCTAAAAATTCGCAAAACACGGGCGATAAATGCTTCACTGCGTTGGCCAACACGGCTAATCAAGTGAACGACTTCTGCCTAACTGCCCTAATGCCAATCGGTCGGATCGATTCGGTAATAGGTTTTTAGCAGTTTGAACAATTCCGGATGCCGACCCTGCATCGGTCGAGGCCGCTCAAAAAAGCATTCGCTGGCGACGGCAAAAAATTCAGCTTCGTTGGCCGCGCCGTACGGATCCAATAGCGTCCTGCGGCCCGCATCAACGTCGTGAACGAGTTGCTGGAATTCTTTGCCGGCAATATCGTTCCAAGCCGTTTGGTCTGCGGATTTGTCAAACGAAACGGAGCCGCCCATCTCGCCATCAAGCCCATCCAAATGATGAGCGAATTCGTGAATCACGACGTTGCGTCCGTCGTCGTGGTCGGCTGCTAACAAGACTTCGGGCCACGACAAAATCACCCCGCCGTTGTCCCAAGCCTCGCCGACGGTGTGCTCGAGTACACCGTCGTGGTTTCGAACCATCACGTCGGGATAGACCAAGATCGTCGTCACGCCGTCGAAGTAATAGTCTCCTGAACGGAGCAAGATAAATGCCGCATGTCCCGCGATCGTCGTCTTCATCTCCGCCGTGACTTCGAGTCCGTCGCAACCTTCCCAGTTGCGTTCGGCGATCAAGATGCGAACGCAATCAAGAATTCGATTTTGCAGATCAGCCTGCAATCGGTTGAAAACAGGGACATTCTGTTTCAGGATTTGCAGTTGCGGTTCCGGTAACGCAACCGCCAACCACCTGCGTCGACGACGGTTGCGAAAGAAGGACCACATTACTTTTGATTGACCTCGACGCCAAAGGAGGCCAATTCTGCACTTTGGGCTTCTAGCTTCTTGCCGTCGATCGGATTCTCACCGACATAGACCTGCATAAACGGAGCGAACCGTCGTTCCCCTTGAAAATCGTTGCGGCACATCTCCACCAACGGCGATAGATCGGTGATCTTGTTTCGTGACAGAATCAACATGCTCAATTCTCGCAAACCCGTGATCGGTTCAAGCGAACTGATTTGGTTACCAGCGATATCGAGCGTGGACAGCCATCCCAAATTGCGGACGGGTTCCAGATCCGTCAATTGGTTCTCCGAGAGATCCAGCGACCAAATCTTGCCAAGATTCTTGATTCCATCGATCGAGGTCAGCTTGTTTTTTGCCAAATACAATGTCCGCAAGTTGGTCATCTTTTCCAGCGGCGATGTGTCACTGACGCTGTTGCCCGCCAAATCCAACAGCTGCATCGCGGTCAAACCGGCAAGGGGTTTGATGTCCGTGATCTTGTTGTTCGCCAACGTCACCGATTGCAGTCGTTTCAACTCCGCAATGGGCGTCAAATCGGTGATCTCGTTGTCGGCAAGATCGATCAGCATCAAGGCGTGGCAATGCTCAAGCCCAGCGAGGCTCTTGATCTTCTTACCTTTGCCAATCACCCGCGAAATATTGGCAACGTCCTCTTTGGTGATCGGTTCGCTGTTGTTGCGTTTGGCGAACACTTCGGCTCGTACGGCTGCTTCGAGTCCAGGGTCCGCAAAGATCGAGGGGACCGGTTTGGCGGCATCCTCTTTGGCTGCGGCTTTTTTCGCTGGGGCTTCTTTCGCTGGTTTGCCTTTTTCTTTGTCTTCGCCCTGAAGTCCAGCGGCAGGAACGGCAATTAGCAGCGTCAGCAGAAAAGCAGAGGTGGGATTCAAGACTGGCATGCGAACGTCTCTCCAGTACAGCAAGGTGGGGACCTGGGTAGCGAGTTGGTTACTCGCGTCACAGGCGTGGATGGGGCAAAAATTAGTTGTTGCCCATTCTAATCCAATTCCTGCTGTGTTCCCATATCGCAGAGAGAAACGTTTCCCCAAGTGTGGGGTGTGTTTTTAGTCGGAGGTCACGCAAAGCTTTGTCACCCCGATGGCTTTCCGTCTGTCCTGCCTCACCCGACGAAACGGAAGCCATTGATCACTCATTTCACTGACAACGAGATGTTCCCGTTGCGAACGTGAATCACACGATGGGATGATTAGCCGAACAATCGCTCGTGCGGATCCGTCAAACCATCGGCCAAACGTCGCAGCGCTTCGGTTTCAATCTGGCGAACCCGTTCGCGGGTCAGTCCCAATTCGGCACCGATTTCTTTTAGTGTCTTGGGTTCACAGCCCCCAAGTCCGAAACGCAATTTCAATACGGTCGCTTCGCGTTCTTCGAGATCTCCGAGCAATTCCATTGCATGACGCAGGATGTCATGGTCAAGCATTTCCTCGTCCGGAGCCTTCAAGCGTTCGTCCATCACCATGTCGCCCAATGACCATCCCGCTTCGGTTTGGTCGCTCTGGGGCGTGCTGTTGCTGATACGGATTGCTTTGCGAATGATCGGCAGCTTCTTTTTGGGAAGCCCCAGCAATCGAGCGATCTCTTCGTTCGAAGGCGTGCGGCCTAGCTCTTCGCTCAAACGCGCAGTCGCTCGTCGCCATTTGCTCAATAGCTCGACCATGTACGCAGGGATGCGAATGGTTTTGGCGCTGTTGATTAACGCACGCTTGATCGACTGTTTGATCCAGTAGCTTGCGTAGGTACTAAAGCGTGTTCCCATCGTCGGGTCGAACCCTTCGACGGCACGCAACAAACCAAGATTGCCCTCTTCGATCAAATCTTGCAGCCCCAAGCCTTTGCCGGTGTAGCCACGGGCAATGTTGACGACCAAACGCAAATTGGCCCGAACCATACGGTCGCGAGCCAACGCATCGCCCTGAGCAATTCGGGCTGCAAGTTCGGTTTCGTCGTCCGCGGACAAAAGCGCGGTCTCGTTGATCTCGCGCAAATAAGTTTCCAAAGGTGACTGCGCCGCATTGCTGCGAGGAGTCGCTCGTTTGGACGGACGAATGCGAGACTCCGCAAGTTCGGTATCAACTTCGGACTCGAGGCCGCTTGAAAGTTCTTCGATTTGTGACATGGATTACTCGGACGCTAGTGGTCGAACATCGTCTTTCGTCCATCACGTTGTTCGATCGAAAGGGTCGCCGCACCAATTGACGGTGAGGGCAGACGGGATTCATCAAACAAAGGGGGAGGAAACGTGACGCGAAAGACGTATTCGAAGGGGTGGAGGTCAGGTGAACAATGCTAGCATCGGCAAGTTCTTGACTCTGACTCCACTTTCCGGAAAAGCGGACAAGTGTTTCCGATTATTCCGATTAGGCGGCCCCCTTGGATTGCCCAAACATTGCCGAACACAGTGGATTCAGATGGTTGCGCAAGAGGGTCGGGGAGAAAGCATTGGGCTCGCGACGTTCCGTGAAAATATCACCCGCTTGCTGCCGGCGAAGGTCACCTGATCGATCAGACGCTCACCAACGAGTCGCCGCGAACAAAAATGCTGACGAACAAAAAAACGCTGCCGGACCGAAATCCGACAGCGTTTCTAAATTCAAGTGAATGGGGGAGCAACTTGGTTTCGTTCAAAGGGAACGATTTATTTCTTAGCGGAACCTTTGAAGCTCTCGTTGCCGATTCCGATGATTCCAACGGCAACGCGGGGGCCGGCGTCGCCCGAGGGTTGACTCTGCAAATCGTCTTTGCCCGCGTGCACGACGAAGGAGCGTCCCAAGATGAAGTGCAATGCAGTGTCCTTGGTGGTCACGTTGACGGTGGCAACCCCTTGATCGTCGGCAAGAATATTTCCCAGGTCGCCAGCGTGGCTATGAGCTCCAGGACTGCCGTGATCATGGCCTTCGGGGTTGAAGTGACCGCCCGCCGAAGTTCCGTCGGCAGCACGGCGATCGCCAAACTCATGGATGTGAAAGCCATGTTCGCCCGGTGTCAGGTTCCGAACTTTGCCAGTGATCACCAATTCGTCGCCCTTCTGCATCAACCGCAGCGTGCCGCGTGCCTTGTTGTCTTTGGTCGGCATCAACACGCAAACGCCAAACGATGGCAATTCAGCGTGAGCGTGATCATGTGAATGCTTGTCTTCCGCGTTTGCGACGGGAGCAACAAACCATGCGGCCAGCGCAACCAGTGCCATTGTTTTCATAATACCCAGTTTCATTGATCGTCTCTCGTTGTAAGGGGGGGATGGGGGATGGAGCAGTTTGGTCAACTTTTGCGTAAGTTAGCGATTGTACACATTCTCTGTAAGCAAGTCGTTTGTCCAAGTCATGTTTTTACAAAAAAACGATGTGATCACAGGGACGCCGCAAAGGTCGTTCCGATCACGCAGCGGTTGCGCTAAAAATTTTTGAATAGTTGGTTGGTTCGCTTACCAATGTCCCCTCGTTTGTACCTAATTGGCTCG
>NZ_ANOG01000271.1 GCF_000346295.1 Rhodopirellula maiorica SM1 | reverse complement strand
AGCATGCTCAAAAGGGCGAGTTCCATCACAATAGTTGGCGGCAAAAATATCTGCGTTGCCATCCGCGTCCAAATCCGCAATCGCAGCTGACACACTCCACGATTCGTCGTGCATTCCCATCGATTCAGAGGCCTCGCGAAACGTTCCGTCGCCGTTATTGATGAACACGCGGTTTTGTCCGATGTTGGCATCAAAGATGTCAGCAAATCCATCACAATTGATATCGCCAATCGCGATCCCTTGCGAAAAACCGGTGTCGTCATATCCGCAGAGATCTCCAACCTCAACAAACTGACCACCAAGATTCCGAAACAAACGATTCGCCGACGAATTGGCTTGGAGTGGCTCGCCATCGAGCATTGCCACAGCGAGATCAGGGTAGGAATCCAAATCAAAATCGATCACTCCCACGCCTCCGCCCGAACTTTGATGCAACCAGTGTCCTTTGGATTCCGCGTCGGCCGAGATCGCGCACGTGTGATCGAATCCTCGCTTCTTTGCCTCGTTTTGAAAAAGAGGAATCTGGCTTTTCTTGCGAAGTGCCCCAGAGGTGTTCGTCGGCGATTGATTGCTTCCCAATCGTAACGATTGGGAATTGGGATTGCCGCGGACTCGGATCATGGATGCCAGGTCGTGCGAGGAAAGGATCCACGGTGAGCTCGGGCTCAGGCGATCACGAATTGCGAGGTAACGTTGTTTTGCGTCCGCGGTTGTTTCATTCGGTAGTCCGACCGCATGTCGCGCCCACGCTTCGCCCTCCCAGACTCGTCCTAAATCCACCATTGACTCGGCCACCGCAAACGCGGCCGTCTGAGATTGTCGATCACGGTCCAGATAGATTTTGAAACTGTCGCGAAGTCCTATTTGTCGCTGGATTTGCACCTCGACCAATTGAGCGGTCGGCTCGTCATCGATCGCAAGCAGATTTCGATACAGCCCATTGAGTTGATCGGGATAACATGTCCCGTTCAATCGTTGAACCTGCAGAAATGCATGCGCTGCGGATTGCGGATCCGCGACGGCTTCGGCCCATTTCCCCATGACGATCCAATACTCGGGTGAATCAACAATCTGCGCAGGCAAACGACTTTTCCATTGCTCAAGCTCGTCGATTCGTTCCAGCTCGACCAAGCCACGTCCGTACAAAACCAACGCGGGGGCGAAATCAGGATGTTGCTCCACCACCGCCTCGAGTCGATTCACAACCTCCTCCCACTGTAGACGCATCGCGTTGACGCGCGCCGCTGCGTAGCGAAGACGAATGTCGCCAACCGATCGTTCGAGCAACGAATCGCAAAACTCGAGATCCGGCTCGATCCGGGCTGGATGGGCCATCAACAGCAACGTTTCGACATCACCTTGGTTGTGCTGAAAAAGCCAATGAAGATACGAGGTGGACGACTCGGGAATCCCCACCATGGTCATCAATCCCGCTAGATCAAACCGTGCTTGAGCCGCTCCTTCAAAACGCTCGATAAAGGTTTTAAGGAGTTCGATCGCGTCAAACACGCGTCCCGATCGAAGCAGCGATTGAGTGAGATTATCTAGCAGCGGCATGTCCGCTGTTTTGGACTGACGAATCGCTTCTTGATAGTACGACAAACTCGATTGAAAGTCGCGTTGATGCCCGGCAAGATTGCCTGCGATTAATAACGCCTGCACATCGCTGGGATCGGCGACCAATTGTTTCCGAATTGCGATTTCGCCGCGTGCGAAATCGCCTGTGGAAATCGCCGTAACCGCTTCGCGAATCAGTGATGGACGCGTTTCCGCGGATTCCGGATGCGGCGGTTTTATTGCTGCGGAATCCCTTCGCCCGCTGCGCACAACATCCGGCGACTCCTCGGCGGAACACCCCAAAAACAATAAGCAAAAAAGTACTGCGGCAACGAACCTCGGCTTTTGGAAAAGTCTTCGATACATGACAGCTGCATTTATTGGCTGGCGAGTCGAGAAGATCGCCAAAATCGATCACCGAGTCTTCAAGGTCGATAGAAACGGCTTCAGCGGCCGCGCGGGTAACTCCTTCAGCCCCGCGACCACACATTCGGCGTTCACCACGGCCCCAGCCATATTGGTATGCGTCCGGGCGTCGGCAAAAAGTGAATCCACATGCGTTTCACCAAGCTGCTGATATCGCGATCCAATCAAAGCGGTCAGGTCGATAAAGTGGCTATCGGTCGCATCGGCAACCTGTTGGCACCACTGGCGATGTAACACGAAGTCGGGTTCGAATCGCCCTTCGTGCCAATTGTTCTTGTGTGGCACTGGCGAACAAATGATTGGCGTGGCTCCTTTGCCTTTTGCATCTCGACAAAATTTTGACAAATACCATCCATAGCTGTGCACCAATTCCTTCGTTCCATCCTCGAAGGAAACCGCTTGGGTATCGTCACCGACGCCAGGCAAGGCGGGACGTCGCTTGAACCGTGCGTCACCGACACGGCCACCATCATTATGACCAAATTGCATCACCACGAAATCGCCAGCCTCGAGTTCGTCCAACACCTTTTGCCAACGTTCCTCACGCATGAAGGATCTTGTGCTACGTCCCCCGATGGCACGATTGACGACATCAATTTTGTCGGTGTCAAAGTACCGATCGATCACTTCCCCCCAACCCACACCGTCCTGGTGCCCGTTGCGTACCGTCGAATCACCGATCAGATATAACGTGGGAATCTCGCTGCGGGTTTTTGCAACCTCGGCCGTCTTGTGATCCGCCAGGATGGGACGGGAATCGGGCGAAATGACGTGTGCCGCATCCGCCGACTCGATTTCGCGGCCACGCTTGTTGAGCTGGCTTACCAGCCCGTCGAGCCGCAGCGTTAACAACCCCGCGACAACGGATGCCGCATTCAAACGCGCACCACTTAGCGAGGTATGCGTGTGCTCATCGGCAAACAAGGATTCAACCTTTTCTTTCCCCAACGCTTCATATCGCACGGCGATCATTTCGTTGAGATCGATAAACGGCACCTCTTCGCTTTCGGCCACCTCTTGTGCCCAACGAGCATAGTTGTCCGAGGCTCGTTTTAGCTTTTCACCGTTCCACAACTTGCGAGGAACCGGCGAACAAGCAACTGGATGGGCACCTCGCTCTCGGGCTTCACGGATGTATTTTCGCAAGTACCATCCGTAGGTGTGCACCGTTTCCTTTTCGCCGCTGATCCGGTTCACGATCTCCTCGAACTCGTCACCGACCCCTGGAATCGTCCCTCGTGCTCGGTGCTCGTCATTGATGGGCGAAGCATCGTTGTGCCCGAATTGCATGATCACAAAATCACCTGGCTTCAACAGAGCCTTCGTCGCATCCCAGTACCCGGCCGTCGCATAGGTACGACTGCTCAATCCTCCCACCGCACGGTTGACCACATTCAACTTGGACGAATCGAACAACTCGGCCAGCGGTTCTCCCCATCCCCATTGCCCATTTCCACCTTGCCCGTCACCGTTTCGGACGGTGGAGTCGCCGATAATCACAAGGCTACCAAGCGTATCATTCGCAGGTCGAGGCAGCGGCCTCAGTTCGGCCGCAATACCGGCAACCGCAAAGACACAAGCCTGAATGATTACCGAGCTTGTCACAATGTACCGATGGAGCCGTTTCGAGAATTGCATCATGAGAACCGGGTTGAAGAAAGGGTAAGCAGGGGAGCGATCGGGCAGTGCCACTTGCATTCCTAATGCTCGTCCTGGAACGCCTCTTTCTTCTCGGCAATCACTTCTTTCTCCGCCTCCGTAATCGGCTCATACGTTTTCATTTCAGCTGTTTGCGATCCGCCACATCCGATGGAAACGAGAGCGGGAATGCACAGCGACAATAACAACAATAGGTTGAAAGTTTTGGTCTTGGTTTTCATAGCGAACAAGGGTTTCACGTGGATGAATGCGGGTTTCGTTGATAACGGCGGGAACGCCAAACGTCGGCTGAGATGCAAACCGCTTGCATCTCAGCCCTATTGATATCGATTCGACTATCTCGAATAAGATTGACGCTCGGATTATTCGAATCCTTCGATCGTCTCTCGTGCGTTTTTGGTCCAAGTGCTCCCCACAATCCATAGGGACTTTCATATCCAGGCTTGGGATTTCGCGAACCATAGGGAACCTCGTTCTGGTCGCCCGCTTCGATCGACTCGGTGACGAACTTCACCGCACCATCGCCCATCAAGATATGGCAACCGCCTTGGTGACGACTTGCCG
>NZ_ANOG01000270.1 GCF_000346295.1 Rhodopirellula maiorica SM1 | reverse complement strand
CCGCTCGCGGCGATGCTGCAGAATCAAGACGTCGGTGAGGTTGTCGACGGCAGGGATCACTTCACAAAAACATGCGTCTGCCGGCCGGAAACAGCGATAGCAACGTGGTTCAGCGTCCTTGGAGGGTCGGGTTTGCAAAGCAGGCATCGATGACGGTGAATAGAGAAAAACAAGTGAATTAGAGGATCAGCCGAGCAAGGGGACCTTGATGACCCTGGCCGTAGTGTACTGTAAAATGCCGGCCTGCCTTCCCCCAATCCGATCGCAATCCGCCGACAAGACCGAGTCGTCATCCATCCTCGATGTCCAACTTCTTCGAGCCTCGAAGTCATCGCCCCCGTTATCACTGAGTAAAATTTTTATGAATCGTTCGATCTGGATTGCCGGTTTGGCAAGCTTGCTGTGTTTTTCACAGTCGATGATTGCTGATGTCCATGCCGACAATTGGGCGCATTGGCGTGGGCCGACGGGTAACGGAGTCGCGCCGGATGCCAACCCGCCGGTTGAATTTGATAGTCGCAAAAATGTGAAATGGAAAGTCAAGATCCCGGGTCGCAGCTCCGGTTCGCCGGTGGTGTGGGAGGACCGCGTGTTTGTCGTGACCAGCGAACCGGCGAGCAATCCGAACCGCTCAGACCGACTGCCTCGTTTGAATTTCAAGGTGCTTTGTTTTGACCGCGGTAGCGGCAAATTGGTTTGGGATGCGGTTGCCACCACGTCGACGCCTCATGAGCCGACGCATGCGACGAACAGTTTTGCATCCGCGTCGCCCTGTACCGACGGCGAACACGTGTACGCGCACTTTGGTTCGCGCGGTCTGTACTGCTACACAATGGATGGCCAATTGGTGTGGAAGCGTGACGATTTCGGCAAGATGCAAACGCGAAACTCGTTTGGCGAAGGCAGCTCGCCCACGATCGAAGGCGAGATGATCTTGTTGCCTTGGGACCACGAAGGCGATTCGGCGCTGTACGCATTGGACAAGCGAACGGGCAAGACGATTTGGAAAACCGATCGCGAAGAACCCACCGGCTGGGCCACGCCGCTGGTGGTTCCGTCGGATGACAAAAGACAAGTGATCATGAACGGCGATACAACGGCTCGCAGCTATGACTTGGAAACGGGCAAAGAGTTGTGGTCCTGCGGGGGGCAAACCCAGCGTCCTGCAGCGAGTCCCGTGTACGCTGATGGAATCGTTTACATTGGCAGCGGATTTCGCGGTGCGTTCTTGGGCGCATTCGAGCTGGACGGCCGCGGCGACATCGAAGGAACCCGCAACGTGGTGTGGCACTTGGATCGCGACACGCCTGATATCGCTTCGCCGCTGCTGTCGTCCGGACGCATCTATTTCTACAAAGGCAAATCGGGATTGTTGTCGTGTGCGGATGCCAAGACGGGGAAACTGTTTTACAGCACGCAGCGATTGCCAGGGCTGCAAAACATCTATGCATCCCCCGTAGCTGCGGGAGGCTATGTCTATTTGTTTGACCGCAACGGGTCGGTCGTGGTGATCGAAGATTCGCCAACGCTAAAGGTGGTGGCCACGAGTTCGATGGGCGAAACAGTTGATGCGACGCCCGCAATCGTTGACAATGAAATGTTCATCCGCGGCGAAGAACATCTGTTTTGTGTGGCGAAGTAGAATCGCGACATGATGCATTTGCAGGCGGCAGATGACGGCATTTGTGTTTCATAGCGATACAGGTGATGACACCGTTCAACAGAGCGTGGGTGGTGGCCGCGACAATGCGAATCACCACCTGTTGGCGAAGGATGCTACGAGAAAATGGTAGTTGCCAGCACGATGGTCCAAGCGGCGGTGCGAATCCAATTGGTGTGGACCAAACGGCGAATCGTGGCAACGTCGTAGCCATATTGTTGCAAGCGGTTATGGCAGGGGACGCTGAGCGTGAACGTCGAAACCCAAGCGATGGTGATACAGAGCAACGCGACCGCTCCCGCGATGCTGGGGGACGAGACGATTGTCCAGCCATGCATCCCAACTTGCGCGAACATCAGCGGGATGACAAAGAACGAAATCAGAGTCGTGTAACGTGAGTGCCACGATTTAAATCGATGAGGCTGGCAAAATTCAAACGAAGGATAGATGATCCACTGGACCAGCCAAATCAGCACGAACAATCCGGAATCGACAAGCGGTTTGAGCAGCAAGAGCGTGTCAGGGATGTTCATTAAAGACGTTGATCAGAAATGCGAACGAGCGATCGTAGATCCCCGGTGACGAACTTTCACGCGGTCCGGCGATGTTCAGCGTTGCCGGATTTTGCTGGGCCAGCCAACGTTGGATTTTAGTGGGCGGGTCAACATCCAATTTCGCCAACAGATACGCCTTGCCCAATCGGTCGCAAATTCGCCGCGTCAGCAGCGTGCCGCTGCGAAGTTTTTTTTCGTACAAGATCAACGTGGCGTCGCTGTCGATCACGTTTTGTTCGGTTCGCGGCGGATACTCTTTGGATCGCATTTCTTGCATCTCGTAGCGGCTCGGAATGCTGCCGTCTTCGGACAGCCGGCCTGCCGGGCACCAACCGCCATGCTCGATCCCCAAAGCGATCGCGACATCCAGCCCCGCACGATCGACACCGGTTTGGCCACCAGAAACAATCTTCGTTGGCCAGAGTCGTGGTTTGGTGGCGTGATTGGGCTTGGACGACATTTTTTTGGCCATGACTACCGCTGCTCGGGCGTTCCCAGCTTCGCTTCCATCGATTTGTCCAGTACGAGATTTCGTCGCGATGGAATCAGCTTACCAAATTTTTGCCACGATTCCGGTAGCGGAGCGGACCACCCAACTCGCTCTCGGAGCGTCGGATGAGTGATTTCAAGTTTCCAGCTATGCAGCGCGATCCCCGATTCGAACGGGTTGCCAGCGTCATATTTTCGGTCGCCCCAAACGGGAAAACCGAGATGGGCGAATTGCAACCGAATCTGATGCTTGCGTCCGGTCAACAGCCGCACTGCGACGAGCGATGCATCGGGTGTGGCGGCGAGACAAACGTAGCGTAGCCGAGCGAGCTGGGCTCCATCCCGCTGCTTTGGCACGATTTCCATGCGACGCGCCGAATCGTTTTTGGCAACATGGTCAACCAACTCGCCATACTCGGCGTCCAAACATCCCTCCAGCACGGCGAGGTAGGTTTTGGAGGCAAGATCCTTGCCTTGACCCGAAAACTGGGGCGTTAACCGCGATGCAGCCTTGCTGGTTTTCGCCATCACAATCACGCCGCTGGTCATCGAATCCAATCGGCTGACGATCCCCAAATACGCACGGCCTGGCTTGTTGTAGCGTTTACGCAGGTATTCCGTGGCGTATATGTGAAGCGTCGGTCCCGTCTCAGCTCCCATCGTGATCAGTTCCGCTGGTTTGTTGATGACCAGCAGGTGGTTGTCTTCGAAAAGAATGTCGAGATCGGACATGAGGGTCGAGCGTGTTGAGAATGGGGAGAAGGGTGAAGATCAGAAAATGCAAGATGCCGAATGGCAATTACGTTGGTTGTAGTGCCCCAAGGCAAGGAAACGTAGGGCATTGCGGCAATTCCTGGCGAAATCTTCGCTGCGGAATCGGCTCACATGGGGAATCCGCGTGGGTAAAGTCCCGCAACCACGTCACGATTGCCGCCACAGGCAAACGTTATTTGAATCGCGGATGGGAGGAAATGTCGTGACGAGAGTTCCGCGACACTCGATTTTGAGCGGGCAATGCGTTCAAAACTTGGGCTGTCTTGACAACCGCAAGCGAGATGTTCACAATCAGGCTTACTGAGACTGATTCTCAATAAAAGGATAAGGCGTGACTGTGACGACACTTGATCAGCTGCAACCGGGACAAATGGCCAAAAATTGTCCGCATTGACGGATTTGATGGCATTGCATCCCGTTTGCGAGAGATGGGATTTGTTCCTGGTCAATCCGTTCAATTCCTTCGCTCGGCGCCGCTGGGCGATCCGCTGAAATGCTCGGTCCAGGGCAGCCGGATTGCCGTTCGTTGTGGTGAAGCTCGTCGCGTCTATATTGAACCGATCGCGGAAGCGGCGTTGGTTTCATAGCGACCGAGTTTGTTTCGCAGAGCGGCCAGCCTCCCAGATGAACAGCCCCCTGATGAACACGCGCTCTCTCCCACCTTCCTTTTTGCCAGAGTATTTCTTTCACTCGGCACGACCTTCCTAGGACGCAGAATAAATCAATGGCGAGTTCCGCCAATCCCACTTTGCCCTCGTCGGGAAAAACGGCTGCAAAAGCAACCTCCCGCGTCGCGCTCGTTGGCAACCCCAACACGGGCAAGAGCACGCTGTTCAATGCACTGGCGGGGATGAATGTCCGCACAGGCAATTACGCAGGCGTCACGATCGAAAAGAAAATCGGACGCTGTAATCTGGGCGGGCCCGCTGACGACAGCGACCGCCGGGTCATCGATCTGGTTGACTTGCCGGGCACCTACAGCTTAGCCCCGCGTTCCCCCGACGAATTGGTAGCGGTCGAGGTTTTGACGGGCGATGTCGAATCCGAATCGCCGATCGACGTGATTGTGTGCGTGGTCAACGCGACGGTGCTGCAACGAAACTTGTTCTTGGTCAGCCAGGTGCTTGAGCTGGGCAAACCGCGATCATCGCATTGAACATGATCGACACGGCCGACGCACGCGGCTTTGTGATCGATGTCGATCAATTGTCCAAGAATCTCGGCGTGCCGGTGGTTTGCACCAGTGCATCGCGGCGAACCGGAATCGACGAATTGAAGTCGGCGATCCGCAAGGAACTCGAACAAACCGATTCCGAATCGGTCCATCTGAAGCACCGTGACCGTCCGCTGCCAAGTGAGTTCTACGAGGTTTGCAGCGAGTTGCGGAGCGAGCTGGTTTCGCGGGCTTGCACCACCGAATCAATCTCGCATCGCGCGGCGACCGAGTCGGTTCTGCCCGATCAGTATTTGATCGAACGGATGTTGCTGGATCGCGGTGGCGAAGCGGAACGACGAGCGGTCCGTAGCCTGGGGGCTGCGGTATTGCCCGCGATCAGTGCGGCGCGAGAAAAGCTGGCCGACAAAGTGGGTGATCCGATCGACATGGAGTGCAGTGCCCGCTATTCGTGGGCCGCACGCAGTCTGCAAAACGTGGTCTCGACCAAACTTGGTAAACCACGCAACGCAACCGATCTGTTGGACGCCGTGTTGACGCACCGCGTGGTCGGATTGGTTTGCTTTTTTGCGATGATGTTTCTGATTTTCCAGTGCATCTATTCGTTTTCGTCGTACCCGATGGATGCGATCGAATATGGCACGGGACTCGTATCGGACTGGGTCACCGCCATTGTGCCACCGGGCATGCTGAGAAGCTTGTTGGTGGACGGCGTGATCGCCGGGGTCGGTGGCGTCTTGATTTTTCTGCCGCAGATCGCATTACTGTTTTTCTTTCTGGCGTTATTGGAAGATTGCGGCTACATGGCGCGAGCCGCCTTTTTGGTCGACCGCGTGATGACACTGTTCGGGCTGAGCGGCAAGTCGTTTTTGCCGATGATGAGTTCGTTTGCCTGTGCGGTCCCCGGCGTGATGGCGACTCGCGTGATCGAAAACCGCCGCGACCGCTTTGCCACGATCATGGTCGCGCCGCTAATGAGCTGCAGTGCTCGATTGCCCGTTTACCTGTTGCTGATTGGCGCGTTCATCCCGAGTGCTAGCTACGTGGGCGGATTGTTGTCGACGCAGGCTCTGGTGTTGATGGCGATGTATTTGGTCGGCGTTGTGGTGGCGATTCCGATTGCGTGGCTACTGAAACGGACGTTGCTGCGAGGCGAAGTCGCGCCGTTTGTGCTGGAGCTGCCTGAGTACAAAGTCCCTTCGGCGAGCGTGTTGTTTTCACGTGTTTGGGAAGCAAGCAAAGCGTTTGTGGTCCGTGCCGGCACGATGATTTTCGCCGCGTCAATTGTGATTTGGTTCGCTGGTTTTTGGCCGGGAGACCACTCGCGACAATTTGAAATCGAGCGAGAGCTTGAGCGGCTCGAATCGATCCAAGCGACTACGAATGAACCGGCGGCGATCGAACCGACCCGCGATGAAGCAATCGTTGCGGAGACGCCCGAACTCGAAGAAGAAGAAATTGCGGCTCAGATTGAATCACTCGAAGCCGAGCATCGCGTGTTGAGTGCGACGCTATTAGAGAATAGTGCGCTTGGACAAATCGGTCATGTAATTGCACCGGTGGTCAAGCCGCTTGGATGGGACTGGCGAATCGGTGTCGGCGCGGTCGCAAGTTTCCCGGCACGCGAGGTGATCATTGCTACACTGGGAACGATCTACAGTCTCGGTGGCGACGTCGACGAAGAGGACGATGGTTTGATGTCGGCGCTGCGAGCATCGAAGTGGCCTGATGGCAGCCCGGTCTTCACGGTGCCGGTGGCGCTATCGATCATGGTGTTCTTTGCCCTGTGTGCTCAGTGTGTCAGCACGCTGTTGGTGATCAAACGAGAAACCAATTCGTGGTTCTGGCCCGTGCTCAGTTTTTCGTACATGACCGTGCTGGCGTACTTTGGTGCCATGCTGACTTATCAAGTCGGCACGCGGTTTTTCTAAGAGAGTTGGACATCGTGATCGATTGGCAAACCGTAATTTCGATCTGTATCGTCATCGCAGCCGCCTTGTGGCTATTGCGGGGGATGGTTGCGACGGTCCGCAAAGGGTTGGGCAATAATCCGGCGGACTCGGTGGGCTGTGGCAATTGCCCCAAAAACCCTGCGACCAAAGCCGAGAACAATTTGGTTCAGTTGAGCCGTCCTAAGCGTGATTCGCGTTAGCACGTGCGGACGCTGATTTTGGGGGATTGCGTTTGATGACATGCTGGACGCCTATTCCCCATTTTGGCATGACAAAAATGCAGGGGTGGGTTACCCCACGCGGCTTGGAATTTCGTTAGAATCGGGCACCGAACGTCCGGTTATTTCGTTCCTCCCTTTCTTTGTCAAACGCAACATGAGCACCACTGTCGAGTCGATGCAGAGCCAAGCGGAAGAGTTTCGCAAGCGTTACGGAGCCGTGCGTGACATGATTGGCCGGGTGATCGTCGGTCACGACGACATCGTTCATGGCGTGTTGACGGCGATGTTATGTGGCGGCCACTGCCTGCTCGAGGGCGTTCCCGGCCTCGGGAAAACGATGCTGGTGCGAACGCTTGCCGAAGTCCTCGAGTTGAACTTTAACCGCATCCAATTCACGCCCGACTTGATGCCCGCCGATATCCTGGGCACCAACATGATCAACGAGGACGAGCACGGACGACGTCAGTTCGAGTTCCAACGTGGTCCCGTGTTTACTCAAATCTTGTTGGCGGACGAAATCAACCGAGCAACGCCGAAAACACAGTCCGCGATGCTCGAAACGATGCAAGAAGGAACCGTGACAGCGGCGGGGCAACGGTTCACGCTCGATAAACCCTTCTTCGTCTTGGCGACGCAAAACCCAATTGAACAAGAAGGCACGTACCCGTTGCCGGAAGCTCAAATGGACCGTTTCCTATTCAAGTTGGTGGTCGGATACAGTTCTCGCGAAGATTTGAACGAGATCGTTGACCGCACCACTCGCCGTGTTAAAACGGAAATCGAAAAGGTGATGGACGGTGCCGAGATCATGAAGTGGCAAACGTTGGTCCGCGAGGTGATTTTGGCGCCGCATGTCCAAGATTACTTGGTCCGTTTGACGTTGGCGACACATCCCGACGGAGCTCACAGCGTCAAAGCCACCAACGACTACATCCGCTGGGGCAGCAGTCCTCGTGGTGCTCAAACATTGGCGCTGGCATCAAAAGTTCGTGCGCTGCTTGATGGTCGATACAACGTCAGCTTCGAAGACATCCGCCGCGTCTATCTGCCCGCGATGCGGCACCGCGTGCTGTTGAACTTTGAAGCGCAGGCCGAAGGGGTCCAGCCGGATCAGGTGTTATTGGATATCCTGGAAAAGGTTCCTGATAAAGCCGACTGATCTCGGTGTGCGCTACTGACAAACTAATTTTCTCTCCCCTCCCTTCTCCCCACCTCACCTACCACGAGCGAATTCGATGAACAAACGATTTGTTGACTTGGTTTGTCTCACGACACTTTTTGTTGCCCTTGGCGTCACCGTTGGCAACGCAGAAGACAAAGCCAAAAAGAAAGATGACGCCAAAGACGCGGCTGCCGCGTTGTGGGTGACTTCGATTTCCCCGCTTTCGGGCGACACCTACGTTGCCGCGACCGCCGACGGGCTGCTGCTGCGTGAAGCGCAGGTGAAATCGTTTTCGGTCTCGGACCCTAAAACTCTGACGGATCTGTACAGCCACCCAGCGGCCGTATGGTGTGTCGACGCGACAGCGGACGCAAAGACGATCGCCAGTGTTGATTACCGTGGCAATCTGGTGATTTACGATGTCGAGTCAAAGGAAGCCAAAACGCATGAAAAAGCACTCGAGCGATGGTGCCAATCGTTGACGTTTGCCCCGGACGACAAAACCGTCGTCGCGGGCAACGAAGCCGGCAAAGTGATGGTTTGGGATCTGGCGGAAAACAAGGTTACCAAGACGCTCGAGTTGGGCGGCCAATCGGTCACCGCAATGGCATTTTCGGCCGATGGTAAACAGATCGCAGCAGCCGATGGCGGCGGAGAAGTGCATTTGATCCAGTGGCCTGAGCTGAAGGCCAGTGGCAAGATCAAGATTAGTGACCAACCTGCATGGAGCGTCGTATTCGCTGGTGAAAAGCTTTTGATCGGCAGTGGCGACCGCAACTTGTACCAATGCGAAGCCAAAGCGGATGCCAAGCCCACTCGTTTGACGCGGGCAAGTGATTGGATCACCGAATTGGTGGTCTCGAGCGACGGCAAACCCGCTGCGGCGGACCTCGGCGGCAAGCTGTTTTTCCCAATGCAAAACGACAAGAACGATGTCGGATCCGACGTCAGTCCGGCGAAAAGTGGTGCGTGGGCGTTGTGCTTCCACGACGACAAAACGCTGATGGTCGGCACTCGCAAAGACGGGATCGTCGTGGTGAAAGAATCCGACAGCTGGAGCAAACCACTGCCGCCGGTCGTCGACAAGAAGCCTGAGGAAGAAGAAACGGCAGAGGAAGAAGCCAAGCCAGAAGAAAAGAAGGAAATGGCCAAAGAAGAGAAGAAGGCTGAGAAACCGAAGGCAGACAAACCCAAAGCCAAGAAGAAAGCAGCGGATAAAAAGCCCGCTGATAAGAAGCCCGCTGATAAGAAGCCCGAGGAAACGAAGCCCGAAGTGAAGAAAGAGGAGAAGCCAAAAGCGGAAAAACCTGAGGAAAAGAAGCCCGAGGAAAGCAAACCTGCAGAGAAGTAGTAGGTAGCGAAAGTCGCCAAGACTTTTGGTCCCCGAAGTGTTTTTCGCAGCCAGGGCGGTACGGGACCTTGTCCTCAGCAACATCATCCATGATGTTGCGGCACGGCGAACGGTCCAATGCCATCTCCCCGTAGGTTTATGTAGTGGAATTCGCCAGAATTCCTGCATTTGCTGCACAAGCACCTGGAACTCTGGCGAGTCCCACTACAAAAGTAGAGGGTATTCGCCTGACGCTGCATCGGGTTCGACTACAATCAACCCAAGGCACTTCAACCATGGTGTTTCAACGCTGGCACACTTCGCTTCCTAGTCCAATATGCGTCTAACGCACTCAATTTTCCCGCAATATGTCCAACGCTCCCTCCGAAACCGAATCTCAGCCCAACGCTACCTCGGGACGACTTGAATATGTCGTTCGCTGTGGTTCGATGCGGATTCTAGGCGTGATGAAAGCGAAGCAGTCGTTTCGCTATGGCGATCAGGTGGTGGTGCGAACATCCCGCGGCACGGAGATCGGCACGGTGCTTTGCGAGGCGACACCGGCAGCGGTTGATCACATTGCCGAACCGACCGAAGGATCGATCGTGCGAGCGTTGACGGCGGACGATCAAAATCAGTGGAAGCACCTCGAGTCGAAGACACGCGAAGACATCGAAATCTGCCAGAAATTGGCAAACCGTTTGAATTTGCAAATGGACGTGGTCGACGCCGAGCGAATCTTGGGCGGCGAGCGGATGGTGGTCTATTATTTGGCCGAACAGCGGATCGATTTTCGTCAGCTGGTTCGTGATTTGGCGGGTCATTTCCAAACGCGGATCGAGATGCGTCAGATCGGGGTTCGCGACGAGGCGAAACTGCTGGCCGACTACGGCGATTGTGGACAACCGATCTGTTGTGCAAACCATCTCAGCAAGATGCCGCCGGTTTCGATGCGGATGGCGAAGCTGCAAAAAGCGACGCTGGACCCGACGAAGATCTCCGGCCGCTGTGGTCGCTTGAAATGTTGTTTGCGTTACGAGTTCGACACCTATGAAGAACTGGCTGCCGAATTGCCGCCGGTGGGCAGCCAAATCTTGACACGTGACGGCAGTGCCACCGTGTTGGGGCAGGACATTCTGTCGCAACAATTGGCAATCAAAACCGAAGATGGCCGCCGCATCATGCTGGCCGGCTCCGACGTGATCTCGATTACCAAGCGTGGCAGCAACGAAAAAAAGTCTCACGGCAAGAGAAAAAAGCGGTAGCCTCCCCGCCTCCCTCGTTCCCAGGCTCCCGCCTGGTAACGCACTGCACCGCAGGCTCCCGCCTGCTGAAACCCAAAACCGTGAGGCAGGAGCCTCGGGCGCAGGGTGATCCAGGGCAGGAGCCCATGGGACAAGAGAGCCTATGGGCAAAGCTGTGAAGCATTTTTTCGTAGCGAAACTCGCCAAGAGTTTCGGTTTTACTTGCGTGGCCGATAGTCTCTGCGACTTTCGCTACAGTTTATTCGCAGTTTCCTTATTGGGAGAAATGCTTCACCACGTGCGTTTGATCGACATCGACAGCCCCAATGTTTTGCCGCTGCCCATCGGGCCACTGGATCGTCACGTTATCGATCGATTCGGCATCCGCCAATCCAAACGTGACCGGCAATTCGACTTGCGACAAATAACTGCGAGTCGGCATCACTTGTTTACGGAATACCTGGCCGCCAACCGTGATCTCGACCCACGCCCCGATCGCATCGCGATTGGATTGTTCGCCATCGCCTCGTAGCCGGAATCGAACATAGTGATAATTGAGATCAAGATCGTTCCTCAATAGACGCGGCTTACGTCCGGTTGCGGTCACCAACACATCCAGATCGCCATCGTTATCAAAGTCGAGATACGCGGCTCCGCGTCCAACCATCGGCTTCAGTAAATCATCGCCGCAGTGCGCCGCATCCACTTTGACAAACTCGGTCCCTTGCGTCGAACCGGCGTTCCAAAACAGTTGTGGTGGTTGCTCGTAGTGCTGGCTCGGTTGCACTCGGTTGATATCCTCTTCCAAGTGACCATTGGCACAAAACAGATCCACTCGGCCGTCGAGGTCATAGTCAAAGTAGAAAATCCCAAACGTCAATTCCAATCGCGTATTTGGCCCGAGTCCGGTGGAAATGGCTTCATCAAAAAACTGCATCCGTCCTCGTTTGGAAACATACAACGCCGTCATCTCGTTCGAAAAGTTTCCGATCGCTACCGCCATTGCTTTGTCATTTCTCAGCGGGGCGATGTCGATTCCCATCGCGCCACGCGCGTTTCCCCCCGAATCAAACGCGATCCCCGACAACACGCCAAACTCTTGAAACTTGCCATCGCCGGTGTTGCGGAACAACAGATTCTGGACGGTGTCATTGGATACGATCAGATCAAGCGTGCCGTTTTCGTCGAGGTCACAGATGGCGACGCCAAGCGACTTTGCTAATTGAACTCCCGTAGCGGGATTGCGAACCTGAACGCCTGCTTCGGCAGAAACGTCGGTGAATTTGCCATCGCCTTCGTTGCGATACAAGTAGGGAAATGTGCCTTCAAAGTTCTGGGGACGGCCATACGCTCGCCCGCCACCGACGAGTTGAAAGTTCTGAGCTTGATCATATTGGCGAGTCCACTGGACATAGTTGGCAACAAACAAATCCAAATCGCCATCGTTGTCATAGTCAAACCAACCGGCCCCGGTGCTCCAGCGATCCTGGTCACCGCCGACGCCCGCGGATTCCGTCTGTTCTTCAAACTTGCCCTCGCCAAGATTACGGAACAAGCGATTGTTTCCCAAGGCGGTAATAAACACATCGACATTTCCATCGTTGTCGTAATCGCCTACAGCGGCTCCCATTGCGTACGCAGAAACGTCTAGCCCCGAGCCGGCGGTGATGTCAGAGAACTGGCCGCCATCGTTGCGATAAAGCGCCATCGTCTGCGTGGCCGCCTCGTCGGCTTTGCCGTTTTCAACATCCCAATCCCAATTTTTTGAATTGACAAACAAGATGTCTTGATCGCCATCGTTGTCAAAATCGAGCACTGCACAACCACCGCCCATGGTCTCGGGAAGCAGTTTGTCACCGGTCGCTCCGTTGTTGTGGACAAAATCGATGCCGACCTCATCAGTGACGTCGGTGAAGATGACTTTGGGAATTTCGACCGGCGAAACCTCGCGAATCTTCACGGGAGCCAGTTTCGTTTCGCGTACTTCGGGCGTGGCTTCGGGCTGCGAGAACCAATAGACGGCTGTGGCTCCGACGAGGACTAACACAGCAATGGCGACAAGCGAGATGCGAAACGCATGCCCAATCGCGGCATCATCTAGATGCTCGGTCTCGTCGTGATTTTCTAAAACATTTTTATTCATATTAGCTCTAGCTTGAGATGGGTTGGACTCGGCATCGAATTGACGTTCCCCGCGATCGAAACGCGGTTTCAGTTCAATGTAAGATCGCGGAGCGATCAACGACAATTATTCCTCGGACCGCGTCAGCGAATATTTCACGACCGCTTCGGCAGCATGGTTGGCGGCGGGATATTTTTCGCGGGCCAATCGAATCGCTCGGCTTTGCGCGTTGTCATCAGGTTTGTATCGCAGATGCAATTCGCTGTGCTTTCGTGACAACGTTTCGTCACCGATCTTTTCGTACAGCTGCTGCAAATTGTGATGCGCCGAGACGTTCTCTGGATCGATCTCGAGCGTCGTCTTGAATTGCTGAATCGCTTCGTTGACATATTGCCTCGATTCCTCCTCACGTCCTTGCCGCTGGCGAACTTTGCTGAGATCAAACAACGTTTGTCCGAGCAGATTAATAACCTCGATATCCAGGCTGAAATCGAATCCGCGTCGCTGCATTTCTTCGGTGTTGTCTTCGAGCACACTGCGAAGATTTTGAGCCGCCTCCTCGAGACGACCTTGTTGCGCATTGATTTCGCCGGACAGCCACGCCCAAGTCCAACGCGGAAAGTCCGTCTGATCCGCATACTGATTGGCCCGGTTGAGTGCTTGGACCGCTTCGTCCAAACGCCCTTCGGTGTTAAACACGCGAGCCAAATTAAGGGGTCCGTCGTAACGATCGAGTTTCTCCACTTCCTTGAACGCTTCTTCGGCTTGCCTCAACTCGGCTTTACCTTTTAGCAACAGTCCAATGCCATAATCATTCCAGCGTTGCCACTCGGGGATATCGCGTTTGGGATTGCTGACTTCGGCGTCCACTCCCTCGATGGGAAAGGTGATCGAGTCGGTTGCCATCGTGACGATCGGCAAATCGTTGCGGTACTCTTTCCCCGGTTCATGTCCACGAATGATCTGGCCCAGCTTTTCATTTTCGTTGGCGACGATGTTCATATAGCGTTGGTCAAATTTTCGGTACTGAACTTTGACTTCGACCGTCACCGGAGCATCAAGATCCTCTGGCAGATCCAATTCGTAGTGAACCGTTTGCCCGGCTCCGGGCGGGATTTGGTGATTGTACAGCGGCGTAAAAATGTCTTCGGCGTTGCGGCGGTCAATTCGATTGCCATCTTTATCGAGCATGAAGACATTCAAAAAATGAGCCCACGGATCGACTTCGTTGAACTTATCCGCATTCAACGCACCGCTACGACCGATCTCGCGATCGCCGCTAGTAACCGTGACATCGAGCCAAACTTCGTTCGAATCCACCGTCCCTTGGGTGAACAAGTGACCGAGTTTCAGCGTTCGTACTACCGCGTCCAGCAAATAGGTTTTACCAGGCTTTAACGTCGGTACGTTGGGACGCAGTGGAGCGGTCAATTTGCCATCGATCTCACCGTCTTCGCGAACTGCAAACAGGTCGACGCGGACGTTGTCTTTCAAGAATTCGCGATGAGCTTCGATGACGTCATCGCGACCGCGCAGCCAGGCAATCCCGGTGTTGGCCGAAGGGAACATGTGGTCGTGAACACTCAGTCGCCCCGTTGCCGGGTCGACTTGTGCCCCAAAATCGTCCGAAGCGACTCGCGGCATGTGGCATTCATTGCAATTGTGCTGAGCCTTGGGCGGATAATAGAAACTGCGGGCACCGTGTCCCGAAACGCCGCTGAACAAATACGAATCGTAATGATTTTGCCCGCGAAGAAAATCTTTATAGTGATTTAGTGCGAGCGGCAAATGCACCTTGTGACAGGTCGAACAGAACTCGGCCGTTTTGTGAAACGGTTTTAGGAATGTCTTCTTGTGAAACGACGGTTTTGCTTTGACCAACTGGTTGTTGACCCACTGCAGCATCGCGTTGTCGCTAAAGGCGAACGGATAGTGTAGCGGTTCTTCGATCGTGTAGTCGGCGTTGCCTTTGACGCTATTGACGTGCGTGATCGCGTGGCAAACCGTACAAGTGATTCCGGCTTGCGATGTCGCATGCCCGAGCATGTCGAAGTTGGGATCGTCAAACGCACCCGAGAAAAACGGCACGGGGTCGTGGCAACCGGCACACCACCGTGATGCTTGAACCGAGCCGTCTCGCTGCATCGCGAGGGCACGGGTGCCCGTGACGCTAGCTAAATAGGGCGGATTGTTGAACGAGCTGAATTTGTGAACGCTGTCGCTCCACGCTTTGTGCACATCTTCGTGACATTTCAAACAGTACTCGTCCTGCATCATTGTATTGGCAGGAATAAAGTTACCGCTTGCCGTTCGGGCTAAAGAGGGCTCGAAGTATTGAGCCCCCGAACTCGGTCCCACGGCACCCCAGTTTCGCGGATCTTGCATCTGCGCAATCACCAGTGCCAGGATCGAAACCGCCGCAGCGGCGGCAAACCCCAGCCCGACTCGCCATTTGATCTTGGGGCCTACCAAACGATGCAGCCAATACAGCCAAACGACAATCAGCGGACAAGCGACGTGCAACCAGTACACGGTGCTGCGAGCGACGGGCTGTTTTAAATCAAACCCGCTGACTCGCATCAGCAAAATGCCGCTGACCAGAATCAGGATGCTGGTGGCAAATAGTGCATACCCGATCCGCAGCGCCCGGCGATTACGCCGCGTGCGAGTGTTCCACATATGGACCAAACCGAACACAACCAGCGGAACAATCAACAGCAGCCCCATCACCAAATGGGCCAGGAACATGTATTGGTAGTAAAAATCCTGATACGTTTGACTGTTCTTCCACTCCAAGAACGTGATCAGCGACAAGTAGCCGGAGTTGGCGTACAGCAATGCGACGAGCGCAAAAACGACGTACAACAGTTTGCGTAGCCGTGGTCCGACCGCGCGGACATACTTCTTCTTTTTTACAGCGGCAGGTGGGCCGCTGGTCACCGTGGCACTAGACATAACTTTTTCGCTTGATGGATTTGCTGATTCGTGACGTCCAAATGAGCGTCCCGTGGGATGTTCACTTCGGAAATATGGCTTGTCGGGCACCCGGGTAGGTGAGATCGAGAGTCGTGAAGCGACGAGCGGATTTCGTTCTACGGCTTCCGTAGGATGCCGCAAAAGTCCTGTCGTCACTCCGTGACTGACAGCGCATTGGCTTCATTTCCCAGGGACTTGCGTCCCATGCTAGAACCTGCCGTCGTCAAAGAGAGAGCTTTGGCAGAGACAAACCTTCCGGGGCGACTCCCACGAATTCGGGGCGTATTTGCCGGTGCGACGAAAGTCTTGACGTCTTGTCGATTCACTCTGTCTTTAGAGTTCATCGTTTGACCGTCATCCGATAGGCGTACACTAACCGATGCGAGTACGCCTGCGACTGACTGTTAAACAACTAAATCGACAAGCCGTTGACGGCTTCCGCTATAAAAATTTATCGCTGGCAAAGCAGGCGACTTTGGGAGGACGCTCGATCGTGGGCTGGTTCCCCACCATCAGACCGATTTTGGATTCCGCGATACCGCCGGTGATGTCGACTTCGTCTGCTGCGGGCAAAACCGTCAGGCAGGCTAAATCGGGCAGTCGTTGGTCATTGACTGGCGAAGCGGGTAACGGCG
>NZ_ANOG01000269.1 GCF_000346295.1 Rhodopirellula maiorica SM1 | reverse complement strand
ATCCTTACAGCGAACTAACCGGAACACGAAAAGTGGTTTGCCAAACGGCCCGAGTGGGCGCGTCACAAGGTCGGCTGCTCAATGCTGTCGTGCAGTTCGTGAGAATTAATTCTGTTTTTAGGCCTTTTTGTCAGCATGCCGAATGCGAGTTTCCGAGAAAAAGGCCCGAAGTTGCTAATTTAGGTCGACTCGGACCTTGCTAGATATTGCACTATGCTGACAACCAGCTAAACTCTATAGACTTAAGTCACTCCGCTTCGCAAGGCGGTGCGATCGCGATGCGACTTAAGACGCCAATGATCTTGGCCATCCCGTCACGGCCAGGATTAGGCTAGAATACTTGTCATTGGCGGGATTCGATTTGCACTTTTCAACTTTCTAGGATTCCCAGCAGATGTCGACCATCGCCCAATCATCGAAACTATCGTTGCAGGGGATCGTGCCCCCGTTGGTCACACCTCTAACAGCACGCGATACGTTGGATCATGAGGGTTTAGAGCGGTTATTGAGCCATGTGATTGAAGGCGGCGTCTCGGCTGTGTTCATTCTGGGGACAACCGGCGAAGCACCGAGTTTAAGTTACCGCTTGCGTCGCGAGATGATCGCCGAGACGGTTCGAATCGTCGAGAGACGCATTCCGGTGTTGGTGGGGATTGCGGATACCGCGTTTGTCGAAACGGTCAACCTTGCCCAGTACGCCGCTGACTGCGGAGCGGACGCGACGGTATTAACCACTCCCTATTATTTTCCCGCCGGGCAAACCGAGTTGACTTCGTACGTGCAAAACATTGCACCGCAGATCCCACTGCCGATCATGCTGTACAACATGCCTGGTTTGACGAAGGTTTGGTACGAGATCGAAACGCTGCGAACGCTTTCCAGCATTCCGTCGATCATCGGAGTCAAGGACAGCAGCGGTGACTTGGATTATTTTGGCCAAGTTTGCCAATTAAAACTCGATCGTCCGGATTGGACGGTGCTGTTAGGCCCCGAAGCTCTGTTGCAAGAAGCTCATCGTTTGGGTGGTGATGGCGGGGTCAACGGCGGGGCGAACGTGATGCCTGAACTGTTTGTGCAGTGCTATAACGCGCTGCGTGATGGCGACGAAGCGACAGCGACCGAGCGGCGTGAATTGATCTTGGAATTCCAAAAGATCTACGAGGTTGGCAAATACGCATCGCGTCACATCAAAGCCACCAAGTCCGCGTTATCATTGATTGGAATTTGCAGCGATCTGCCTGCGGATCCATTCCACCCGTTCCTTGCCCCTCAGCGTGAGCGTGTTGCCGAGGTATTGCGAGGAGTAGGGGCTCTGTGATTGCTGCTGTTTTCTTTACCGGTGTCGACTGGTTCGTATTGTCAGGATACTTCGTTGCCATCATGGCATTGGGGTTGTTTTTCTGGCGACGCAACAACACTGCGGATCAATTCACGGCCGGCGGACGTACGTTGCCGGGATGGTTGTGTGGTCTATCGATCTTTGCCACGTATCTAAGCAGCATCAGCTACCTAGCGTTACCGGGTAAAGCGTTTGTCGATAATTGGAACGCCTTTGCCTTCTCGCTGGCGCTACCTTTCGCGGCGGCGATCGCGGTACGTTTTTTTCTGCCGCTGTATCGCCAGTCGGGCGAGGTGTCGGCCTATTCGTTGCTGGAAAACCGCTTTGGTTTATGGGCGCGACTGTACGCCAGCTGCTTTTACTTGCTGTTTCAGATTGCTCGCATCGGAGTGGTAATGTACTTGATGGCACTGCCGATGGCCGTGCTGTTTGGTTGGGACATCCGCATTGTGATCATCGTGACGGGAATCATCGTTACGATTTACTCGTTTGTCGGCGGCATTGTCGCGGTGATCTGGGCCGACGCGATTCAAGCGGTCGTCTTGTTAGCCGGAGCACTTCTGGCGCTTGGCATCTTGTTGTTTGACATGCCAGGCGGTCCGAGCGAAGTGATCGAGGTCGCCAATCGCAACGAGAAATTCTCGCTCGGCAGCACCTCGCTATTCGCGGTGTCGCAACCGACGCTGTGGGTCGTGTTGGCATATGGATTGTTCGACAACCTGCGTAATTTTGGCGTCGACCAAAGTTACGTCCAGCGATACATCGCCGCCAGCACCGACCGTGAAGCGGCCAAAAGCGTTTGGTTCGGAGCGTTATTGTACGTGCCCGTCAGTGCGTTGTTTTTGTTTATCGGATCATCGCTTTTTGCCTACTACGAAAGCCATCCCGAACAAACGCAAGAAGTCCGTGTCATCGTCGCGGAACAAAAGATGATGCAGGCTGGGATTGCCACGGATGCACCGGAGTACGCTTCCCGATTGAACGAGACGATTGACGGATTGTCAGAAAAGGACCTTGGCGACCGTGTATTTCCACATTTCATTGCTTCGAATTTGCCAATGGGAGCTCGTGGGCTGTTGATCGCGGCGGTGTTTGCCGCAGCAATGAGCACCGTTTCCACGTCGCTGAACTCATCGGCCACGTTGGTCATGAGCGATTTCTACAAGCGACTGCTGCGTCCTGAATCGTCCGATACCGAACACGTCCGCGTGCTTCGCGCATCGACGATCGCATGGGGCGCGATGGGAACGGTGATGGCATTGGCACTGGTCCGACTGACCGAAAGTGCACTGGATATTTGGTGGATTTTATCGGCAGTCCTCGGGGCGGCCATCATTGGCCTATTTTTGCTCGGCATCATTGTTCCCAAGATCCGAGGCGGTGCGGCGGTACTGGTGCTGATCAGCGGGATGCTATTGATCGCATGGATGGCTGCGTCGCAAACCGATTACTGGCCAACGCAGCTTGATCGCATCGCTAGTCCGTTTCATCCATTGTTGGTGATCGTGATTGGCCCCTCCGCAATCATCCTGCTCGGATCGCTGGTTGCAATATTCAGCAGCGAAAAGACAACCGATTCCGTGCAGGAATAGCGTCCCCACGGCAACCGAGCACAACCGGCCTCCCTCCCCCCCTTTCTTTCTCACGAACAATAGAGATTCAAGCTCGATGTGCAAAGTTAGGATGCAATTTCTTTTCGCCCTTCTCCTTGTGACTGCCGGGACACTTTCGCCGCTGCGGGCCAGCGAGCAACCCAATATCGTGTTCATTTTAGTGGACGATTTGGGTTGGTCGGACTTGGGATGCTATGGACACGCTTGGCATGAAACCCCCAACATCAACCGTTTGGCGAGCGAAGGCATGCGTTTTACCAGTGCCTATTCGCCGGCGCCGATTTGCTCGGCCGCACGTGCCAGTATCCTGACGGGCAAAGCAGTCCCGCGACTCGGTTTTGAATTTGTCACCAAAGAAGCCCCCGGCCGCCAGCGAATCGAAGGGGATGTCCCGCTGATAACGCCTCCACTCACATTGAACCTGCCGCTGGCGGAAACAACGATTGCCGAGCGGATGGCGATGCAGGATTACCAAACGGCGTTTTTCGGCAAATGGCATGTCAGCCAGCATCATCGACGTTATTTGGGTTGGCATCCCGAGTATGGTCCGCCGAAGCAAGGTTTCGAAGTCGCCGAGGAAGATTTTGGCGACCACCCCTATGCCTGGACCAAAGCGAATCGCAAACGGGAATCCGACGCTGGCGTGATCCCCGAAGATTCGATGGTGCAACGCGTTTGCGACTACATTCGTCGCCCTCATGACCGACCGTACTTTTTGATGGCGTCGTCGTTTTATGTTCATACACCGGTGAAAAACCGCTGTCGTTGGTTGGTGGAAAAGTATGATGCCAAGCTTCCTGAAACAATCCCACAGCGATCCAAGCGACTACAGTATGCCGCGTTCGTCGAAACGTTGGATCATCATGTGGGCGAAATCCTAGCGGCGATCGACAAATCGGAACAACGAGAAAATACGTTGGTCGTCTTTTTGTCGGACAACGGAGGTCACCCCGAATATTGCGGTAATGCTCCGCTACGAGGATCCAAGTGGAACCTGTACGAAGGGGGGATTCGCGTACCGATGATCGCTCGCTGGCCCGGCAAAATCACCGCGGGTGCCAGCAGCGACACCGCCGTGATTGGCTACGACCTGTTGCCGACGTTTGTCGATATTGCAAGCGCTACCGCAATCTCTTCGGTCCAAAACGATGTTGATGGCATCAGCATCACACCACTACTGAGCAATCCTCGATTACAATTTGACCGCAGCCTGATTTGGCACTTCCCTTATTACCATCCTGAAACTGGATTCAAAGATGCGCAACAGTCGATCGGAGTGAACGATTTTGCCGTCAGCCAAACACGTCCGCAATCGGCGTTTCGCCACGGACGCTACAAGATCATCCACTTTGCCGAAGACGATCGTATCGAGTTGTACGATCTTCAAACCGATCTTGCGGAACAGCACGATTTGAGTGCATCGCTTCCCGAGATTGCAGCGCAGATGCGTACTCGACTCGACACTCATTTAACCACGATGAACGCCCGCCGAGCCCTACCGAAAGAGAAGAAATGAAGTTATCGAACTTGACTATTTATTGCTGGATGTGCGTCTTGACGCTCAGCTCATTTGCCGTGGCGGACGAACCGCAGTGGAAACTGCAACCGCTGGAATACAACACCCCAGGCTTGCAAGTCGACTTGGGCGTGGGGCTGTGGGCGTTTCCATTGCCGATGGATTACGACAACGACGGTGACATGGACCTGTTGGTCAGTTGTCCTGACAAACCATCCAACGGCACCTACTTTTTCGAGAATCCGTCCCAAGATCCAAATGAAAAGATGCCGGTTTTCAAGGCGGGAGTTCGGATTGCCCACGGCAGCCATTTCATGCAGATGAGCGTGGTTGATGGTGAACCGATCGTGATGTTGCCGGCAAAAGAGTTTCGCCGTGACGCGAAGACAGGCAAGTTCAATTTTTCAAAACCGACCAAGATCAACGCCCACTCCAACCCGAACCATCACACCAAGGGCAATACTCGCGCGAACATGTGGCGGTACGTCGATTACGACGGTGACGGGGATCAAGACATCGTCGTCGGCAGCGGCGATTGGACCGATTACAGTTGGGATCACGCCTATGACAACCACGGGCATTGGCGAAACGGGCCACTGCACGGTTATGTTTATTTGATCGAGAACGAAGGCAGCGACGACGAGCCTAAATATTCCTCGCAACCTGAGCGTTTGCAAGCTGGTGGCGGCGAGATCGATGTCTACGGCTGGCCGAGCCCGAACTTTGCCGACTTTGATAACGATGGTGATCTGGACTTGTTGTGCGGTGAATTTCTGGACGGTTTCACCTATTTTCAGAATATCGGTACTCGTACCGAACCTGTGTACGCGGCGGGCCGAAAATTGAACGATGATATCGGCAATCCGCTGGTAATGCATCTACAAATGATTACACCAACGGCCGTCGACTGGGACGCCGATGGCGACCTCGACTTGATCGTGGGAGACGAGGATGGACGCGTTGCCTTGGTGGAAAACACTGGCGAACTTCGTGACCACCAGCCTGTTTTCAAAGCTCCGCAATACTTCCAACAACAAGCCGATACACTCAAGTTCGGTGCACTGGCAACTCCATTTGCATATGACTGGGACAACGATGGTGACGAAGACATCATCTGTGGCAATACCGCTGGATCGATTGGCTACTTCGAGAACCTTGGCGATGCGAAAAATGGGCTACCGAAATGGGCAGCCCCGAAACTGTTGGAGGTCAAACACGACGATGGTTCTCAGCAACCGTTTCGTGTGATGGCCGGCCCGAGTGGTTCGATCCAAGGCCCAGCCGAAGCTAAGTGGGGTTACACCACGTTGTCGGTTGCCGATTGGGACGGCGATGGCGATGGTGACATCGTTTACAATTCGATCCTGTCGCAATTGGGCATGTTGACCAACGAATCCGGCACGCTTGTTGAAAAGAATTTCGATACCGGACAACGTGAAGCGCCCCCGAAATGGTATTGGTGGCAAACCTTGTCCAGCGCCGCATTGACTCAGTGGCGAACCACACCGATGGCGATCGATTTCGATGGCGACAAGAAACTCGACTTGGTGATGCTGGACCAAGAAGGTTATCTAACGCTTCGCCGCGACGGCGGAGCAGCCGAGCGAATTTTCATTGACGAAGCCGGACAACCGCTACAGCTGAATTCGGGAACTTGCGGTCGATCGGGGCGAGTCAAGTTGGCGGTAGTCGATTGGGATGGCGATTCACGACTCGACGTGCTGGTCAACTCTGAAAACGCAACGTGGTATCGCAATTGTGCCGATGTCGATGGCAAAGTGATGCTGAAAAAGGTCGGCAACTTGGCCAAACGAAATGTCGCCGGACACACGTCGAGCCCCACCGTGTGTGACTTTAACAACGACGGCAAACCGGACTTGTTGGTCGGCAGCGAGAACGGTCGGATCTACCACATTGCTCATGATGATTGTGTGACATTCACTTCCGACGAAATGATGCCAAGCGAACCGAAACCTGCTGCCGAGCCTGCATTCCCAGGCCTGGTCTCGAGCGAGTTCATTTTCAAGGACGCTCCGTTCAAAGCGTGTCATGCGTCGACCATTTGCCAAACCTCTCGCGGATTGGTCGCATCATGGTTTGGTGGAAGCAGGGAAGGGAACAAAGACGTGGTGATTTGGACCAGCTTCCATGACGGACTCAAGTGGTCACGACCTTTGAACGTGGCCGACGGCGTTCAACATGATGGCATGCGTCACCCGTGCTGGAACCCGGTACTGTATCAACCGCCCGGCGATGGCCCCTTGTTACTGTTTTTCAAAGTCGGACCGCGGCCGCACAGTTGGTGGGGCGAGATGATGGTCAGCTACGATCGCGGACGCACGTTTACCGACCGCGTACGATTGCCCGAAGGCATTGATGGTCCGGTTCGCTGCAAACCGATTTTGCTCAGCGATGGCAAAACGCTGCTCTGCGGTTCGTCCACCGAAAACGAAGGATGGCGAGTCCATTTCGAAAAAATCACGTTGGCCGATGGCGAGCTTAGTGGTACCTGGAAACGCATCGGACCGATCAACGACGGCAAAGAATTTAGTGCGATTCAGCCGACAATTTTGACCTATCCTGATGGTCGACTGCAAGCACTTTGCCGCACCCAAGAAAGTGTGATTGCGTTGACCGAGTCCACCGATGGCGGTGAGACATGGTCGAAATTGGTCGCGACCAACATGCCCAATCCGAATTCGGGAATCGATGTCGTGACGCTCACCGACGGCCGTCAATTGATGATCTACAACCATCTTGGGTCGTCCGACAATGGCTGGGGCAAGCGAAGTTTGTTGAACCTCGCCGTTTCCGAGGACGGAATAAATTGGACAGAAGTCGGAGTGCTTGAGAAGGAAAAATCAGGTGAGTTCAGCTACCCGGCAATCATCCAAACCGATGACGGGATGGTCCACATCACCTATACCTGGAAACGGGAATTGATCAAGCACGTGGTGGTCGATCCGGCCGAATTGACACCGACGCAGTCGAAATAGAGGAATTGTGATGAACTCCGCTGCCTTGGATAGACCGGTCGCCCTCGGGTTAGACTTTGGAACCGAATCGGTACGTGCGATTCTGATCGACGCTGCGGGCAACCAACTCGGCTTGGCATCACGTGATTACGCTCATGGCCAAATCACTCAGTCGTTGCCGAATTGCGATGTCCCGTTACCACCGCGGTATGCACTACAAGCCCCAGGCGACTGGATCGATTCAGCCGCCGAAGCAACACGTGCTGCGATCCGCGACGCGGAATTGGATGCCGAAACGATCGTCGGCATCGGAGTCGATTTCACCAGTTGCACGATGCTGCCGACCACACTCGATGGCACACCCTTGTGTGAACTGGAGAAGTTTCGTGCGACTCCGTTGGCTTGGCCGAAGCTTTGGAAACACCATGGTGCACTTGAGCAGACCGAGCGAATGAATGCGGTTGCCCGAGAGCGTGACGAACCGTTTTTGCAGCGTTATGGCGGCACGATCGGGTTGGAATGGTTCTTTCCCAAAATGCTCGAAACGATCGAAAATGCTCCCGAAGTCGCCTCGGCGGCCGAAGTTTGGCTGGAAGCCGGAGACTGGTTCGTGTGGCAATTGGTAGGTGGGCCCGCCGCTTCGCTGACTCGATCGACCTGCCAAGCTGGCTACAAGGCAATGTGGTCCGCGACGGACGGTTATCCATCGAGCGACTACTTTGCTGCCGTCCATCCGCAGTTAGCCACGGCGGCAAAAGAATGCCTACCGGGGGTGATGCGTTCGCCTGGCGAGCCCGCCGGGGGGTTGACCGCAACGATGGCGGAGCGATTCGGACTTTGCCAAGGCATTCCGGTTTCCACCGCGATTATTGACGCCCACTCGGCTGTACCAGGTGTCGGCGCCGCTGACGCCGGGGTGCTGGTGATGGTGATGGGGACCAGCAGTTGTCACATGCTGAACGCCACCACCGCAGCCGATATCCCTGGGATCGCGGGGGTGGTCGATGGCGGCATTTTGCCAGGCATGTTTGGGTACGAAACAGGTCAAGCTGCGGTCGGCGATGCGTTCGCGTGGTTACGGCGATTGCTTGGACTTGATTCCTTTGACTCGCTGGCCGAAGCGGCACTGCGATTGCCGCCGGGCGCCGAAGGCGTGATGTGTATGGACTGGATGAATGGTTGCCGCACGCCGTTGATGGACGGCAGCTTGCGTGGTGCGTTCACCGGTTTGGGACTCGCCCACGGTCCGGAACATTTGTATCTGGCGCTAATGGAAGGCTCAGCCTTTGGGCTCCGCTGGATCGTCGAATTGCTTCGTGACGGCGGTGCACCGATCGATCGATTGGTTGCCACCGGAGGATTACCGCACCACAACCGCACGTTCGTCGAGGTGTATGCCGATGTCCTGGGGATGGAAATTGAAATTCATCCATCAACGCAAGGCCCGGCAGTCGGCGCGGCGGTGTTGGGAATGATTGCAGCAGGATCGGAAGCAAGCGGTTTTTCGAGTGTCAGCAAAGCGGCCACCGCGATGGCGGGTGTCCCCGACGGGAAACAAGACATCGTCCGTCCGCGAAGCGAACGGACCGCAGCCTACGATCGGCTGTACAACGAGTACCGAAACCTCGCCACGATATTGGCAGGGCATTAGTGCCAACGCCATCGTCCTTCAATCACGCTGTGGCCCCGGAATCGAATTCGCAAGTTTTTTTCGCTTTCCCTTCTTACTCATAATCTTACTCTTAATCCTAATCTTCAGCGAATTACGCCGGAGACAGTCGGTGGCGTGGAGGAGATTAAGATCGAGAGTACGATCAAGTTGAAGACGGCAAGTTTGACTTGCGAGGAACGAAACTCTTGACGAGTTTCGCTACAGGAAATCGGATTTGAACGCAGTACTAGGCTTCGCCGTTTTCGTTTTCGTCGATTTCCAGCAACGAGACTTTTAGACCGTTGCGGATGTGGGCAGCGGCGGCTTCGCGGGCAGCTTCGGCGTCATGTTTCTTGATCGCTCGATAGATCTTTTGGTGATCTTTGCACGTGCGTTTCATCGCAACGACATCATGACGGTGTCGGCGGATAGCAAATACCCGTGTTAAGACCTGGGATTGTGACGCCGTATGAACGAGTGCCTGATTGCCGGTGGCCTCGATGATCAGCATGTGAAATTGATAGTCGGCCTTGTCAAATTGACCTTTAATCCGCTTGCCCGCATACTGGGCCGAGGCTTTTTCTTGCTTCGCGGTCAATTCTTCCATCCGCTTTAATTCGGCTTGAATCTTAGCCATTTGCTCTGGAGTGGCTCGTTCGGCAGCCCGAGCCGCCGTGTAGGGCTCGATCACCTCACGCACTTCGTAGATGTCGATTAGGGCGGAACGATCAAGCGATCGGACGATGGCCCCCATGTTGGGAACCAGATCGACGAGGCCTTCGTTGGCAAGTTGCCCAGCGGCTTCCCGCACCGGCGTCGCACTGACTCCGATTTCTTTGCCGATCGGACCATACAACAGACGAGCGCCCGGTTCAAATTCACCCGAGATCAACTTGTTTCGTAGATGCTGATACGCACGGCTGGCGTTTGTTTCGGTGCTCATATTGGGAACCCAATTTACTGACAGAAAAGAATAGGTCGTTTCGACGACTTTTATTCTAACGTTTACGAATCGTTTAGCAGAGCCGAGGTAGGGCGAAAATTACAAAGGTCTTTTAGGCATCGCCCCAGCGAAAAGGGGTTCGCTGGGATTCGATAGAGTTGCATTGCGGCTCCGCCAGCCGATTTGGCAGAAACACAGACATGCGTTCACTGGTTCGCGAGTCGATTGGCTGCAAATAGAGGACAGTGCAAGCGAGTGGAACAGCTATCCGTCTGGCGATCCGCTGGGAAAGGGTCTGTCACCATACGCCTTTCCCCCCACAAATTCGCTACACTGTTTTGCTTCAATGACGGTGTTGGACTCCCCCAGCGTCGGCAGTTTGATCTCGCTCTCTATACCCTTCCTCTGTCGATTTGCTTTTCTTGGAACCTGCCCGAATGCTGCATTTTCGCGTTCTTTGTACCGCTGCTGGAATTGCGGTAGCGTTGGTCATTTATGGTTTATGCGTGACGATGTTTGGGCTTTCGCATCCCGCCGCGGTCACGGCGGCCGTCACCTCGCTGTGTGGCGTTTGGTGGTGTACCGAAGCGGTTCCCATTCCGGTCACATCGCTGGTGCCGTTTGTCGTTTTCCCGTTTGCCGGAGTGTTAGACCATCGACAGCTTGCCGAAGCGTATGGTGACAAGTTTGTGCTGTTGTTTATGGCCGGATTTATGATCTCGCGAGCCGCCGAACATTCGCAAACGCATTTGCGAGTTTCGCATGGCTTGATGAAATTGTTGGGTACAAGTTCCCAGCGACGAATCGTGCTAGGGTTTTTAGCCGCCTCGGCATTTTCAAGCATGTGGATATCGAATACCGCAACGGCGCTGATCATGTTGCCCGTGGCGATTGCGGTACTGCATGAACAAAAGGACTCGCGACTGCATGTGCCATTGTTGTTGGCGGTCGCATATGGATCGAGTATCGGCGGGATTGCGACGATCATCGGCACGCCTCCCAACGGCGTGTTTGTCTCGATTTACGAGCAACAGAGCGAGCGAACCGTCGATTTTTTTTCGTGGCTGAAGATCGGGGTGCCTGTTGCCGCGATCATGATCGTGGTGGCCGGAGTGTTGTTAACGCGAGGCTTGTCACGAAGTTGTTCGATGCAGCTTCAGGATTTAGGCGTTTGGACGACTGCTCAGCGGCGTGTGTTGGGCGTGCTGTCGTTGACGGCGTTTCTGTGGATCACTCGC
>NZ_ANOG01000268.1 GCF_000346295.1 Rhodopirellula maiorica SM1 | reverse complement strand
CCCCCTGTGGTTGCCAAAGTCGATGGCTTTGGGGGCAAGCCCGGCGAAAGCGAGGGCAGCCAGACTTTCAGCACACATAAATCGCAGGTGCCGAAAGGCGACGCTGTGAAGCATTTCGTAGCGAAACTCGCAGAGAGTTTCGGGTTTACTCGTGCGGCCGAAAGTCTCTGCGACTTTCGCTACAGCGATCAGGGGCATGGAATTTGTCTACGGTGTGATTGCCTGAAAGAAATTATAGATCGGGCGGCCAGGGACATAGACTTTTGGTCGGACCACGACCGGTGCAGGCGCGACGGGTGCAACATAGGCCGCTGGCGCTGCGGGAACCGCGGGCGAGTACGATACCACCGGGGCGACCGGCTGTGGGTCGTAGAGCGTCGGTCGCTGAACCACCACCGGCGACGTCACGACCGGGGCCGCAACGGGCGAATAGTTAGGTCTGGCGACCACCATCGGGGCAGCGGCAACCGGCTGCACGACTGGCCGATACAAGATCACGTCCTGGGCAAACGCCGTTGATGTGGCGACGAAAACACTGCCTAACAAGAAAGCAAAAATTCGCGTACGCATTTTCAAAAGACTCTCACATTGAAGGTATCGGATTACGAAGCTGGCAGGAATCTTTGGGTGGAATCCCGTTAGCCGTTTGGGGCAACGCTGTTTAGGTTTACCAACAGGCAGTTGGAGATGGGTTGCAAAACATGTGCCGTGTCGCGGACCTAAAAATCTTACGCTGAGATAATTTACTGCCAAAATGGCCAAACGAATCATCGTCCCGCGGACGATGTGTCGACCGCATTCGTACTGGCGTTGCGAATTTTCTTTGACCGTCCTTCGGTCCACATCTGCAACCCCTCGAGCCGCTGTTTGCCACGTTCAAAGTACACCGGAGTCAGCGTTTCCCAGTGACGGGCAAAACTCTGTTCTCGAGTGGTCTGCCAATTATCACGTGGCGACACGATCTGCATCGAAATGAGCATCTCCATGATCTCAGACGCAATCGCCTGGTGCCCAGGAATCGTTGGATGCACGTGATCCAGTAGAACGTTATCGCCGGGAATTCCTCCGAGGCTGAGTGATTCAAAACGCTGACGCGCTGCCACGATTGGTACATCGCGATCCTGTGCCGCTTGTCGCAGCACATTTCGGTTCGCCGTCACGATCCGTAGCGGACAGATGTCTTCGTCATTGGCAATTTGCAGATGCTTCTTCGCTCGCTCGAATTGTTTATTGTCAAGCAACAGGAGTCCCAATTGATAGTGTAAACCGGCGTGCTGAGGATTAATGGCGACGGCTAGCTCGAGTTTTTTGATCGCTTGTTGTCGGTCGCGAGTAAACATATCGCGAGCTTCGGCAATCAGTTGCTGACAACGTCTCTGGTCGGCGTCACTGATCCCGCCGGTGTCTTGGCTTTTGAAGGGCGGACAATCTCGCAGGTTCACAGGCAGGTCGACCAACACGATCGGAACCGCAGCGGCATCCGCCATTTGGATCATGCGGTGCAAGTTATGTCGAAAGTGGGTTACCACCGCTTGGCTCCAATTCGCATCGCGATGATAAGCCGCTAGCCCGCCTTGATAATCCAGCAGCGCATCGACCTCGGTCGCTAGTATGTTTTGAGCTTCGCTATCGCTGGTCTTTTCTTGGTTAGAGGAGTCTCGGCGAGAAGAGGCAACAAGCTGCTGAACCCATTGGGTTACTCGCAGCCGGGTCATTCGCTGATAAGCCCCCGCGATGCTGTCCGGCACTTGTTTGATTCCGGCGTACGAACGATCTTCGAGAAATTCGTTGTGCCCGGTGGCCAACACGATCAGATCGGGTTCATGCTGCAGCATCTCTTCGAGGATCGGGACCAATCGATAGCTAGCGTAAGACACGCCGCCGCAATTGATCACTTCCCACTGCGTCGCCGGGTCGGCCGCCTGCAGACTAAGTTGCAACCACGTGGTAAATGAGGTTTCGATCGAATACGGTCTGCCTTGAACCGTGGATCCTCCCAAACACACGATCCGAAATTCGCTGGGCTGTTTCGAGATCGCGAACGACTCGGGTTGAAAGTACTCAATCCGATTAGCGGCCATGACCCAATTTCGCTGATCCTCGGATGGCACGAACAAAGGACGCACGTTTTGAAAATCAACAAACGGATCATGCAGTTCGACGCGCGGCTGCCAATCCATCATTCTTAGCGACACTTCAAAGAGAATCAGCGGAACCAGACCCACGAGGACCGCCAGGACGCGAAACAGCCAACGTCTCGGAGAAGAGACACGTCGGCGTCTGGGGGGCAGCGTGTCACTCATGGTTGTCGGGCTTCGATCCTTCAGAAAGGTTCATCAAATTGGACATGGCAAACCCAGTATAAACCGTTTTGCCAAAGTCGTATCCCTCCGAGGTTCAGACTCTTGCTCGGTTGGCGTTTTCGGCGGCGCTGTTTCTGTCACCTCAGGCAAAGAGTCGCTACAATCCGCATTCCGGATCCTGATCTTCCCACTTTCAACACAAAATTTAACGGTACGTGTGATGCGATTCTGTCACTCTGCGAAGGCTTACGGACTGTTTCTATGCATTTGGCTTGTCATGCCGTGTTTTGTTGTCGCAGCCGATGCATGGCCGCAGTTTCGCGGTCCTAATGCCGACGGCGTCGTCACCGACGCAAATGATCTTCCGACCGAGTGGACGGCCAGCGAAAATGTGGCCTGGAAAACAGATATTCCTGGACGCGGATGGTCGTCGCCCATCGTTTGGGAAAACCGAGTCTTTTTGACCACCGTCATCAACCACGGCGATGGTGAAGAGCCCAAGAAGGGGTTGTATTTCGGTGGCAATCGGCCTGAGCTGCCTGCATCGGAACATGAGTGGGTCGTGATCTGCTTGGATTTGAACAGCGGTGATGTGCTTTGGAAAAAACAGGTTCGTAAGGCATCACCGAAAACATCGATCCATCTCAAAAACAGTTATGCATCGGAGACGCCCGTCACCGATGGGGAACACGTTTACGCGATGTTTGGCGGAGTGGGTGTTTACTGCTTTGACATGGATGGCAACGAAGTTTGGATGCACAACCTCGAGCCACGTAAAACGCGATACGGCTGGGGAACGGCGGCGTCACCGGTTTTGTTTGGCGATCGGTTGTATGTGGTCAACGACAACGACGAAGATTCTTACTTGATGGCGTTGGACAAACGCACAGGCGAACAAATCTGGCGGACTCCGCGAGAGGAAAAGAGCAATTGGTCGACACCTTACATCTGGGAGAACGAATTGCGTCGCGAGATCGTGACACTGGGTTCGGGAAAAGTTCGCTCGTATGATTTGGATGGTAACTTGTTGTGGTCTTTGACCGGCATGTCGAGCATCACGATCGCGACGCCTTACCAGCACAACGGGTTGCTCTACATAAGTTCCGGGTACGTCGGTGACAGCGATCGACCACTGTACGCGATTCGTCCCGGCGCCGAAGGCGACATCTCGCTCGAGGGAACCGAAACCGCGAACGAATCAATCGTCTGGAGTCAACCGACCGGGGCGCCGTACAACCCGACCACGATTGCGTATGAGGGAGTCGTGTATGTGTTGTATGACCGCGGCTTGTTTGCGGCCTATGATGCCGCCGACGGTTCCGAAATCTACTCCAAAGTCCGAATTCCCAATGGAGGCGAGTTCACGTCATCGCCGTGGGCTTATGGCGGCAAGATTTTCTGTATCAACGAAGACGGCGTCACCTCGGTGATCAAGGCCGGCACGGAGTTTGAGTTATTAGGCAGCAACCCGTTAGCCGAGGACGACATGGCGATGGCGACGCCTGCGATCGCAGGCGACCGACTACTGATCCGCACCGCCACGCGAATCTACTGCATCCAAAAGTAGATACCATTGTTAGAATTCAGTGTGCTGGCGGATCAACACAGAAGATGGTGCAGTCAAGGAACTTCGAATTGATTCCGTTGCGACATTCGTCGAAACATGAATCGACTTGCGCGCGTAGGCAACGCAACTCTTGACGGCTTGTCGATTTAATCGTCTAGGCACCGGGTCGTGCGCGGGACCCGGCCGCTCACGAGAACGTCCGGCTTAGGGTGACTCTAACAACTCGCATTCGTTCTTTTTTTGAGGCCGGAGGCCGGTACAATTCATGCCGGTGGTGTTAACCACCGGTTTAGAATGCAGCAAATCCAAGGCCGGAGGCCGACACATTTACTCAGTCATTGTGTCGGCCTCCGGCCTTTGCAGCTCATTCGCTACATCCCGTGGCCTGACGGCCACGGCAGAAATTGTATCGGCCTCTGGCCTAAGCCGGACGTTCTCTCACGCGTCGCGGCTCAATAAATCAACAAGCCGCCAATGGCTTATCGATTTAGCGGTTAAACGAAGCATGCTAAAGTCTGGATGCGTTTCGCTACGACTTTTTGGCGATGGTGTTGGCTAATTTGGGGTGCGAGAACACGCCTTTGATCTGGTCCACTGAGGGTGGTTTGACAAGATGTAAATCGAAGCCGGCCGCACGCGAATTCTTGCGATCTTCCTCTTGTCCATAACCGGTCAGGGCAACGAGTAAGACATCGTCAAACTCGGGTTGCTGGCGGATTTCGCGAGCGACTTGATGGCCGTCCATTCCCGGCAATCCAATGTCGAGAAAGACGACCTGAGGCTGGAAATCGTTGATATTCGCCAACAGTGTGGGGCCGTCGGCGGCGGTCTCGACTTCGTGGTTGCCCACTTTCTTTAGTAACGCCTTGAGCAACCAAGCCGCAGACCGATTGTCATCGACCACGCAAATACGACAGGCGGCTACCTTGGCGACATCACGAGGCGTTGGTGACGAGCGAAGGGTGGCTTCGACAAGCGGCAGACGCACGACAAAGGTACTTCCATGGCCGAGTCCGTCGCTATGGGCGGACACGGATCCCGAATGCATCTCGACCAGTCGTTGTACCAGCGTCAAGCCAATTCCCAGTCCGCCTTGGGATCGATCGAGCGACCGCGACGACTGGGTGAACAAATCAAACACTTGCGGCAAAAGCTCTTTTTCGATTCCCACCCCCGTGTCGCGGACCGTAACCACGGCAGTGTCCTCATCACGCTCGACGATCAAATCAATCTTGCCTCCAGGATCCATATACTTGGAAGCATTGGTCAACAGGTTTTCGATGACTTGGACGATTCGTACCGGATCCGCGTTTAGGTACATCGGCTCGGTCGCGTTTTGGACGGTCAATTTTTGATGCCGGTGTTCAATGGTCGATTGGACCGCATGCACCGATCGCTTGATGAGGTCCGCCAAACCAGTTGTTTCTTTGCGAAGTTCCACTTTGCCTCGCATGATCCGCGACACATCCAACAGATCGTCAACCAGTCGCACGACATGTTCGACTTGGTCTTGCATCAATTCCACGATCTCGCGATGGCTAGGCGAGTCCATCGCCAACAGATCGAGTCCGCTGCGAATCGGGGCAAGCGGATTTCGCAGTTCATGTGCCAGCATCGCAAGAAACTCATCCTTGCGACGGTCGGCTTCACGAACCTGTTGGTATAGCAGTGCGTTTTGAATCGCGATCGCCGCGCGGTGGGCAAGGTCCGCAGCCATCACCAAGTCCGTTTGGCTATAGCGACGTCCCGATTCGGCAACGACAAAAGTTACCACCCCCAACACCGACTCTTTAACACGCAAAGGCACGCACATGTAAGACGTCAGCGACAATTCTCGCAGCATCTGCAAATGCTCGTCGTCCACTGCGACATTTTGCAATAACGCGTCGGGGATCTCCGTCATCAACTCGGCCTCGCCCGATCGCAAAACTTGCATCACTCCGTATTCGGCATCAGGGCGGGGCGGATAGCGACGATGCAATTCATCGGCGATCGCAACCTTTTCGGGATCCACATGCGCCACCGCCAAACGCTGCACCGTCCCATCGGCTTCGAGCATGTCAACGGTGCACCAGTCGGCAAAATTGGGAACCGACAGACTGGCGATTTTTTGTAGCGTCGATTTGTAGTCGACCAGCGTTGACAACGACTTGCTCGACTCGGCCAAAAACCGTAGCGTCTGCTCTAATTGCTTTCGCTCGGTGACATCCGAACAGATGCCGATCATCCGCACAGGGTTGCCGCTATCGTCACGAAACACTCGCCCGCGTGATTCGAGCCAATGCACGCTGCCATCGGGCCACACGATGCGGTACTCGAGATGATGTAAGTTTCCTTGTTGCACCGTATTTTGGATTCTCGTCAAAACACGCTCGCGATCGGCCGGATAGATATCGCGTTGGAACGCGTCGAACGAGCCTTCGAAACTTCCTTCGGCGATTCCATGGATCTTTTCCAAGGTCGATGACCAAATCACTTTGCCACTCGGAATTCTCCACTCCCAACTTCCCATGCGGCCCGCGTCAAGCGCTAGCCGAAGACGCTCTTCGCTGTCAACAAGTTCCCGTTGGCTGAGCCGAAGTTGGTTCTCGGCATGATCGCGCTCGAGAAACTGGACCAACTGTGAAACCACCGTGCCCATCATCTCGATCAGATCTTCATCCGAAGATCGTACGTCGCCACTATACAATTCGATGACGCCCAAAAAAGCATCTTCGCTGCCGATCGGATAAGCCAATGCGGCGTGCAACGTATCGGGAATGTCGTCGTGCTGGCGATCAAACCGATCGTCCGCGGCGATGTCACAGATCCAAGCCGGTTCGCCGGTATGCCAAACGTATCCGGCGAGATTCTGCCCACGTTCGCAGGTGGGGCGATTGGTTTCGTCCAACGCTACGGCGTGATTGGATTCGTGCGAACACCAAGCGTGACGAAGTTGCAAAAAATCTTGATCCGGCAGCGCACTCCAAAAACGCACCGCATCCCATCCCAAGATGTCTCCGAGCACCGCTAAGATTTCTTTGATCGCTTGATCCGTATTCTTTTTGTCCGCGATCACCTGAGTGACGGCCATCCGCGCATTACGCCGCAATTCAGAAGCCTTTTGTTTTGAAATATCACGATCGATGGCGGAAGCACCGACCACATTCATCTCGCTATCAAGGATGGGTGAGATGCGGATGGCAACAGGGACCGATCGGCCATTCTTTCGCAACCGAATCGCTTCAAACGGTTCCACTCGTTCGCCTTGTTCGACGCGGCCAAGCGTACTGAAAAACTCTTCCTTGCCTGTTTCTGGCACGATCGACGACAAGATCGATTGCCCCACGGTTTCCTCAGCAGAAAAGCCGAACAATCTTTCCGCTCCGGCGTTCCAGTCGGTTACGATGCCAGAGAAAGTAAGACCAAGAATCGCATCTTCTGACGAATCGACCAACGCCGCCAATCGTCCTTGCTCGATTTCAGCCGCGCGTCGCTCGGAAACATCTCGAAACACCAACACCACACCTAGAATCTCACCGTCGTTGTGTTGGATGGGTGCGGCGCTGTCATCGATGGGCCGCTGAACACCGTCTTTGCTGATCAAGACACTATGATTGGCAAGCCCCACGATGGCTCGTTTTCGTAGCGCGCGTGATGCGGGGTTCTCTTGGGGTTGGCGAGTCACCTCGTCGACGATCTGGAACACCGTGTCGACCGACTGTCCGACGGCGTCCACTTGCTGCCACCCCGTTAACGTTTCGGCGATGGGGTTCATAAACGTGACCATCCCCTCGGTATCCGAGACGATCACACCGTCACCAATACTCGCAAGCGTCACACGCAGAGATTCGCGTTGTGCTAACAAATCTTGCTGCAACTGCTTGCGGCGATGCATCTCTTCATTCAGATCGGCGACTTTTTGATTCAGTACGGCGAACTGCGTGGTCGATTCATCACGCGGCACCAACTTGATCATTAGCTGCGTGTTGCTGCGCTCGGGATCGTGATGCAGCAGCGCACCGTCACAGCGAAATGCCACGTCGTCACCTTGCTGCGTTTTGAACGACAAAACGCCCACAACGGGATCACGGTTCCGCGCGCAGGCACGCAGATAGTGGTTCACCTCACTTTCAGCCGTAGCTGTCAAATCCGCGAGCCGGCATCCGACGAGCGTCGGAGCTGAGATTTGGAAGCGGTGAAATTGCCGGTTGGCCGCCAGCACGATCCCATCGCGTGTGACCAGCAATGCCGCTTCGGAAAAGCGATTGGCAAGGGACGTAAATTCTTCGGGTGACATGTAGCTCGAACTTTAAGCTTGTAGATATTCACGGCCATCTGCTGCCATTGCATCTTCGGTCGGCAGTATATGAACCACAATCGTACAACCCGCGTCGCCACGCGCGATCGCTTCTTCGATCACGACCTTGGCGTAACCAAGATTTTCGGCTGCAATCACTCCAAAGACATTCGATGTCATCATACAAAGCGACGGACGACCAATCACCTTTTCCGCAAACGGACATGCTCGGTTTTTGAGCACAATTTTTTTATCATCTTGCTCAACAATATAAAAGTCGCCTTGGATCCGACGTTTTAAATCAACCAAGACATCGGCCACCTGATGACGATCAAGATGATCGACCTGCAGCGCCGTGCGATAGTCGTCGTTGATCTGATCGCCGACGCGTTGTCCGACGATGCTGATAAACCCAGCGGCTTCTTCGAGCCCGACGACATCTTGCAGCGTCCCTGATAGCTCGCGAATCAATGTCCGCAAAAACACATCTCGCTCTAGCGGAACAGGCAGATCTTGAATCACAGGCAAATCGTTTAGCGTGGGGTCCGACATGGCATGCCTCTAGTGGTAGACCAAACGAGAGTAAAGAAACCAAGGTGAAGAAACGTTGCATGCCCAGCGTTTGGGAGACATGGAGCAGCACAGTGAATGATTAGAAAAGGGCAAGTCCCACGGTGAGTATGAACGATTTGCGTCGCCTAGAGCACGACAAATTGTGATTAATTTGGTCGATTTAGACAATCCAGTTGGTGGCCCCCCGGCCGCATTTAACATCGTTTTGTTTCGTTGATGAAGATAAGGATCATGTGAAGACGGGTTCCGCGCCGAGCCGGCCGCCTGCGTCGACGCGTAGCCGTGCCGCCGCGATATCGGGGTCGTGCGAGAACAGCATCAATCGGTCGTGTTCGACGATGTCACGTATCAGACTCGGTTTCAAACGACGAACGATCAGCGGAAATTGGTCATACGCCAACGTCCAAAACGTTTGCAGATGAGCCACCATCGGACACAGATCGGCAGGGTAGATTGCCGTTTCCCCCTGCGACTTTAACTTCACCATCTGGTGGCCGCGAGTGTGTCCTCCGGTAAGTGAAACCGTGATGCCGGGTTCGATTTCGGATTTGCAATTGACCCATTGCAACAATCCGGCTTCCGCCAACGGCAGGAAGTCGTCTTGGAAATAGGATCCCGCCAATTCAGGAACGTTGCCAACACCGTCGTCCCATTCGACTTGCTGAACGTAGTGCCGGGCTCGGTGGAACGTGGGCTGCAACCGATGATTTTCGTCGCGGTAGGTACATCCGCCGGCGTGGTCAAAATGCAGATGAGTCAAGATCACCCAATCGATGTCTTCAGGGGTAATGCGATGAGATTGCAGATTACGCACAAGCGGTGCGTCGGGTTCCATTGCAAGGCGACGGCGAATTTTCTCTGCTGCCTTGCTGCCATATCCACAATCAATCAAACCAAGCGAAGTGGTCGTCCGCACGAGAAGACAGTTCGTTTCAACTCGAATTCGATGTTCTTCGTCGGGTACTGCGACCTGTTGCCAGAGCATCCGCGGCACGACTCCGAACATATTCCCGCCGTCGATCCGCAATCGTCCACCGCTGATCGGCAACAACTGCATCTCTCCGAGCGGAATCCATGACGTCATGATCCGACCTCGGTATCGACCAACATCGCCACCGCGTTTCCGCCGCCTAAGCAGAGCGCCGCCACCCCCAACCGTCCTCCGCGGGCCCGCAGTGCATGCAACAGCGTTACCAACACCCTCGCTCCGCTGGCGCCGATCGGATGCCCCAAGGCGATCGCCCCTCCATTGACATTGACTCGGTCCGCCGGAATCGCAAGCTGTTCCAGACACGCCAGCATCTGTACCGCAAAGGCTTCGTTGATTTCGAACAAATCGATCTCGCTGAGTGAATAGCCTGATTTGCGAACGACATTTAAGACCGCCTCGACCGGAGTCACAAACAATTGGGCTGGATCACTGCCGGACGTTGCCGAAGCGACGATGCGGCAAAGGGGGCGTTGCCCCGATCGCTCGCTAGCGGATTGATTTCCAACGACCACGGCTGCCGCGCCGTCGCTGATCATCGAAGCATTGCCTGCGGTCACCGTCCCCTGAGGATGGAACGCGGGCTTCAATGCAGACAGAGACTCGAGCGTGGTGTCACTGCGAGGCCCCGAGTCACGTCGCACTGTTGACTCGCCCGACGGTCGAGCGACAACCACAGGTACAATCTCGGTGTCGAAGCCACCTGAATCGATTGCCTGCGTAGCGCGTTGATGACTTTGTAGTGCATACAAATCCTGTTCACTACGCGAGATCTTCGCCGTCTCCGCCAACTGGTCTGCGATTTCCCCCATCGCGCTGCGGCTAAACGAACAGGTTAGACCGTCGTGGGTTAGCGAATCGAGCAGACGACGATCTCCCACCTTCGCGGCGTCGCGTGGTAATACCCATCCCGCCTGACTCATGCTTTCCATTCCGCCGGCGACGACCACATCGGCATCGCCGCACTGAACCGCCTGAGCCGCCAAGCTGATCGCTTTCAGCCCCGAGCCGCACACTTTATTGATAGTCAGCGCGGCGACCGAGGGCAGCAAGCCGGCATGGATTGCGGCTTGACGCGACGGGGCTTGGCCGACGCCAGCCGTCAATACTTGGCCAAGAATGACTTCGTTCACCGCCGCGACGGATAAACGAGACCGCACGACCGCTTCGCGCACCACGATGGCTCCCAACGACGTCGCCGCCAACGGCGCCAATTCGCCTTGGAACCGTCCCATCGGAGTTCGGCACGCCGACAAAATATAGGCGTCCGTCATCAGCTGACCTCTCCAATGCATCGATCGCAGGGTTCCGCGTCCGTTTTAAGCTTCGTTTCCGTTTTAGGAAACTTCAAGTACGTTTTTCCAGAAACCATCATCCGCCAATCATTGTTCTGGTCGTAATTCGAAACATCTATCTCGCATTGTACGCATGCCTTTACAGCGAGTGGAAAAGATTTTTAGCGGTTTTAAATACGCCGCATTTCACTCACTCGTTTAGAATAGAGGTACTCGAAAGCGGGAGTCCAAACATGATCGCTATTCGTAACCAAAACGAAACAACCAAACCTTGGGTCGATGGATTGACGATTGGCCAGGTTCTTAAAGAGACCGCGCGTCGGCATCCACAAAATGACGCGATTGTCTTCTGTGATCCACCAAACCGCATGACTTGGTCCGAGTTGGATGATGCGGTCACCCAGGTTGCCAGCGGGTTATTGGCGGTGGGTTTCCGGCCTGGCGACCATTTTGGAGTATGGGCTACAAATGTTCCTCAGTGGGTGTTGCTGCAGTTTGCGACGGCGCGGATCGGCGTGGTATTGGTGAACATCAATCCGTCATATCGGGCGGATGAATTGAAGTACGCGTTGCAACAATCCGAGGTACGAGGGCTCGCGTTAATCGACCACCACAAGTCGACTCATTTTTGGGACATCCTCAACCAAGCCTGTCCCGATCTCGCCACCGCAAAGCCGGGGGCGTTGCAGTCGGCGGCGTTTCCCAAATTAAAGTGGATCATCGGGTTGCGAGGTGAATCGCGTGAGTATGCGATCATGTGGGATGAATTCGTGGGCCGAGCCGAGACGGCCCCCGCATCCGAGGTGTTGGAAATCGCCGAGAACCTCCGGTGCACCGACGCGATCAACATCCAGTACACATCCGGCACCACGGGACATCCTAAGGGCGCGACACTTTCGCACCGCAACATCCTGTTGAATGCGTTTTACGCGGGGCAATCGCAGCGACTCGGGCCGAGTGATCGCATCGCTTTGCCGGTGCCTCTGTATCACTGTTTTGGTTGTGTACTAGGCACTTTGTGCTGTCTTGTCCACGGATCTGCCATGGTGTTTCCCTCGGAGTGTTTTAGTGCGGTGGCGACACTCGACGCGATTGAGAAAGAACGCTGTACCGCAGTGTATGGCGTGCCGACGATGTTCATTGCCCAACTGGAACACCCTAGCTACGCCGGTCGCGATTTGACTTCGCTGCGGACCGGCATCATGGCGGGCAGTCCTTGCCCGATCGAATTGATGAAACATGTGACGACCGACATGGGAGCGGCGGAGATGACGATCGGTTATGGACAAACCGAGGCATCGCCGCTGATCACCCAAACACGCACCGACGATCCCATCGAATTGCGGGTCGGTACGGTAGGGCGTCCATTGCCTGGGTTCGAAGCCAAGATCGTCGATCCGATCACGAACGAAGAGCTCGATGATGGGAAACAAGGCGAGTTTTGTGGTCGCGGCCATGGAGTGATGCTCGGTTATTACAACATGCCTGAAAAGACGGCGGCGGTCATCGACGACGAAGGATGGTTGCACACCGGCGATCTGGGGATGCGGCAATCCAACGGCTATTTCCGCATCACTGGTCGACTGCACGACATGATCATCCGCGGTGGCGAAAATATTTACCCTCGCGAGATCGAAGAACGGCTGTATCAACATCCCGCGGTCGAAGACGTGCAAGTCGTCGGCGTGCCAGACCGCCGGTTTGGCGAAGAGGTGTTGGCATGGGTCAAACTAAAAGTAGGATCCGAGGTGTCCGAAGCCGAGCTGCGTGAGTTTTGCAATGAGTCGCTGGCTCGATTCAAAGTGCCGCATTACTGGAAAGTTGTTGATCAATTTCCGACCACTGTCACGGGTAAAATACAAAAGTATAAGATCCGCGAAGCAGCGATCGAGGAACTCGGGTTACAAGCGGTCGCCAAAATCCAAACGGCATAGCGCCCCATCAAACCGAGTTAACCTGATCAAACAGCGCAGCCCCTTTGAAACCGTGTGGCCCACTTAAACCGAATAGGCCGGCATCACGACCTGGAAAACACCAACACGGCATAGGGACCGAACGACAAATTTGCGGTCGCGGGCAAACCGTCACGGTGCGTTTCTTCGGCAACCACGTCGTCGACATCTTTATCGGCAAACGCTTCGCTATAGCCTTTCCAATCGGAATTGAAACGCAATTTCCAGTGTCCTGCGGCGGGAAACCCGACTTCGTATCCATCCCACGATCGATTGGCAAAATTCGCTAACACCACGACATCGCCCTCAGGATCCTCGTGTCCTGACCGGACAAACGCGATCACTTTGTCCCCTTCGTTGACGTGATGCACGTGAATGTGCTGACCAAGCAGACCGCGTGTCGTTCCCTCGCGGTTGAGTCGCAATCGAATCAGATCGCGAAACAATTGCTTGATCCCCTTGAACTGTTCGGCACGATCCCAGTCGATTGGATCGGTGTCGTCGAACCAATCGTCTTCGAGTAATTCTTGGCCTTGAAACAGCATCGGAATTCCCGGAGCGGTCAGCGCCAATGCCGCCGCAAGCACCGAGCGTTTCTGAGCATGAGCACTCTCTGGATTTTCAGGGTCGATTTCAGAAGGGACTCGCGACTTGCCGTTGGCGACTTCGTCGTGCGATTCACTGTAAATGACTCGCTGCATCGCATCGTCGTTATAGCGGTGACACAGGGCGTCTCGCACGGCCCACATGTCGCGGTGCGCGTCATCGATCTGCTGAACGGCTTCGCGGATGGGATGCACAAACGCGGCATCCCACTGAGTTGAAAACCCCGCACCGCCATGATCGTGCGGTTTGGTCAACCAATTATTCTTTTGCAGATCTTCGGCAACGAGCAAGCAATTTGGGAACTGTTCGGCCAAGTCACGATTGATCCACTGCATCAATCCCCAACCTTCGCTGATGTCATCGTCGCCAATCCCGCTGATCGTGCGAATGTAGGCAGTCATGTCATACCGCAGCCCATCGACATGGAAATCTTCGAGCCACATCTTTGCGTTGTCATAGATGAATTGCCGTACCTCGCCACGCCCGTAATCGGGGCGAGTTTCGCCCCACGGTGTGGAAGATCGATGGTCATTGTAGAAATAGATTCCGCCTTTGTCGTTTTCGCTCCAGCCATCGAAACGCCAGAGGTCCAAATCACTCGGGCCAAAGTGGTTGTAAACCACATCCATCACAACGGCGAATCCGTGGGCGTGAGCTTGCTTGACAAAATCTTTGAGTGCGACCGGGCCACCATATGCACTTTCGACCGCAAAGATATGCGCGGGATTGTAGCCCCACGACAAATCACCTGCGAACTCGGCCACCGGCATGATCTGCAGCACGTTGACCCCGAGTTGTTTTAGATGGGGAAGTCGCTTTATGGTGTCCTCGAACGATCCCGGTTGATCCTCGTCGCTGCGATGGAAGGTGCCAATATGCATTTCATAGATGACGATTTCATTGTGGTTTGGCATTTGAAAATCGTCCCCTTCCCAGTCATAGGAGGTGTCGTGAACGATTCCTTTGCCGATTGAATTGGTCACCTCGCGGGCGTAGGGGTCGATGCGATCAAATGTCTGATCGCCGTTGGTGATTTGGAACTTGTACCCTTGGCCGACCGCCGCCCCTTCGACATTGCCGTACCAGTACCCGTTCCCTTCGTTTTCCATCGAGTGACGATCGCCTGACCAGTCGTTGAAGTCACCGATCACACTGACTCGATCCGCATGGGGCGCCCAGACACGGAACGCCACTCCGTTTTCATGAGGGATCGCTCCCATGCCCGTCAATTTCGTTTGCTCGGTTTGGTTGGCCGAGTTGGATGGTTCGGAGGAAGAAGTGGGCGCTGTAGCGATTGACATTGACGTTCCTTGAAAATTTGGAGATGCACGCCCACCGACGCGGGAGTGGCGGAGGCCTATCCGCAAAGAGTGTGCCGAACCCATCTCGTCAATACGAAATCGCCGTTTCTGTCACCCGCAGCGGGGATGAAGCAGCGAGTCTATCGAGCCCGAATTGAGCGAGGATGGTGTGCGAGGCACACGGATCGGAACGCTCGACCAATCCACTTGTTACTGATAAGTTAGACCGAACCGGCTCATTCCCATCGAGATTCCCAATCTGTGTTTGCCATGTCAAACGATTTGACGTCGAAAGAATCGACACCTCCCGATGATCCTCAGGGCAAGATCGACAAGGTGCTTTTAATCCCTGGTTTTTGTGAGCCACCGCTTTTCTTGTGGCCACTGAAAGTGTCGCTACAGCGACATTGTGATGATGTCCAACTGTGGCCCGATCGCATGATCTTTCGCAACCTAGAAAAGAGCGTTGCTCGATTGCAAAGCACATTGCAAGAGCATCGATCCAGCGGTTCGATTGCGTTGGTCACCCACAGCTTTGGTGATTGGATCGCTCGCCGCGCAATCACAGAGAGCCGATCGCATCACGTGTCATCGCTCGTTTCCATCGCACCGGTCATGCAGGCAGGCATTGTTCCCGATTTATTGCATCACGCCACGGGAAACGTGATCCCCGAGATTGCCGTGATGGGCGATCCCTTACGTGCGAACTGCGATGCAGACGTCGACGCGAATGTGCGCCGATTGGTGATCTGGGCAAACATCGATATGTATGTCCGTCCGGTGGAACTCGACGAAAACTCAGCCGCGACGGTGCACCACCTGGTCGGCTCGCATTTGACCGTGGCGATGCAACCTAATTCGCTGCGTCTGATCACACAATTTTTGTTTCCCACCTCAGACATTCCTTAAAACGCCACCGGCGACCTACGCCATTTCCAAGTCGACGCTAGCGGCCTGTTGATTTAGTGAGCCGCTCGCGCGTCAGCGTCCGGGTTCCATGCATTACCCGGTGCCTTACGAGAACGTCCGGCTTAGGGTGACTCTAACAACTCGCATTCGTTCTTTTTTTAAGGCCGGAGGCCGGTACAATTCATGCCGGTGGTGCTAACCACCGGTTTGGAATGCAGCAAATCCAAGGCCGGAGGCCGACACATTTACTCAGTCGTTGTGTCGGCCTCCGGCCTTTGCAGCTCATTCGCTACATCCCGTGGCCTTACGGCCACGGCAGAGGATGTATCGGCCTCTGGCCTAAGCCGGACGTTCTCTTACGGCCCTCGGCTCACCAAAACGATTTGCATTTCGATTACATCATTAGCCCGCTAGTCGACGTTCACGTCCACGCCGCCGTTGCCGACATTGACATCCACGTCGTCAATCGCGTCGCGAATGTTTTCACGCCGTTCTTGTCGCCGCTCGGCGCGGTCTTCGACAGCGGAATCACCGATCGGCGTGTTTCCTGGATCGATATCAATATCGACGCCGCCGTCGTCATCGACTGCGGGGGGCGTCGCTGCAGGGCTTACGGCGCCCGACGTGCCTCCTTGTTCGACATCACAACCGCTTAGCCCCACCGAGACGGCCAGAAACAGGGCGAGCAACAGAGGATATTTCATTTTTTATGCCTTCACACACTTGGGTAGAAATAAATTGCAAGAGAGCTTGAGGGTGGTGCTGTCGTAAGTGCTTAAAAAAATCGCCACGAGGGAACCCTGTCTCTCGTGACGAGTCGTTTTTCCAAACCGACGATCGTCGCGTGCGACCGATCTATTGGTTGTCGGTTTCGCGATTTTCGCGGTTCGCCCGGTTTTCACGATTGCCGCGATTCGGACGATCCTGGCGATTTTCACGCAGCATGCGTTCTTTGGCATCTTCGTTACGATTGACGCCATATCGTTTGTCGAGATCGCGAGCCCATGCGCGGTCAGCCATATTGGGCCAATTGTCTTCATCGAATCCTTGCTGACCTTCGAGCTGCTCCTGAGTGACGTTCAAGACCAAGACGTAGTCGTCCGAATCGATGTCGTCACGATCATCCAGCTCGTCGGGATCAACTTGGACCCGAAACGCTTCGAAGGGAACGGCAAACAGCTTGTCGCCCATGCCGAGAAACCCACCATAGGTAACGGCGGCGTAACGGACTTTACCTGTCCTTGAATCGAGCACAATGTCCTTGATCTCGCCCACGCTTTCGCCTTGCGAGTTTTGGATGTTGTAACCGATCAATTGGCTGACTCGGATTGTGGTCCCTCGCGTCTTCTCATCCAATTGACCTACGTTCGCTCGATCACGGGCACGAGACACGTCACGCTCTTGGTTGCGAGTATCTTGTGCCGATGCCACGTCAAACGATAACGCAGCCAATGCGATCGTCAAAATCGCATACTTTAATGTTGCCTTCATTCAGATTTCTCCAAGTAAGAAGAGAGGGGGGAACGGGTAATGGAAGCTGCTGAGACTGTCGAGATTGCCATTCGGCTCGTTGAATCACTTGAGATGCAAACTTCATGGGTGAGCCGACATGGTCAATGCATTTCGTGGACCAATCGCTTGCATCGAACGATGCGATCCCAAATTGGTATGAACCGCTCGCAATCGGCCCCGTTTGCGGCATCCCGACCCGTTGGAAAGCAAGCCCAGACCGTTGGAAAGCAAGGAAGTGGACCTCTATCGATCAGCCGAATGGCTGCGAATCGCTCACGTTTCCTCAGTGTCAGACAAGGCCAGTGCAAATTACGGCGTCCGGTCACAGCAATCCCGTCGGCGCAGGAATTGCGAGTTGCGTTTCGCAGAGCAAATTTCCATCCAAAAAAATCCGCGATTGCTAAGGTTGTTCCAATGTGGCGATTCCAATTCTGCTTTCTGTTGCTGTGTAGCGTTCTCTGGTCCTCGCCCACCGAATCTGCGGATCCATCGTCGGGCGACGACACCATGATCAAGCAAGTCGAGCAGGCGATCGTCAAACAGACAAACGAGTTCCGCAACAAACACGATCTCGACGCGGTGAGCCGAGACGAGAATTTGATGAAGTCCGCCTCGGATTTCGCGAACTTCATGGCGAAAACGAGTAAGTACGGACACAACGCGGATGGAAAAACGCCGGCCCAACGCGCCAAAGCGGCTGGCTACTCGTACTGTGTCGTCCGCGAGAATATCGCCTATCGCACCAACACCGGCGAGGTCACCGCGGAAGGCCTGATTGATGTTTTTGTGCAAGGGTGGATCGATTCGCCGCCTCACCGTGAAAACATGCTAGCCGATTACGTCACCGACACCGGCGTGGCAGTCGCAACCACCGACGGAGTGACCTATTACGCCGTGCAGTTGTTTGGTCGGCCAAAATCACGTGCGATTAAAATCAAGATCCGCAACGAATCCGCGGAATTGCAGACGTTGATCAGCGAGGCTAACGACAGCCAGGACGAGATCGAGATGCCACCTCGAACGATCATCAAAATGACTCGCTGCTTCCCCACGACCCTCTGGATCAAGGATGCCGACTCCGAAATGCGATTGACCGAATCGAGCGAGTTGGTGTTGACGGATCAGGGCATCGAACGCCAATAGCTACCCGTGCCAATAGCTTATTGAAGTCCTGCCCCCAAAAAACCAGTCCCCAAGACTGGAAAACTCTGCCCCGAAAATTCCACTGCCACATCGGCGGCAAAGCGATGCCATTTCGATTCGATTATTTTCAGTCGCGGAAGCTGAAAGTTCGCCGCGTTGTGTACCGGCTAGCTTGAATCCGGTCCTGCGACTGCCTTTCTTTCGACCATTAACGCCAGCGAACCAGGGCACGGTGGGGACGGGTCGCTGTGCAGACCGACCAACTGCAGTGCTGCCGCTGCCGACGGGGAACTCCACTAGCATTCAGGTCTCACCTGTGGGGGGAACGTTTGGCCACACCTGGCATTTTTTTCACGTGATGCGATCGCTGGGCGTGCAATAATGTCAGTTCCCGGCACGCCAGTTGCGTTCGTTTTCAATTCAGCCTGATCGACAATCAACCTTACTAGCATGTAGAATCTTGGAATCACCGATGGATGATCGCGTCGCCACTCTTAACCCAAATCCTCAGCCCACTCCTACTCCTAAGTCAAAGTGGTCAAAGCCCATGCCCAGCGTTCTGGTCATTGATGACGATCGCGCGATACTAGCGCTGACTGAAAAGGCACTATCGACGATTGCGGATGTCGAAACCGCAGCGACTGCCAAAGAAGGTCTCGAGAAATTACGCGCCGGTGCGTTTGACACCGTGTTGCTTGACATTCAATTGCCGGACCAAAACGGGTTGGCGGTCTACTGCGAGATCCGAGAATTTGATCGCCGCATTCCGGTGGTCTTTATGACAGTCGAAGCAGCCAGCAGCACCGCGATTGAAGCGATGCAGTTAGGGGCGTTCGACTACATCGGCAAACCCCTTTCGGTTGATCCGCTTCGTGATCTGATTGAAAAGGCAATCGAACAACGTCAAATCAGCAGCGTGCCAGTGGCCATTAGTGCCGATGACAAGTCGCCTGGCGAGTCGGGCGAACTGTTCATTGGCCGATCGCCAGCCATGCTGGGCGTTTTCAAAGCAATCGGTAAAGTTAGCAAGCAAGACGTTCCTATTTTAATTCGCGGAGAGAGCGGAACGGGCAAAGAGTTGGTGGCTCGTGCATTGTATCAGTACAGTCATCGCAGCGACGAAATCTTCTTAGCGGTCAACTGTGCGGCACTTCCTGATAATCTGCTCGAAAGCGAATTGTTCGGCCACGAAAAGGGTGCGTTCACAGGGGCTGAATCGCGGCGGATTGGTAAATTTGAACAATGCAACGGCGGCACACTGTTTTTGGACGAAATCGGCGACATGGCGCCTTCGGTTCAAGCCAAGGTATTGCGAGTGTTGCAGGAACAACGATTTGAGCGAGTCGGCGGAAACAAAGAATTAACGACGGACGTTCGCATCATCGCGGCAACGAATCGGCCGCTCGAACAAATGGTTGCCGATGGCGATTACCGCGAGGACTTGCTGTATCGACTCAACGGGGTCACCATCGAGTTGCCACCGCTTCGCGAACGTCTGAGCGATGTCCCCGCGCTGGTGCAGTTCTTCATGGCGCAAGCGAAGAAAGAGTTCAACAAACCCGACCTGGAAGGCTTGTCCCCGGAAGCGGCGGAGTTATTCGAGGGCTACCATTGGCCTGGCAACGTACGTCAATTGCGAGCGGTGATCCGCCGCTGCGTACTTGATACCGTGATGCCGGTCATCACCCCCGACGGCTTGCCAAAGGAGATCACACGCGTCAAGGCAGCCGACAATGCCTTGGGTGGTATCCCGGCGTCAACCGAAACGCTCGACGGCGCAGGATTGCCACAGCTAGTCAAACGGCTGTTGGCCGAAAAATCGACCGATGTCTATGCCGAGGCGACTCAGTACATGGAAAAGTACGTGATCACCGAAGTGCTTAAGTCGACCGGCGGCAACCAAAGTCAAGCGGCTGAAATCCTGGGGATTACCCGCGGAAAACTGCGAGACCGCATTACGACGTTCGATATCTCGCTAACAAGCAACGTTCAAATCGGCTAGCATTGCCCGACCCCGTCGGGGTTCGCGTTGCTGTCATCGTCATTCGCGAGGTCACTTTCCTCACTTCCGCCGGGCTGTGTTGTTCGACCGCATGGTACCTGCGATTTACACGGACTGAAAGTCTGGCTTTTCTCGCTTCCGCCGGGCTTGCCCCGGTCGGTGCGGCAACTGGCTGCTACCTGGCAAGCCGGCCAAGGCGATCTCTCCCGTTTCCCCGCGAATCGCCTCCGGCGATTCGCGGGGAAACGGGAGAAAAATTCGGATAGGACATGGTAGTTGCCTTTTGTTATCCCGCCGGTGCTAAGCCAATACCATCTACTTTCGTAGTGGGACTCGCCAGAGTTCCTGCGTTTCAACAGCAAAGATGGGAATTCTGGCGAATCCCACTACTTGAGCATCCCCCAATGGCTACCAAAGTGGATGGCATTGGGGGCTAGCCCGGCGGGAATACGTGACTTCCGCAACTTAATTACCGCACGTTCCTTGTGGTCAAAAACGGATCGCCAAAATCGGCCTACCGACGCCGAGGGCGTTTGACAAAGCCCAGGGTCGCGAAGCGCACCCGGGGTTCGCGATACCATCACGCGCCGCCGCCCCTAACGGGGGCGAACAACTGCTTTTTGGAAATGGCGCAAGACGACCGTCAGCTTTGGAGGTAGTGGACGAGGCCACGAGTCCTCGCGACTTAGTGGCGGGACGGGACTCGCACCTTCGTCCACTCGATTGAACCACTTACGCGTCAAATTCCTCGAGCGACGTTGGCGGGACGGTTCGCAACATGCCAGCCGCTTCGTCGACACGGATTGCGTCGCCGGTAACGATGATTAGCACAGAACCGCTGCGTACTTTTGCCTCGTATTGGGCGGCGACATCGTGCTGGACACCCCAGCGACTGGCCGCACTTAACAAACTGCCCCCGACCGCACCTGCGGCCATTCCGACGATTGGTCCGGCGACCAACATCGGTCCCACCATGGTCATCGTGCCAAGTGCAGCGCCCAGCGTTCCGCCCGCCAAGGTGGAAGCCGCCGTCGTTTTTTCGGCAGACAACTGGTTTTCATTCGTTTCGGTTGCCTGCCGCAGTTGCGCGAGGTTTTCATCGGCAGCGTGGGTCACAATCGAGACTTCGTCCGTGGTAAAATCACCTGTTTCGAGCACTTCGATTGCAGTGCGAAATTTTTCGTGGTTGTTAAACTCGGCAATCAAACATTTCTCACTCATCGACGGTCATCCTTAATCTCGGGCGCATTGGGCTGCAGCGACTCATTTGACTCACCCGGAAAATCAATCTGCGAGTGCCGCGTGGGGGTGATATCTGCGGGGTGTTCGACATAGATTTTTTCGCCACACTGTGGGCACGCGACGGCTCGGTCATCGACGTGCTTTCCGCAATGAGGACACGGTACATGATTCAGCGGGGCGTTGTTGGTTTGAGCATCCATGAAAATTTCCGTTTGTGATTCACAACGTTCGGACATGCTTTAGTAATCAACGCGTTCGTCGGCGGCATTAAATCGGGCATCATAAGCAATTTGCGCCAAGTAGCTCTTCAACGCGACCGCTTCGTTGCTGTCAAGTTTGTTTTCGATCGACTCGACCGATTCACGCATCAGATCGATCATCCGCTGGACTTTCAAATAGTCCATACGGCGGTACGTATGCCCCGGGCTACTTCGTTTTGCCAGCGTTTCTTCGATGGGTTTTCGATAGGGTTTAAGCGCGTCATGATCTAGAGGCTTGGGCCAATAGAGTTGTCCGGTTTGACGATCGATCTGGTTCTCGGTCAAGCGATCCGGAGCCGCCTGTTTTGCCAGCCGCCGCGCTTTTTCGTCATCGATCGTGCCTCGGGCATCGGGCTGCGAATCCGCTCTCAGCTCTTGCAGTTCGTAGTACTGCTCGACGCTTTCTTCGCGGTTTTGCAATCGCATTTCCAAAGCTCGTTGCAGCTGTACCGCTGACATCGACCGCAACAAGGCCCCCTTACCAAGGCCACGGGCGTAATCACCGCCTGCCTCTAAAATATCCCCCTGAGCGGTCGCCGCGTCATCATCGCCAAACAGCCCATCGTCAGCCCGGGTGACACCGTTGATCAATGACGCGGGCCCTGCCAAGACAAGCGTTAACGCAAAGGGAAGTAGTCGTAAAACACGCATGATCAGGGACTCGCCAAAAGGGTAAATTTCAAATAATTCAAAACGGATTGCTTCTGGTTTCACGAAGCAATCCGTGGTCACCGAAGGTGCTCTCGAAGCAAACAAGCAAACCGTGTTCCACCACGATTCTGAGACGGACTTCTCGCTAGCGGCCGAGGGCGTTTACATCGAAACCGACGCATTGATTGAAGCATCTTTCTCCGGCCGCTCGCCCTGCAAATACGCCTTGCCCGCTTTGACGAGGTACTTAATCCCGCTCGCTCCTGAGTTGTCCCAATACTCGCCACGCGTCGGCTCAACCCGCAGCAACACGAGCGATGGGCTCGATTTACCTTCGGGAAACCAGACCTTCCAGGCTTCGTTCCACAATTCGTCGATCTTCGCTTGATCATCCACCGCGTGGGCTTTGCCCGACAGCGACACAAATTTGTTGCTTCCCTGCATGGTCACTGCGACGTCATCATCAAGCATCAGATCGGCGACTTTGCCCGAGTTTCGATCGGTCACGAACCACAAATCTCCGTCATCCTCCAGCTGGGCGACCGCCATTGGCCGCGAGCCAATCGCCCCGTCGGATGCGCGTGTCACCAGCATCGCGTGATCAAAGTCCGAGATCAGATCAATTAGTTTTTCGTGCTTATCCATGAGGTCTACTTTCTTATCTAAATTTAAAAATATTGATTTTGATACCGACGAAGCAGCATGCCACGTGATCATTCACGCGGCAGCTATTGAATCGCTGCGCAAGGCCGGTTAGATCGGGCGTTACTTAGGCCGTTTGCTCGGCATGCTTGCCTTCGGCGAACTCTTCGATCGCCTTGTCGCAGAACGCAGGCAAGTCATCGGGATTACGACTGGTGACAAGTCCTTCGTCGCATACGCATTGCTCGTCGACCCAATCTGCACCCGCATTTTTCAAGTCAGTTTTTAAACTTGGCCACGATGTCACGCGGCGACCGCGAACAACGTCGGCTTCGATCAAGGTCCATGGGCCGTGGCAAATCGCGGCAACCGGTTTGTGCTGCTTGAAGAAATCACGGACAAAGCTGACCGAATCCTCACACATGCGAAGCGTGTCGGGGTTGGCAACACCGCCCGGCAAAACCAGCCCGTCAAAGTCCTCGGCCGATACCGAATCCACTGTCTTGTCCACCTTGAAGGTGTCTGCTTTCTCATCGTGGTTCATGCCTTGGATCTCGCCCTTCTGCGGCGAAACCAACACAACATCGGCACCCGCCCCCTTAATGGCCTCCCAAGGTTTAGTGAGTTCAACTTGTTCAAAGCCGTCGGTGGCCAAAAACGCGATTCGTTTGCCCTGAAGTGTATTCTTGCTCATTACGATCTCCACTATCGATGTATCAATTGACTATTCTTAGGTCACGTCCAGGCCTTTATTCAGATTCAGGACGGAACGATCATAGTGAGATGCAGATTGCATGCCGGGAACAGGACGGTGCAGGCCAATAGAGCTGCTGTGCAAATAGAGTTACACTCTTAGGTCCCGCGAGTAGAGCCTGTGAACACGAGCCCTACTTGACCGCGAATCAACCAGCGTGACCGGTTTGCCGCCAGCCAAAACGTCTGTTCCAGAGCCGGGCGGAAGACACGGGCAAAGGGGGGCTGGTGTGCACCCATGTTTGTCCCTCGTCGGCTACAAATTCCGCTTCAAAACCTCGGTAAATTCGCAACCGCCGATCAACCTCGACCTCTACATTGTGCAACGGACCGGCTAAACTTTGCTGGGAGATTTAACACCATGAAGCAAAGCGACCGATCGAACTCGGATTCTGTCATTGCGGATTTGCAACGCGAACTCAAAGCCACTCGTTTGGATTTGCATCGCTCGATCGAGAAACTCGAGTCGACCAACGAGCAGTTGAGGTTGTCCAACGAAGAACTGCAGGCGATGAACGAGGAACTGCAGTCGGCCAATCGCGAGTTGCAGGCGAGTCAAGAGCAGCTCTCTACGCGTGAAGCCCAGCTGCGAACGATCACCGATGCCATTCCCCCGGCGTTTGCATTTGTCGATCGAGACATGAGGTATCGCTTTTCCAATGCGGCTCACGCCGCACATTGGCAACAATCGATTGACGAGATCGTGGGCAAATCGGTAGTCGAGGTGATCGGCGAGCAGACGTTCAAAGAAATCCAACCCTATCTACTCGACGCGTTCGAGGGAATCCAACAAACCTACGAACTGCAACTGGCTTTCCCCGGCGTCCGCGGAAAACGAATCAAGGAGGTGACGTATGTTCCGCAAAAAAATCCCGACGGAAGCATCGGAGGTTGTCATGTCGTGCTGACGGACATCACCGAACGAAAACGCACGGAACAGGAGTTACGAGAATCGCGTCGCGAATTGGCGGTAGGCGTCGAAGTGGCCAAGCTCGGTCTGGGGCGTGTCGATTTCCGCAGCAATACCGTCGCATTGGCCGCGGAAGCCGCCGCAATGTACGGAATCAGCGACAACGCAATCACAATCAATCGTGACGAATTCCATACGACCTATCACCCCGAAGACCGAGATGAAATCATCCAACGCGTTCAAGTGTGCTTAGAGTCGGATGGTGACGGCCGCTGCGATCTTGAACATCGCATCGTGATGCCCAGTGGTGAAGTGCGGTGGATCAACGCGAGAAAACAAGTTTCGTTCGACTTTTCGGTTCAACCCCCAGTGCCCACCACCGCAATCTTGGCAGCGCAGGATATTACTGATCGCAAACGCGCGGAGTTGAACCTTGCATTTCTTTCCGACTTGCAATCGCAACTCAATGCGCTTTCGTCGGTCTCGGAATTAATGCAATTGGCAACGCGGCAAACCAGCGAGTACCTCGGACTATCGCGTTGTTTGTTGGTGCAATTTGACGAGACCGCGCAATACGCTGATATTGTTTACGAACATCCTCGCGACTCCCAGCCATCGCTGCTGGGAAGACATTTGGTCAAAGATTTTCACTCGCATGCCGAACGCGAAAGGCTGCTGGCCGGAAAACAATTCTATCTGGGCGATACGCAGTACCGCGACCAAGATCCTCGCGTCGCGGAAACGTTCCGTAAGTTTCAAATTGGTGCATTTTGTAATTCGGCGTACGTCACCGAACAACGCATTCGTTTTGTCGTCTCGGCCTTGAAGTCACATGCCTACCAATGGCGTCGCGACGAATTAAATTTACTGCAGGACGTCGCCAACCGTGTCTGTGTCCGCATCGAGCGAGCCCGAGCCGAGACCGAATTGGCGGATCGGGAAAACCATCTGCGGCGAGTGATCGACAATACCGTGGCGTTCATCGGCGTGTTGGATCACGAGGGCAATTTGCTCGAAGCCAACCAAACAGCGCTCCGAGCCGGGCAACTACAACGCGACGATGTGATCGGCAAACCGTTTTGGGAGTGTCATTGGTGGAACTATGACGACGCCGTGGCGTCTCAACTGCGAGAAGAGTTTGCCCGCGCGATCAACGGCGAAACCATTCGACACGACGTCGTCATTCGTATTGGGAAAGATGATCGCACGACGATCGATTTCATGCTGGCACCCATTCGTGATGCGGATGGAAAGATCACCTATGTCATTCCCTCGGGCGTGGACATCAAGGACCGCAAGGCCGCCGAGGATCTGGTCCGGCAAAATGCAGAACAACTGGCTGACAAACAAGCCAAACTGATCGCGTTGCTTGCCGACTACGAACGTGCCGAGAGCAAACTGCAAGTGTTGTTTGACAATGGCTACTACTACACCGGCATTATTGAACTCGATGGAACGACCACGGACATCAACGAGATCGCCTTACGACAACTGGGTGCATCCCGAGAAGAAACAATCGATCGTTTGTTCTGGGATTGCCCATGGTGGCGAAACAACGAGGAAGTGAAACAGCGGCTCCGCGACGGATTGGCTCTCGCAGCGGCGGGCGAAGTTTATCGCGAAGACTTGCCGTTTTGGCTACCTGATGGCACCGAACGAATCACCGATTTTATTTTCACTCCGGCACGGGATCAAAACGGCGAGGTGGTGTTTGTCGTTGCCAACGGTAGCGATGTGACCGAGGTGCGTCAGGGGCAAGAAGAGCTGCGAAAACGCGAACAGCATTTACAATTGTCGCTGCAAGCAGGGCGTTTAGGGACGTGGGAATGGAACCCGAACACCGACAAAATAAAATGGTCCGAAGAACTGCAGTCCATCTTCGGAATGTGCGAAACTCGCCAAAACATCTCGTTTGAAGACGTCATCCAGAGCGTCCATCCGGAGGATCGCGAGGCAACCGCCCACCACTTGCGATCAGCCGTGCGAGGCAGCGAATCGTCCTATCGGTTTGATTGCCGGATCGTCCGCCAAGACAACGGCAAAACGAGTTGGGTTGAAAACTTGGGCTTGATCTCTCGCAACAAGGCGGGCGTTGCCAAATTGGTGACCAGTATCACACGCGACGTCACCGAGCGGAAACAAAGTGAACTGGCACTCGCCGAGGGTAAAGAACGGTTGACGATGGCGCTGCGTGCAGGCGGGATGGCAGTTTGGGAATGGAGTGAAGAAGGGGTATTTTGGGAAGATTCGCTGTACGATCTACTCGGGCTGTCCCCGAACTGCCAACGTGACGCTCGTACCTTGATGCGAGTCGTTCATCACGACGATCTAAAACGGATGAGTCACGCTTGGCGACAAACGGTTCATGGCAAGTCAAGTCTCGACGATGAATTCCGTATCCTTCGCCCAGATGGATCGGTCCGCTGGATCGCCGTCGTGGGCGAACAAGTGCTGACCGACAGTGGCGAACCGAATCGAATCCTGGGATTGATTTGGGATATCACCGAGCAGCGTGAGTTGCAGGATTCACTGCAAGAAGCCCGGGCTCAAGCGGAGGCTGCCAGCGAATCGAAAAGCGAATTCTTGGCCAACATGAGTCATGAAATTCGCACCCCGATGACGGCGATCCTTGGCTACATCGATCTGATCGCAGAGCAGATTGAACATCCCGAAGCACTGGAACACGTCCGGACCGTACGCCGCAATGGAGACTTTTTACTTGACATCATCAATGACATTTTAGATCTGTCAAAAATCGAAGCTGGCAAACTGGATATCGCTTCCGAACGTTTTGCACCAAACCGATTGATCGAAGACGTTCGCTCGATCATGGAAGTGCGTGCGACCGAGAGCGGCTTGAATCTTGATGTCGACTATGAAGGCGAAATCCCCTCGGAAGTCATTTCCGACCCGAAGCGTCTAAAACAAATCTTGATCAACTTGGTCGGCAACGCGATCAAGTTCACTCCTAGCGGAGAGGTAAGCTTAAGAATCCGCTATCTGCATGAAGATCGGCGACTGAGGATTAATATCGTCGACACCGGGATCGGCATGAAACCAGAACAGCAAGCACGTTTGTTCAAACCCTTCACGCAGGGCGACTCGAGTGTCACGCGTCACTTCGGGGGGACGGGACTCGGGTTAGCGATCAGCCAGCGGTTAGCCAAAATGCTCGGCGGAACGATCACCGTTGAAAGCACCGAAGGTCAGGGCAGCACGTTTTCATTGACGATTGCTACGGGCGACGTTCAGGGCGTTGATATGATCAAGCCGATGGCGATGATCCAACCCAGCCAGGAGGAGGAACCGAGCGAATCGATCACCCTGGATTGTTCTATCTTGGTGGTCGATGACCGCCGCGATATTCGATTTCTAAGCAAGTCGCTATTGGCCAAAGCGGGAGCGACCGTGGACGAAGCCGAAGATGGCGTGGTCGCGATTAAGAAAGTGAAAAATTTGATTGACAAGGGGAAATCGTACGACTTAATTCTGCTAGATATGCAAATGCCCAAACTGGATGGCTACCAAACTGCCGAGAAACTTCGCCGGATGGGTTTTTCCGGCCCGATCATCGCGCTTACCGCCGATGCCATGCAGGGTGATATGAGTCGCTGTATCGAACAGGGCTGTAACGACTATCTCAGTAAACCGATACACAAAGCTACAATGTTACAGATGGTTAGCCGTTATGTTGGCTCAATGTCGAATTAATGCACGCCCCACCTTATTCGAGCAAACATCGCCACTCGAAGTATTTTGCATGGAAACCCAGTGAAGGAACCTGATTCGATTCGTCGTCCGCAACGGATGGCGGAACCGTTTGCTGTGGCCGCCGTCGTCATCTTATTGGTGATCACCGGGTTCGTCACATTTCACAACACCCGGCGATTGCGTGCGCACACTGATTTGGTCGGTCATTCTCACAAGCTTTTAGGCGTGCTCGAACGCATTGAATCAACGATCAAGTCGGCGGAAACCGGGCAACGTGGTTTTCTAATCACTGCTCAAGAACCGTATCTCGAACCGTATTACGAAGCGATTACCGCCATCGATGGCTTGATCGGCGAATTGGAGTCGATTACCAAGTCGGATCCCGTCCGCTATGCCAAGATCGCTCCTCTGCAGGATTTGATCGACCAGAAACTCGACGAATTGTCGACCACGTTGGACGTCCGCCGACAAGCAGGATTTGAATCCGCACAGACATTAGTCGCGACCAATATTGGCAAACGGACGATGGATAGCATCCACGACCAAATCGCCAAATTTCGACGCAGCGAAGAAAGTTCGATTGCACGCCGAGAACAGGTTGCCGCGACCACCTATTGGACGGCGTTGGCCACAGGACTGATATCGACCGTCGCCGGATTGACCCTTGTCGTCGGCGTGCTGTACTTGGTCCAGCACAATCGGTATCGCGCTGAAAAATACGCAATCGCTTTAAAGGTCGAGCGCAACCGGCTACAAGAAACGCTCGATCGCGCCAGGCAGCTGGAATCTGAAAATGCAAAGATGGACCAGTACATGCGAACATTCCTGGAACAAATCGAAGACTATGCGATTTTTGCGATGGACGCCGAGTGCCGAGCCACGACATGGAACCGCGGCGTGTTGAAGGTGCTCGGATTTAACGAGGCCGACTTTATTGGTAAAGACATTCGCGAACGGATCTTTACCCCCGAAGCGATTGCGATGGGGATTCCGGATTCCGAGTTTGCTACCGCGGCAATGCTGGGCAGTGCGAGCGACGATCGTTGGATGATGCGAGCCGATGGGGAACGATTTTGGGCATCCGGAATCAGTAGCGTTGTCAAAGACAAAGACGGCAAGATTGTCGGTTACAGCAAAGTGATGCGAGATTTGACCGAACGCAAACGAGATCAAGATCAACTCGCGGAACTTGCCGCCAAATTATCCGAAGCGGATCGTCGCAAAAATGAGTTCCTCGCCACGCTGGCGCACGAACTTCGCAATCCGCTCGCACCGATCAAAAATGCGATCCAGTTGATGAGCATGTCCGAATTGCCAGCGGATACCGAAGAACTGCGTCAAACCATGGCACGTCAAGTCGAGCAGCTGATTCGTTTGATCGACGACCTGCTGGATGTTTCGCGTATCAGTCGCGGCAAAATCCAGTTGAACAAAGAAGTCGTCAACCTTAGTAACGTGATTAAGGCGGCGGTCGAAGCATCGAGCACCTTTATTGAAGAGAAAGAGCAACATCTGCGACTCGCATTCTGTGACCAGGATGTATTCGTCCGCGCTGATCCGGCAAGAATGACGCAGGTCATTTGCAATTTGTTGAACAACTCGTCGCGCTACAGCGACAGCGATTGCACCATCGATCTGTCGTTGTCGGTGCAAGCGGACGAAGGTGATCGCGGATCGGCAGTCATCGTTGTGCGCGACAACGGGATTGGCATCGCGACAGACCGGATCGACGAGATTTTTCAAATGTTCGCACAAGTCGATGACTCGCTACGACGAGGCAACGCGGGTCTGGGAATTGGTTTGACGCTGGTGAAAACCTTGGTCGAAGTTCATGGCGGCAGCGTTTCCGCACAGAGCGAGGGGATTGGCATGGGCAGCACGTTTACGGTTCGCATCCCGCTTGCAGATCCCAGTGAAGAAACCGTCGCGAAACATGTTGCGACCGAACCGCTCTCAGCCACGAAATCGTTCAAGGTATTGGTCGTCGAAGACATGCAGGCTCTGCGAACAATCATGGCGCGATTGTTGACCAAACTCGGGCACGAAGTCGAGGTGGCCGAAGACGGGCTGAGCGCGTTGGAAAAACTGAGCGAATCGATCCCCGACGTCATCTTTTCTGACATCTCGATGCCAGGGATGACCGGGTATGATCTGGCTCGCAAACTGCGTGAACGCGATGCCACTGCGAATATCTACCTGGTCGCGATGACCGGATATGGCCAGTCGGCCGACCGTGAGCAGGCACACAACTCGGGTTTCGACGAACACATGATCAAACCGGTCGACATCACCAAGCTACAGTCGCTATTTCAACGTCTGTCCGCCCGTGGAGACCGTCCGTAATGGCCAGCAATTAGCTTCTGTGAAGCATTTTGTAGCGGCACGGCCACGAGCCCTGTTGCTAAAACCTGGCAAAACACGGGGGGGATAAATGCTTCACAGCGTTTCCAATCTCCCCCGAGCAGACCACCTACCCTTGATTAGCCACTCCCCCTCGATTAACCATGGCCGCCAGCTGTTGGTATGAAAGTTGCATCCGTCGCCTCTTTGGCAAGTTTAAATAAGATAAAAACGTTTGCTGTCTGCCTCGA
>NZ_ANOG01000267.1 GCF_000346295.1 Rhodopirellula maiorica SM1 | reverse complement strand
AAACCATTCTTTCTTTTCATGTCCTACAACGCGCCGCACGAATACTTGGAGGCTCCCAAGGAAACGATCGCAAAATTTCCTGCCAGTGAAATGACCAAGATACCGGGTGTGAAGCCCCAAGCTCGTTCGATCTATGCCGCCATGGTCGATGAAATGGATCAGGGGATCGGAAAACTGCTGGAAACCCTCGACCGGCTGGATCTTTCGGAGAATACCCTCGTCTGGTTCTTAAGCGACAACGGCGGCATGAGACGCACAAGCGACAACCGCCCGCTGCGTGGAGCAAAATGGGACAGTTTTGAAGGCGGCCTGCGCGTTCCGATGGTGGTGCGTTGGCCTGGAATAGTGAAGCCAGGAACCTTGCTAGATCATCCGGTCACTTCGCTAGACATCGGCGCAACCGCCGTGGCATTGGCGGGCGGTGATCTCTCGAAGACGCAGCTTGATGGTGCCGACATCACCGCCTACATGACCGGACAAACATCCGACGCTCCGCATGACGAACTGTTCTGGCGTACCAGTCGCAAGGCAGGTCAGAAAAGTGGGGTCTTGCGGGTCGGCGACTACAAACTGATTGTCCAGAGAAACGGGGCGCAGCTGTTCAATTTAAAAGATGATCTTTCCGAAACCACCGATCTGTCGAAGACCCAGCCGGAACGGGTGCAAACGATGCTGGCTCGTTGGCAGGAATTGGATCAGCAGAGCAAACCTTCGTACTTCGAGAGCACCGAGAAGGGGAAAGATGCGTATCAGTATGCCGATTATCTATGGCTCAAAGGCACCCCACACTACCGCCCCAGCAAGAACTAACATGAACAAACTAACCCAACTCACTCTTTCGCTTGTCTTGTTTGCTGCCGTCGCGGGGACCGCCCAGGCAGACAAGCCAAACTTCATCGTCATCTTCACCGACGACCAGGGGTATCAGGACCTGGGCTGCTTCGGGTCGCCGGATATCAAGACGCCGCGGATCGACCAGATGGCTGCCGAAGGCATGCGGTTCACCAGCTTCTATGCCCAAACCGTATGCGGGCCATCGCGGGCTGCACTGATGACGGGGTGCTACCCACTGCGGTTGGCCCGGCAATCCGATCCCGACTCGATCCATCCCGAATTGCACCTGAACGAGATCACCATCGCCGAGGTGCTCAGCGAGCAGGGCTACGCGACCGGGGCCTTCGGCAAGTGGGATTTGGCCGGACACAACCCAGAGCATTACAAGCGAAAGTTGCTACCGCCACACCAGGGTTTTGACACGTATTTTGGCACCGCCAGCAGCAACGACCGAGTGGTCCACCTGATTCGCGATACGGAAATGGTGGAGCGAAATGTCGACATGTCCACGTTGACTCGGCGGTACACCGACGAGGCGATTGAGTTTATTCAGAGCAACAAGGATGCACCCTTCTTTGTCTATCTAGCGCACACCATGCCGCACACCAAGCTTGCCGTTTCAGCGGAGTTCAAGGGCAAATCGGCGGGCGGATTCTACGGGGACGTGATCGAGGAGATTGATTTCAACGTGGGGCGTGTGCTCGACCAGGTGAAGGAATTGGGGCTCGACGAGAGCACCTACATCATCTTTACCAGCGACAACGGACCGTGGC
>NZ_ANOG01000266.1 GCF_000346295.1 Rhodopirellula maiorica SM1 | reverse complement strand
AAGTCGCAACAACGTCGGGCCGTGTGCGGAGAATCAAATGGACATGATTTGATAGCAAAGCTAGCCCGAGCAGATCTATTCCGAATGTGCCTGCGAATTGCATCAGGTGCTGTTCGATCCACTTTTTGCGATGGTCAAAGTTTTTGCCGGTGATTGGATCATCGCCCATCAAGAAGCACCGGCGAACCGCCCGACTACAGACGTGAGCGATGGCGACTTCGTCGGGATCAAAGACTTCCGAGCGGGCCAAGCGTGACATCATCACACCTCACAAAAAGGCAGCAGGAACGGGGGCAACCGACCAATGTTCAATCCTTCGCCTGACCTGATCAAAAGTCAACCCCTAAGTAACGGTCTCCGTCCCCGCTTAGATTGTTACCCCCGAGGCTAGTGCTCTGTCCCCGTTTGGAAATCGTCCCTGTTTGGAAATCTTGGATTTGTCGGTCGCTGGGGGAGATTCGTACTTGGAGGGGGTTTTGCCGTAGAATGGCATTTTGAAGTGGAGGCTCGAAGAGGCATTTACCGTAACTTGCATGGATCCCGCCTGATGACAAAATTTTTTACCGCTCTATTACCAATCGTCCTGGCGACGTTCGCTGCCTGCGAGTGTTGCGGACAAGAAATGCCCACGCAAGAAACGCCAAAGCAGGAATCCGCGTCGGAGCAATCGGTAAAACACACTTATCCGGCCAATCGGCTTGCCGGTGAATCGAGCCTCTATCTGCTGCAGCACGCTCATAACCCTGTCGATTGGTATCCGTGGGGCGAGGCGGCGTTTGAAAAGGCGAAGCGTGAAAACAAAATGGTGTTCCTGTCGGTCGGCTACGCGGCCTGTCACTGGTGCCATGTGATGGAACGCGAATCGTTTGTCGACCGCGAGATCGCGGCACTTTTGAATGAACGTTTTGTTTGTATCAAAGTCGATCGTGAACAGCGTCCCGATGTTGATCAAATCTATATGCTGGCGGTCCAGATTGTCAGTCGCGGCAATGGCGGGTGGCCGATGTCGGTGTTCTTGACGCCCAAAGGTAAGCCGTTTTGGGCAGGGACCTACTTTCCGGCACGCACTGGCGACCGCGGGCAGTCGACGGGGTTCTTGAGTATTTTGCGTCAGATCGACCAGGCTTGGACGACCCAGCGTGATGCGGTGCAAACGCAAGCCGATGCATTAACCTTGATGATCAAAGCCAACCGTAGCGGTGTGGCTGAGGACGAAATCGAGACAGCGACCGCAGCACTGAATCAAAACTTAATCGAGCGTGTCGCCGAATCGCTGAAAGAACAATTTGATCCGGTCTTTGGAGGCTTTGGCTACTCCGAGTCGCAGCCGAACCGACCGAAATTCCCCGAACCATCGAATTTGTATTTTTTGATGGATCGGATCGAGCGTAAATCGACCTCCAGTGCCGAACGTGAGCACGCGCTGACGATGTTGACGCGGACCTTGGATGGAATGATAAGCGGCGCCATGTTCGATCACATCGGAGGTGGGTTTCATCGCTACAGCGTTGATCGCCGCTGGCAGATTCCTCATTTCGAAAAGATGCTCTACGACAATGGCCAACTCGCGTCGGTTTACGCTCGTGCGTACAAACTCACCCAGCGTCAAGAATACCGCGACGTGGCAATCGCAATCTGTGATTTCGTCTTGCGTGAACTGACGAACGAGAACGCGACGTTTTACAGTTCACTAGATGCGGATTCCGAAGGCGAAGAGGGAAAGTTTTATCGCTGGAGCAAGCAGGAGATTGAGAAATTAGAAAAGTCACTCAGTGGCTTTGATCTGTTCGCCACAGTCTATCAATTCCATGGGAAGCCCAACTTTGAAGGAGAGTTCTTTGCACCTGAATCCAAGCGTTCGCTGACTGAGATCGCAAAGCAACGCGATCAGTCGTATGAAAGTTTGCGAGATGCGTTGCAGGAAGTGAAGGACGAGTTACGCGAAATCCGTGATCAACGCGAACGGCCACTGCGAGACGAAAAAGTGCTGGCGGCTTGGAACGGATTGATGATCGCGGGATTGGCCGATTGCGGCCGCCTACTCGATCGGCCCGAATATGTCGATGCAGCGAAACAGGCAGCCGATCACCTTCTCAGGAAACTTGCTGCCGATGACGGAGTGCTGCGACGCGACTACGCCACCGGCTCGAAGAAACTCGGCGGGTATCTCGACGATTACGCGTTCTTGGTCTCGGGGCTCATTGCCCTGCACCGTGCCGATGGCGAAGCCAAGTGGCTGCGAGCTGCGGAGTCGCTGACCGAGAAGCAGATCGAACTGTTCTGGGATGACAAGGCGCGAGGATTTTTCTTTACGACCGCCGAGCAATCATTGTTGATCGTGCGAATGAAAAATCCCACCGACGGGGCACTGCCGGCCGGGGCCAGTGTGGCGGCGGAGAATTTGCTTTATTTACAAAAACATTCCGACGCGTTTGCCGAAAAGGATTATCTCGGCAAGCTCGCCGTCACAGCGGCCGCAGTGATCAAGCAAAATCCCGCTGCGGCCCCAAGAATGGCTGCGGTGTTAGCCGACTATGTCGAATAGGTGTCGTCCGACGTCTCGGGACGTCGGAGGAATGTGGGATAAGCCTTTCAGTCTGTGGACGTAATGGCAAGCTGGAAGCCTATCCCACAGGGGCATTCGTCATTGACGTGACGTCATTTGCAAGCTTCACGTCATGATTGCGGAGCAATCCACAACAATTGAACTAAAAAGGGGCGTCGTCTTCGTTGGCTTCGTCAAACGCATCGTTGGCCGAACGCGAGACCTTCTCGGTCATTGTATCACCACCGCCGCTGCCGCCGAGCAAGCGGAATGACAAGGCTTCGGCGTTGAGGAAGTATTTGGCTTCGCTGTGCTCGTCCTTTTGCCAACGGCGACCGTTCAAGCGGTAAACCACCTCGATTTCGTCGCCCACATTGATGTCATCGACCGCGTCGCAGCCGTCTTTGATAAATTCGAGCGGAACGTAGTTGGTAAAGCTTCCCTTTTCTTGCTCGAGCACAACCAGACGCTTGCGGAAACCTTTGTTTCCATAGGTCTTGGTGTCTTCGATTAAATGGACAACGCCGCTGACTTTCGAGTCGCTCATACCAAACCGCTCAATTCGTATTCTTCTAAAACTTCAAAATTCGTGATACCGATTGCGCCATTATGGTGAAAGCCACCATGATCTGGCAACCGTCCGCAATCACGAGAGAATATCGTGAACGACATGACCGTGGACATCGGTCAAACGGAATTGGCGGCCTTGATACTTGTACGTCAATCGCTCGTGATCGATTCCCATCTGGTGCAGGATCGTGGCATGCAAATCGTGGATGTGCACCGGATTTTCGGTCAGGTTGTAACCGTACTCGTCCGTTTCACCGTACGAGATGCCGGGTTTGATTCCCCCGCCTGCCATCCAAATCGAGAAACAGCGAGGGTGATGGTCACGACCGAAGCTTTTTGCGGTCAATTTGCCTTGGCAGTAATTGGTACGCCCAAACTCGCCTCCCCAAATCACGAGGGTGTCTTCGAGTAGCCCGCAACGTTTCAGGTCTTTTACCAACGCGGCGGACGCTTGATCGGTCGCCGCACATTGCCGTGGCAATCCCGATGGCAAGCCGCCGTGGTGGTCCCAGCCTTGGTGGTAGAGTTGGACGAAGCGAACGCCTCGCTCGACCAGACGACGTGCTTGCAAGCAATTCGCGGCGAACGTTCCCGGATTTTTCGAATCTTTGCCATACAGTTCGAATACTGATTCGGGTTCATCGGAAAAATCGGTCGCGTCGGGAATCGAATTCTGCATGCGGAATGCCAATTCGTATTGGGCAATCCGGGTTTCGACATAAGGATCCGCCCCGTTCGCGAGTTGTCCTTCGTGCAATTGGTTTAGAGCATCCAGAGCGGCGCGGCGACTGCCGCTATCAATTCCCTCGGGGTTGCTCAGGTAAAGCACTGGATCTTTGCCGCTGCGAAACTGGACCCCCTGATGCTTGCTGGCCAAAAAGCCATTACCCCAGAGCCGCGATGACAGCGGTTGGCCTCTGCCGTTTTTAGAAACCATCACGACAAAGGCGGGCAGGTCATGATTTTCGGTGCCCAGCCCGTAATCCATCCACGCCCCCATACTTGGCCGCCCCGGAAATTGGCTGCCGGTCTGCATGAAGGTAACGCCAGGGCCGTGATTGATCGCCTCGGTGTACATCGATTTGACAACGCAGATGTCGTCGGCAATTCCGGCGGTATGCGGCAACAGATTGCTCAGCCGCGTACCACTTTCGCCGTGCTGGCTGAACTTGAACGGCGATCCCACCAACGGCAAACTCGACTGGTTTCCGCTCATCCCGGTCAACCGTTGGCCGCCTCGGACTTCCTCAGGCAGTTCGGTGCCATGTTTTTCGTTGAGCAGCGGTTTGTAATCAAACAAATCTAATTGCGAGGGGGCACCTGATTGAAATAGGAAGATGACCCGTTTCGCTTTGGGGGCATGATGCAGGGCTTTCAGGACTCCGCTGCTGCCCGATTGCGAGGTGGCTTCGGCGTGGAGCATCTGGCTTGCCGCCAGCGCGCCGAAACCCATTCCCATTTGGCTGAGCATGCTGCGGCGATTGATACCGAAACCGCTTGTTAGGTTTTTTTTCATGGCTGATTATCGCTTCATCACGCTAAGGTCAAAATTCATCAGAGTGCCGACCACCACGCTGGTTGCCGCCAACGCGACGCGGTCCATCGCTTCGTCAATTTCGGTGTCGCCAATTGCCAAAAATTGGCTTGTGCGATCATCGTGTTCAGAAAAGTAATCCAACTGAGCTTGGTAGAGTGTTTGTAACGTGTTGAGTTGAGCTGGACTTGGTTTCCGGCTGGTTGTTCTGCGAAACGCATCAACCAAAATCGCGGTCGTATCGTCGTCATGAAGTCGGATCAATTTTTCTGCGGTGACACGTCCCGCCTCGATAAACTGAGGCCCATTCATCAGTACAAATGCTTGCAGTGGCGACGAGGTGCGTTCTCGTTTGACCTGACACACGTCGCGTTTCGCGGCATCCAGCGTCATCATCGTGGGCGCCGGTCCGGTCCGTTTCCAATACGTATACAGGCTGCGGCGGTACAGTGCGTCACCGCTGCCTCGCTTGGATGGACTAAATGATTCTTCGATGTCGTAGGGTTTTACTGGAGGCCCGCCGATGGTCGAAACCAATCGTTCACTCATCGCTAGCACACTGTCGCGAAGCATTTCCGCGGGGAGCCGATAGCTGGGGAACCGAGACAAGAATCGATTTTCAGGGTCGGACGCGACAGCCTGTGGATCAGGGTTTTGACTGGATTGTCGATAGGTTGCCGAAGACACAATTAACTTCAGCATCCGTTTGATATCCCAACCATCGTCTACGAATTGGACCGCCAACCAGTCGAGTAATTCAGGGTGCGTCGGGGGGGCTCCTTGGCTGCCAAAGTCCTCCGGCGTACGCACGATTCCTTCGCCAAAGCAGATTTGCCATAGCCGATTGACGGCAACACGACTGGTTAGCGGGTGGTCATTCCGAGTCAGCCACTGAGCCAAACCGAGTCGATTACGCGGAGCGTCTGCGGGGAAATCCAGCAGCGTCCCCGGCGTGCCCGGTTCGACAGGTTCGCCGCGTTGATCGTACATGCCACGTTCGAGCAGGTAGCTTGGTTTGGGTTCCGACAATTCTTGCATGACCATGATCTCGGCCACGGCGTCTTGCACCGCACAGAGATTCTTACGAGCTTCTGTCAATTCCGAGCGGGCTTGGTTTACGGTTTCGTCGATACGGCCCAGATAGTGATCGCGAAGCTGTTCGTTCGATCCCGCAATGGGGTTTGCAGGCGGCCGTTTCGCTGCAGAAAGCCGTTGGATTTCCAGCTCGGTTAACATGGTGTCGTAGACTTGGAATTCGTCGACCGAGCCATGTTTGAATCCGTTGTCGCGAAACCGTTCGCCAATCGCGATGTTGTCACCCCCACCACCGGTGATGTTTTTGGTCAGTGCATCGCGAACGGTTTCCGTTTCGACCTGTTTGCCATCGACGTAAATCGCCAATCCCGCCGCGCTACTAGATCCATCGTTACTGACGACGACATGGATCCACTGGTTCGTGGGAATCACGTCGGTGCTGCGGATGCTGATAGCGTTGCCCGGCCAAAAGTGAATCAGTGACCAGCTCAGCCGGCCATTGTCGATCAGCAGTTCATAACCGCGGCTGGCGGCGTCGGTCCAAGCTCGCGAGCGATGAAAAATCACCGCCCGCTGTTTGACATCAGGCGTTTTGATCCAACACGAAATCGAAAACGGAGTCGAACGAGAGAAATTGCCGACTTTGGTGTTGATCGGATCATCACCGGTCAGCGTGACGGCGTGCCCGACGACGCCATCGGTTTGCGTATTGGGGCCAGACGGTTTGTCTTCGAAATCGAGTGCCAGGATCGGCTTGGCAAGCTGCAGTTCCGTTTCAAGTGATTCCGCAGCGATTGATTCGATCTCAGCCGCCCATTTTTCTGCTGCCGCGCTGCGTTCGGTGATGGCACTTTTAAGCGTTTGCGAGGCAGCGTCAGCGGCAATGCTGGTTGCTGAGAGTTGTTGTTCTTGGTCCGCGGTGGGCAGCGGCAACGTCGGCGTGGGGATCGCGTTGGTGAAGAATGAATACAAGCCGGCTTCGGCGATGTTGTCAAAAAATGCGGAAAGCTGAAAGTACTCTTTTTGTTTTAGCGGATCATATTTGTGGTCATGACAGCGGCAACACTCCATCGTTAATCCCATGATTCCAGTTGCGACCGTCTGCGTGCGGTCGGCGACGGATTCGATGCGGAATTCTTCGGGCACGCTGCCCCCTTCGCACTCTTGCGGGTGCAAACGATTGAAGGTGGTGGCCAGGATTTGATCGCGAGTGGCGTCTGGCAGCAAATCACCGGCAAGTTGTTCGGTGATGAATTGGTCGTAAGGCATGTTTTGGTTGAATGCCTGGATCACCCAATCCCGCCATGGCCAAACAAATCGGTCGCGATCGACCTGGAAGCCATAGGTGTCGCTATACCGCGCGACGTCGAGCCAGTCGGCTGCCATCCGTTCGCCATAGGCATCTCGCTCAAGCAATCGATCGACAAGTCGTTCATACGCGTCGGGTGATTCGTCGGCCAAGAACGAGTCGATTTCTGCGATCGTGGGCGGCAATCCGGTCAAATCAAAGGTGACGCGGCGAATCAACGTTTCGCGATCTGCCTCGGGTGCGAGCGAGAGATTGTTTTTTGCGAGTTTGGATTGGACAAACGCATCGATCGCGTTGTGGGTTCGCTGTTCTTCGCCCGGTTCGGGAACCTCTGGGCGTTGCGGAGCGGTAAACGACCAGTGCCCTTCGTATTCCGCACCGTGGTCGATCCACTGCCGAATCGTTTCGATTTGATCTTCGCTGAGTGAACGGCCCGAACTTGCCGGCGGCATGCGAAGATCCGGGTCGTCCGAAATGATTCGCAGATAGACTTCGCTCTGTGTTGCGTCGCCCGGTTCAATCGCGTACTCCTTGGCGCCGTCTTCGGTGTCCAGTCGCAAATCGGCTTCACGTGCCGCTTCATCAAATCCGTGGCAGTGGAAACAATTTTCAGAGAGGATCGGTCGAACATCGAAATTGAATCGCGGCGGGGACACCGAATGGGCCGGATCCTCTGCCCAGCTGATGCTCGCGACCACAGTGCTAAACACTGCAAAAAGAAACGCCCTCGTCGCAAAACGACATGCTTCAACAACGCTCATAAATTTCCTGGTAGGGGCAGTCAAGACTCTTTAGGGAGTGGGAAATGATCGATGAAAATTGCAAAACAGGGCAATCCAAGGATCAAATCAAGACGGCACGCCAATCCAGCACCAGTAGAGTTGGCACTGACGCAGGTAGCCCGTTGATAAGAATGGGCAGGCGAAGGGAGATTTTTGATTTCAATCTCTGCCTTTACGATACTAATAGGAGATTCGATCGTCAAGAAAAGATGACGACGATGGCGGTGAATCGTTCTCGCTAACCAAGTAAGTGATCGGCCCACGGTACTGCGGACGATCCGAAACCAACCCGCCCCAGAATCGGAATCGACGTGTAGCGGGCGATTTCAGCGGCATTTTCATGTGCCGAGGCGTCAAGATTTTCCGCCGTGTCGCAGAGCACGATGCCAGCCGGCGTCATGCCTCCGTGAATTGCCGCGGCGCAGGTCGCCAGCGTTTGGTGGATCACGCCCAGTCGATTGGCGGCAACGATCACCAGTTGAACGGGCGCCATTTTCCTCGCCAAATCGAGGTTCAAAATGCCATCGGCCAATGGGCTGAGCAGTCCTCCGGCGCCTTCGATGATCGTGACGTCGAATCCCGTCAGCCAGGGGGCAGCGGCTTGGTGCAGTTGGTCGGCGTCGACGGTTTTCCCTTCGGCCGCTGCGGCGCGAGTGGGAGCGAGCGGGGCGCGAAACCGCTGCGGGCAGACTTCGTCAAGCGAGCGAGGGTTTCCCGCGGCGTTCCACAGGTTTCTCGCGTCCACTGCAATGAGTTCAGCTCCGCTTTCCTCCGATTCGGCATGGCAATCGCTTGCTACCGGCTTGTAGACGCCCACCTGCATGCCAGAATGTCGGTAGTGCTTCGCCATCGCACACGCCACGAAGGTTTTTCCCACATCGGTATCGGTACCGGAAATGAACAATCGGCGTGCGGGTCGAGCGCCCGGGTCGGATGACGGGTGGATCGTCGGTGGTTGAGTTGGATTCATGTTAGCCCCATTTTAATTCTTGGATGCAGTGCCTGTGACACGCAACGTCAAACTCGGACTCGTGCAAATGAAAGACGCTGGCTCGAAGTCAGCGATGATCGAAAACGCTTCAAAGTGGATACGCGAAAGCGCCAGCCAAGGAGCCCAGATCATTTGTTTGCAAGAGTTATTCAACGGTCCTTATCCCTGCCAGAGCGAAGACCATCGGATGTTCGATTTGGCGGAAACGATTCCAGGTGAATCGACCGAGGCGATGGCCAAACTCGCCAAAGAGCTCGAGGTGGTGATCGTTGCGCCAATCTTCGAGAAACGTGGCCCCGGACTGTACCACAATACCGTTGTCGTGCTCGATGCCGATGGGTCGATGGCGGGCGTGTATCGCAAAATGCATATCCCCGATGATCCATTGTTCTACGAAAAGTTCTACTTCACGCCAGGTGACTTGGGGTTTCGGCCGATTCAAACACGGTTTGCAAAACTCGGCGTAGGCATTTGCTGGGACCAATGGTTTCCCGAAGCGGCTCGGCTATTCGCGCTGGCCGGCGCCGAAATTCTGCTGTACCCGACGGCGATTGGATGGATTCATGAAGAGAAGGAAGAATTTGGTGCCGGTCAACGCAGTGCGTGGCAAACCACGATGCGAGCCCATTCGATCGCCAATGGGATTTGGTTAGGGGCGCCAAACCGAGTTGGGATCGAAGACAATCTCGAGTTTTGGGGATCAAGCATCATCGTCTCGCCCCGCGGCGAAGTGGTGGCCGAAGGCGACCAGAACGAAGGGCTGCTGATTGCCGATTGCAACTTGGACGAAATCGATGTGGTTCGCACCCATTGGCCGTTCCTTCGCGACCGACGAATCGATGCCTACGGTGGGCTGCTGAATCGATGGAACGCCGATCCCCCATTTACGCGTCCCGGCTGATCAGGCCACCACGCCTGGGGTCGCGCTGAAAAAAAATCAAGTTGCGCTCCACTACGGAATACTAGCTGTTGCCGTTGTCGGAATCGTCCAGTCCGTAGTCTTTGATTTTCTTGTGCAGCGTGTTGCGGTTGATGCCAAGCATCGCCGCGGCTTTGGTTTGGACGCCGCCGCAAGCCGACAAGACTTGCACGATCAATTCTTTCTCGACGCGGTCGACCACCAGACTGTGGACGCCTCCTTCGCCTGTGTCGGCTTCGCCGAGTCCCTTCATCACGACTTCGCGTGTTAATTCGTTCATGTCACCGATTGGTTTTTCGGTGCCCACGGCAACGTCGCGGTTGGTGACGCAAAGCGGCAGCAAGTCGAGCGTCAATTCGTCGGTTTCGCTCATTACGACGGCGCGTTCGATATAGTTCTGCAGCTCACGCACGTTTCCGGGCCAATGATAATCTTGCATCGCTTCGAGCGTGCCCGGCGCGATATGGACCACGTAGCGGTCGTTGATTTCGTTGTAGTGTTCCAGAAAGAAAGAAACCAAGGCTGGGATGTCTTCACGGCGGCGGCGTAGCGGTGGAATCTCCACAGGCACCACGTTAAGACGCCAATAAAGGTCTTCACGGAACCGTTCTTCGCGGACTTCGTTCATCAAATCGCGGTTGCTGGCGGCGATGATGCGAACATCGGTGCTAAAGGTGCTGGTATCGCCAACCCGTTCAAATTCTTTTTCTTGCAGCACTCGCAGCAGTTTGACCTGCAATGTGAGCGTTGTGCTGTTGATTTCGTCCAGAAAAATCGTGCCGCCTTGAGCCGCTTCGAATCGTCCTGCACGGTTGGCAACCGCCCCGGTAAAGGCGCCGCGAACGTGCCCAAATAGTTCGCTTTCCAGCAAACTTTCGCTCAAGGCGCCACAGTTCACACGCACAAAAGGGGCGCCGCTTCGATGGCTCAGCCGATGAACCGCACTGGCAATCAATTCTTTACCGACGCCGGTTTCTCCCAAAATCAATACCGACGCATTGCTCGGTGCGACACGGCGCGTGATGCGATAAACCTGCTGCATCGCTGGCGAATTGCCAATGATGCCCGCGATCGGTGGCTCTCCGGGACCGTTTGGGGATATGCCGAGCATCGCCATTGAAGATAAGTTGGTGTTTCTCAGTCCAGCGACAATCGCTGTTCAAAGCCTCTACTTATAAGATATCTTCGACGCCGCCCCGTCTTGGATCTCTAGAAAAACGCTTTCGTTTCCTAAAAATAGCCTGCCAACCCAATCTTGGGTAGCCGATACCTCGGGGAGGCGGATGACCGCAAGATGCCTAGGTGCCGGCCACAGGCGAGTCTATGGATTGGTTCGCCGTTGCTGCAACGCACTCATCCCAATTTGCCGATATAATTCGCGATCCAATTGAGTTAGTTCAGGCAGCCGATTGCGAAGGGCGATGTTGTCGAGCAGCTCGGCATAGGCAAGCGGGGACGACGGCGGATCCGCTTTCCAATGGACCACAGCCGACCAGCGATCGTTGTTAACGGGGGCGACAACGTCACCAAAGAAAACGATGGGCACTTCTTCGCCAACCGCGTGACGGCGAACGCGATCGATCAACTCAATGGGACTCGCATCGGCCAAGTTGGTTTTGCTGACAATCAGGCGAAGATCACTGCTGGCGTCCACCGCTCGTTCGGCTCCGGCCACTGAGTGCGCAATCAGGACAGAATAGCCGAGCTGTTTCAGAATTGTTTCTTGCGCCAAAATTAATTCCGCCTGCGTTTCCACCAAGATTGCCATCGGCAGCGATTCGAGCGACGCCATCTCGTTGAGTGTTTTTAGTACTAAGCTGCTGCCAGGATAGTCACGTTGCAGCCCCATTGCGGCAATCACCGTCGCCGCTTCATAGCGAATACGAGGCTCGGCCGAGATCGCCGCCATGACCAAGGGAGAAGGGTTAGGGGCGGCGGACAACAGCAAATCGTAACGCTGATCCGCATCGGGCAGCGATCCGATCAAACGCAGCATGCCGACTGCGGCAGGAACGTCACCGCTATCGACGGCATTCGAAAGGATGCCAACCCATGAAGCAGCCTGCAGCGTCGTAGCGAAATCGGAAGAGAACGTTTCGAGTTGTTTTTCATCACCCCAATCGGGATCCAGGATCACGCGGTAGCTCAGTTCGGCTGCCAAGACTTCGTTGGCGACGTGGCGCGACAGCGTTCCGATTCGTCGCAATCTCGAGGCCGCATCCGCAGCATCGCGATAGGCGGCAAGCATCGCTTGAACTTCGCGAAAATTAATGCTCTTACGATCCTGGTTCACGCTCCACAGGATTCGCGTTTGAAAGTCGTTGTCGACGGTTCGTGCCGTCTCGCGAAAACGCTGCAACCGGCGGGCTAAAAAATCGATCCCTGCGGCTGAATCGATCGTGCCTGCGGATGCGTTTTGTAATTGTGTCGCGGCAAAATCAACTTCATTCTCAGTGGAATCCGATGCTAGCAGGGCGGTGACCAATTCGTTTGTCGCCGCCTTCGGGTTGATCCGTACCAGTGCCTTCAGTGCCGCCAGCCGTTCGGGCGGTTTTCCGTACAGGGCCAGTTGCCGCAACGCATCAATTCCCCCATCACCCAGCCGCAACATGGTTCGCAAAATATCGTCGCTCGCTGCGGGGGGTGAAGCCGTTACGACGCTGTCCACCAACGCTTTGATGGCGTGGTTCCCGCCGGAAAGAAGCGTGCGAATCGCACCAATGCGGGTGTCGACCGATGCGGCATCCAGCTGATCGATCGCCGCAGTCAATCGTGTTTCCGATTGCGCATTTGCTGTGGCCGCCGCGGAGAGTTTTTCGACAAATTCGCGAGCCGGCTCTTCGAGTTCTTCCGAGCGGACCATTCTCAGCCGCAGCGCGGGCTCAATTTTCGCGGCCATCGCGGCCAAAACCGCGTCATCAATTTTGCGGGACGCCGCCTCGCTGAGCAATGTGTTTGCCTCGCTCCAGCGACCGACGCGGACGAGCGCCGCGACCGATTCCGCAAGCTGGATATCACCACGACGAGCCTTGATTTGCAGTTGTTCGCTCAACGGATCCGCGGTTTCCTCGCTCGCCGGATCGTTCGCCACAGCAGATCCCGGCTCGTCACCGAACAGGGGGTTACCAGCGGGGGCGTCAAATAATCCGTCTTGGGCGACGAGGTTTTCCGGCCATGGTGCGGCCAAAATCAAAGTGGCGACAAGCGGAATGAGAGCGATGGCGCGAGGGTAGCAGGACATGAGGACCGTGGGTGGATTGCAGGATGAACGCCGGGCGACACGCTCTTATGATAATCAAGAAAATCGGCGACAACGGCTGATTGCTGGGATGCCGCAACGAGCAGGTTATTTTTCTGCCGCCTCTGCGGTTTCCCTGCTTTCTGTGCCGTTGGGGCCCAGGTTTCGCTCTCGACTGGCTCTACCTCTACTGGCCCACGCGAGAGTTACTGCGGCGCATCGAGTGATTCGATCAACTGTTGGCGAAATTCATACTCGGGCGAGTGTTTCGGAGCGTTTGCAAGTCGCTTGATTTCGTCGAGCATCCAATTGCGATAGTTTTCTTGATGCTGACGTACTTCCTGGTCGCCCGGCAGCGAACGTGGCTCGTGTCGTTGGTCTTTTGCACGCTGCATCCGCATGAGTTCACGATCCAATTCCATGGCCCACGCTCGGTATTGCTCGGCCTGCTTTGCCCGGTCTTGCGGAGTTTCAGATCGTCGTGCGACAGTCGAGGTTTGCTCGCTCACGTCACTCTGCAGCTCCGTCACTTTCTCATTCGAGTGACGCATCGGGATGGTGAATGCCCAAACGAGGATGCCAGATGACACCACAATTGAAAACCACATCCAACGTGTTGAATGTGACTTTGTGTTTTTCGCAGGTGATTGAGTTTCCATAATCTTGTGTGAACGGATTGTTGTTTGAAGGAGCGCCCCGCGCGATCGATTTTCAGCGCCGAGTTATTTTGTCAAAATGGTTGGCAGGTTGTTCGCGATCTCTTCAAAGATCGCGACGAGTTGTTCGCCGTTGTCAGCGTGATAGTGTTTACCGCCTCCAGCCGCAGCGACTTGTTGCATTCGTTGTTGGTTTGCGCCATCACCAAAGGTCACGGTGTGAATGGTCAGTGGATAGTTTGCGGCGAAGTGATTTGCCACGGTAAGCGGATCGGTGCCGCGGTTGTGGTTGCCGTCGGTCATTACAACCATCGTTTTGGCGGCGTAAGGACGTGCAGCGGAATCCAACAATGCTTGAATGCCGGACTGCATCCCGTCACCGATGGCAGTGTTTCCACCGGGGTTGATTGCATCGACTGTCGTTCGGATTTCCCCAAAATTTTTGACGAGCCAAACATCCAACGAGGCACTCGAGGCGTAACTAGCCACGGAAACCTGTTCTTCTTGGACCGTTGTGTCGAGCACGTTTAAGAACGCGTCCACCGCGATCACAAGTTCTTGCCACGGTTGCATCGGGCAATCGGGCAGATCGAAATACTCGTTCCATGCCCATTGGTTGTAGGTCATTTGGTTGTAACCGTCCGCGTAGCTGTAGGTCGTCGAGCCGCCTCCGCCCCAACCGCCCCAGCCACCCCAGCCGCCCCAGCCACCCCAGCCGCCGGAGGTCGATTTGGTCATGACGCCGGCAGCCACCGCAGCCTCTTTGACGGTGGTCGAATTAGGGTTCATGCCGTTTGGCCAATCGAAGTTCAGGTTAGGGACCATCGATCCGCTACGGTCAAGGATCAGCGAGATGTCGCGGTCGACTTGCATGGCCACGGATTCTTGGCGTGGACCAAAGTCGCTTGCATTGAGCATGCCTGGGATGACAAACGGCACACGTCCCGAAAGAGATCCCGTATCTCGACGTCCGTTAACTCGAACAGCACTGGCGATTAAGGTTCCGCTTTGCACCGCTGCAGTGGGCAGTTTTTGAAATTCATAACGCCCTGTTAAGCCATTGGGTTGCGTGGTGACGCCGAATTCAATTTCGTTGGCTGAATCTTCGCTGCGAATTTGCAGCGGTTGCCCGTCGACGTTATTCAGTGCCGCGGTTGCAACGGCTGCCATTTTCGCGGCTTCGACCGTTTGGTGCTCGCTAAACGCACGGCCTCCCGCACGGGCAGCGGCATCGGTTGCGACCATTAATTCGGTTCGGTTCAATTGCATCTGCGCGCTATTGATACAGAACGCCGCCAGCAGTGCCAGCACGGGTAAGATCAACGCCATCAGTGCGAAGACATTTCCGCGTCGTTGTCGATACGATGACTTTATGGCAGCGGAATATAACGGTGAACAATTGCGATCAAGGAATAGTGTTGTCATGGTGATTATCGCAGCGAGGGAACGATAGGTAGTTTTTAATGAACTCAGTGAAACGAGACGGAGATCACAAAGGGTTATTGTTCGTAGAATCCTTCGTAGCGTTCGGTCTTCATGACCGCTTGGGTTTCCATCGTGGTGTTGGGTAAAAACATGGGGGTAAACATTGCGATCGCCTGCAAATCCACACTGACCGTGACGGTAATCGTGGACGCATCGAAATTGACGTCGCTGACGGTGACGTCGTAGCCATTCTCATCGAGCAGCGAACTCATGATGCGGTCCGCCTCGGCGATAGCTTCTTCCTGAGTGGCTCCCGGAACCATCGCGGTACGGGCAGCGTAATACGCGGCGTCTTGCGCTAAGTTGCGAGCCATGTTCATTCTCGCAAACTCCATACAGGTAAAGATCATGACGAACATCAAATTCGCCACGATCGCAAATTCCACTACCGCAGCTCCATCGCGTCGTTGACGTGGTCTGCGTTGTTGGGAGGCCGTTCGTATTGGGTGACGTTTCATGAGTGTGACCGCAGGTTGCAAAAGGGATGTGCGTCGCGGCATCGAGCCTAGTTGTTGTCAAGATTTTCGTATTCTTTGCGCATCGTAACACTGGTGGTCATCGTTAGATCCGTGAACATCCCCGAGGCAACCAGTAGATTGCCAGCACAAGGAACGGTGACGTTGATGGTCACGTTTTGCAATGTGTCCGCGTTGTCGAATCCTGGCGAGCTAAAGGTGACTGAACTGCTGCCGTTGTGTTGGATGTTGCGTTGGTCCAAGAACTCAAGCACTCGAGTCGTCGCATCGTTGTTGGTATAGCCTCGGCCGACACCACGGCGAGCACCTTCATACGCAGCGAGTGTGATCGATTCACGCAGGAACAGCATCGAACACAGGTCGATCGTGCCTAGTGTCAGAACAAGTAGCACAGGAATGCATACAGCGAATTCAACCGAGGCAATGCCGCGAAATGGACGTTGTCGCATTCGCCATCGACCGCGACGCGGCGGGCGCGAGTTGGAGGTGCATCGTTTAAACATGGTTATCAATGTCATTGGGGTTGGGCCGTTTCGCTAAGCAATAACGATGGCTCTACTGGAAACCTAGCTCGCAATCTTCGGACACGTATGAATTTTGCGAGATTTTTCTTGTCTTAAGCCAATTTGTGTGCATGCCCCCTCTGTGGAGTGTTTGGTGTGAGGTGGCTAAAACTGCCAAAACAGCGGGAAATCGCTCGTTTTTTTTGATGTCCACCCTAGACCGATTGGGAGATGCTGCATTGGGGAACCTTCGCTATTCAGAGGCTGTTGCCGAGCATCGTGAACCCACATGCACGTGAAAACGTCTATCCTTAGTGTATTGAAAACACTAACTGAGATAAAAGCATGAGCGAAAGCTTTCGCTGCAAAGGGTCGTTGGCACTGCTGACGGATCTCTATCAACTCACGATGGCATATGGCTATTGGCAGACACAGCGGCACGAGCGCGATGCGGTCTTTCATCTGTTCTTTCGCTCCAATCCGTTTGAGGGTGGCTTCGCAATCACGGCGGGATTGGCTCCGCTGGTGGAAACGCTCAACGAATTTCGCTTTACATCCGATGACATCACCTATTTAAAGACTCTTCGTGGCAATGATCATCAGCCACTGTTTGCAGACCCGTTTCTCTGCTATCTCAGCGATCTGCGGTTGAGCTGTGACATTGACGCGATGCCCGAGGGGACAGTGGTCTTTGCACATGAACCGCTTCTTCGAGTTCAGGGCCCCATTCTGCAATGCCAGATTCTCGAGACACTGTTGTTGAACTGCGTCAATTTCCCAACGTTGATTGCCACACGCGCTGCACGCGTATGCCAGGCAGCTCAAGAGGATACAGTGCTTGAGTTCGGGCTTCGCAGAGCGCAGGGGAATGACGGCGCGATGACCGCTTCGCGTGCTGCGTACATCGGCGGATGTCACGCAACTAGCAACGTATTGGCAGGAAAGTATTACGACATTCCGGTCAAGGGCACCCATGCTCACAGCTGGGTCATGTCATTTGACGGAGAACACGAAGCGTTTGCTGCCTACGCGAGCGTGATGCCAAACAATTGCATCTTTCTGGTTGATACCTATGACACGGTGCACAGTGTTGCCAATGCCATTTTGGTAGCGCATCAATTGCGAAAGCAAGGACATGAAATGATTGGAGTGCGTTTGGATTCGGGTGACTTGGTCGCGCTGAGCCAGCAGACGCGTTCCATGTTAGATGCATCGGGATTACCGGAGGCCAAGATTGTGGCCAGCAACGATCTTGATGAACATCAATTAAAAACTGAAACACGACGGAGCCAAAATCGATATTTGGGGAGTCGGCACGCGGTTGGTGACGGGGTATGAGCAACCTGCGCTTGGTGGCGTCTACAAATTGTCAGCAATCTGTGATGCCGGTGGTCGCTGGCATGACCGGGTAAAGTTATCCGAACAGCCGATTAAGACATCGAGTCCGGGGATCCAGCAAGTCCGGCGTTACTACCAAGCGAATCAAGCCATCGCCGACGTCATTTACGACATCCGTGATGGCACGGCAGCATCGCCTTGCATGGTGCCGATCGGCGACGACCAAGTACGTCGGTTTGACGAAGAGAAATTCAAGGAGAATTGGCAGAGCGAGGATTTGCTGGTTCCTGTGCTTCGCGACGGCCGCCGTGTGGGTCAGTGGCCAACGATTCATCAGATTCGCGAACGCACGAAGAAACAGTTGGCAATGTTTTCCAGCGATGTTCGTCAATTGGTACGTCCGGCAGTTTATCCCACCGGATTGGACGTACAGCTATTTGAAACGAAACGCAAACTGATGGCGACGGCATCGCCGTTTCATGGGTAAGGCTTATTTCACGAAGATATTTTTATGTCGTACACCTACGAGTATCCACGTCCCGCGTTGACCGTTGATTGCGTGGTTTTTGGACTGAGCGATTCCTCGCTGAACGTATTATTGATCCAGCGTGCGAATCCGCCTTTCAAAGGCCGATGGGCCATTCCAGGCGGTTTTGTCGACATGGATGAAGCTCTCGAGGATGCCGCTCGTCGTGAACTGCATGAAGAAACGGGGGTCAAAAATCTGTTTGTCGAGCAGTTGTATACGTTTGGTGGTGTCGATCGGGATCCGCGAGGACGTGTTGTTTCGGTGGCCTACATGGCGCTGGTTCGGCAACAGGATTGCAAACCCAGGCACGCCGATTATGCAGCCGATGCCGATTGGTTTGCTGTGGATTCGCTGCCCAAATTGGGATTTGATCATCAAAAGATTTTGAGAATGGCGCATGATCGAATTCGTAGCAAAGTTCAATATCAGCCGATCGGATTCGAATTGTTGCCTCGTAAATTTCCCCTGCGAGATTTACAACGGCTTTACGAAATCATCTTGGATCGCGAGATCGACAAGCGAAACTTTCGAAAAAAAATGTTAAACATGGATATGTTGGAAGAGCTTGACGAGGTCGAGCAGAACGTGCCGCATCGCGCAGCTCGCTTGTATCGATTCAATCGCCGCAAGTATCAGCAACGTTTAAAGGAAGGGGTCCACTTTGAAATCTAAGCACGAAGCCTTGATCCTTGTCGATATTCAAAATGACTTTCTGCCCGGCGGTGCCTTGGCGGTCGCCAACAGCAACGAAGTGATCCCGGTGGCAAACCGGTGTGTCCCGGAGTTTGACAACGTGATCGTGACCCAGGATTGGCATCCACCGAACCACTCGAGCTTCGCCAGCAATCATCCGGGGCATCACGTTGGCGATGTCGTGAAGGTGGGCGATGTCGATCAAATGTTGTGGCCCGATCACTGTGTCCAGCTTTGCGAAGGTGCCGCGTTTGCCGATGCGCTAGAGATCCGCTGTGACGTTGCCATTTTTCGAAAAGGGACCGACCCCGCGATGGATTCCTATAGCGGGTTCTTTGACAACGGTCACAAACATGCCACGGGACTGCACGAATATCTCCGCCAACATCAGATCACGCGTCTGTTTATCATGGGCTTGGCGACCGACTATTGCGTCAAGTACACCGCGCTGGACGCGGTGATGTTAAATTTTGAAACGTCCGTACTGATCGATGGATGCCGTAGTGTCAGTCAGTCGCCGGAGGATGTCAAAGATGCGATTGATCAGATGCAGGCGGCTGGCGTGCAAATCATCCACAGCGATGAAATCTTTTCCTGATCATCACCGATGGTCTCGTTTGAGACCACTGACGAACGGGTTTCCGCGATAGAAGAATCGCAACCGCTCGTCGGTTGCCTTGCTGATTCCGATGCGAGGCGTGGCGTGGATCTCGGCCGCAGGCGATGGAGATCTTGGGTGGGCAATCAAGATGTTTCGGTCGGTCGTTAAATCGATTCCATCATCGCTGCGGTCCACGGCGAGCGCTTGGCAGAGCATCGCGGGACCACGAGTCAAACGTTTTAAGTCTTGCGTTTGACGGTTGGTTTGCATTTGCTGGATTCCCCACTCGGGTTGGATCGCACGGATCAAAACCGCACTGCCACGACCAGGACTTTCGGTGACGGCATTCATGCAGTATTTCGCATGAATTGGATAAACGTACAATGTTCCGGCGGCCGAAAACATCGACGCGTTGCTTTGGGTTTTTCCACGTGCACTATGGCTGGCGGGATCGCTGTGGGCTAAATAGGCTTCCGTTTCCACAATGATTCCACCAATCCATTGTCGGTTGATGCGTCGCACCAAGCACTTGCCAAGCAGTTCTCGAGCGACGATTTCAGTTGGCCTCGCGTAGAATTCGCGAGCTAAACGGTCTTTTTGAAGTGGCAGTTTTTTCATGACAGATAACACGCGTGCCTTCGCAGCACGTTGGATTTTTCCCGTTTCGCATCCGCCTATTCATGGTGGATGGGTTCGTGTGGATCGTCAACAGATTGTCGAGGTGGGGCAAGGACCGCCACCTGCGGATGCCGAGGATCTTGGCGATGTCGCGCTGCTGCCAAGCTTGGTCAATGCACACACGCACCTCGAGTTTTCGGATTGCGAGACTCCGATTGGCGAGCCCGGCGTTGCTCTATACCAATGGGTGGGCCAAGTCATCGCCGCACGACAATCAGCCACGATCGATGCAAAAGCTGCGGCAATCAACAAGGGTTTGACAGAATCGTTGGATGCGGGCGTAAGTCTAATTGGTGAAATCGCCACGCTTCCGAGCGAATACCCGTCACATCCACGATTCTCGCGGCACGGCCAATCACCTGAACTTGTCACGTTCGCCGAGACAATCGGGTTGTCACCGCAACGCGGCAACGAGCGGTTTGAGCTCACCGAGCATCATGTTCACACCCAGCCCTCCGCTGGCATCAGCCCGCATGCACCCTATTCGACATCGCGGCCGCTAATCCAGCGATGTGTTCAATTGGCCTGCCAAAGTCGGCGTCCATTGGCGATGCATGTTGCCGAATCGCCTGCCGAGCGAGAGTTGCTGTCTAGCGGATCGGGACCGTTTGCCGAGACGCTCAAACAATTGGGCGTATGGGATGCGTCGCTGTTCCCCTGGGGCGCTCAGCCGTTTGCGTGGTTGATCGATCTGCTTGCCAAGGTGCCTCGCGGTTTGCTGGTGCACGGCAACGATTTTCAGCGAAACGAAATTGAAGCAATCGCCAAACATCCATCATTGAGTGTGGTTTATTGCCCCCAGACACATCACTTTTTCCGATACGAACCCCACCCCGTCGCGGAGATGCTGGATCGAGGGATTCGAGTGGCCCTGGGAACCGATTCGCGTGCCAGTAATCCCGATTTGAATCTTTGGCGAGAGATTCAGTTCTTGCTGAAGCATCGTCCCGACATCGATCCCGAGCAAGTGCTTGCGATGGGGACGATCAATGGTGCTGATGCCATGGGAAGAATCCGGCACGGACGATTGCAACCTGGTTCGTTGCCTTTGTTTAATCGCGTTCCCACTACGGCTAAGACGTTGCAAGAGGTGTATCAGGATTTTGCTGAACAGCCGCTGCGACACGGCCTGTAAAGTCTCTGCGGTCTAATTATGCCGCGCGTTTGACGTCTTCATCGGTGCCTGCAGTACGCTGGATGTCACTAGCCGAGACACGAGCACGTCGCAGTTCGCGAATCTTTTCGGCATGATCGTGAAGCTCGCCTTCGAGATCACGAATTCGAGTGCTTGCTTTCGCATTCGCATCGAGACTGTCTTCGAGTTCCGCAGTCACTCGGTTCAGATGTTCATGCAATTCGGTGATCTGGGTTTGCAATGCATCGTTTTCGGGACGCAGTCGCTCGGATTGTTCGAGTTGGTTCTGCAGGTCTTGGATCGTCGCCTGTTGCTTGTCGATCGTCACTTGGATCTGGCTTCGTTGTTCCCGCGTTTCATCAAGTTGCTGCTGTACATCTTCGAATTGATGACGCAGTTGGCTGAAGTCCTTTAGTTGGCTCTTCAGCGAATCGAGTTGGTCAGCTTGAGCGGCAATCTCTTCACGACGTTCTTCGTTGACACGGCGAAGTTCTTCGAGCTGACCCTGGGTGATTTGCAGTTTTTCACGTGTCGAAGCCGATGCCTCGGCTTCCTGCTGCCAACGTTCGCTCTGCTGCTGGAACTCATTCTTCGTTTTTTCAAACGATGCGATTTCGTGTTGAAGTTCCACAATGGTTTGCTTCGCAAAAACGAGTTCCTCGGCGGATCGCTGCAGGTCAGCAAACTGAGATTGCATCTGCTCGAACTCGGCCTGCCGTGGTCGAATCGAACCTCGCAATTGGCTGTTCTCGTCGGCAAGGCGTTTGATTCGATCTGAGGATTGTTCGATCTGGTCCTTTGCCAGTTCGAGCTGCGTCTTGTGCTGATCGAGCAGTGTTTTGCTCTGGTTGGACTTTGCGTTGGCTTGCTCTAACATCGCGGCCGTTTGTTCTCGGGTCGCACTTAATTGTTGGATTTCGCCAATGTGCTGCTCTCGTTCCGACTTGAGCTCGTCCAGTCGCAGTGTGGTTTCAATCAATTTCGATTTCGTTTGATCCAATTCGTCTTGATTGCTGGTCAACCGAGCTTGAGTTTGCGTGAGTTCGCTAGATAGTTGTTGGATTTCAATGCCGCTCTGTTCTCGCTCGGACTTTAATTCGTCCAGCAGTTGCATCGTTTCCGCAAGCTGCGAATGGGTCTGTTCCAATTCACTTTGACGTTGGCTCAACACCGTTTGCGTTTCTGTGAGTGCCGCAGTGGATTGTTCCAGTTCGGCTTTGGTTTGCGTCAATTCAAGCTTGGTTTGCTCGAGGTCCGCAGTCGCGGTGCCAGACGCGAGCAGTTGTTCCTGCAGGTGGCTGATTTCGTCTTCTTGGCTTTGCAGCGTCTCGGTTTGACGCTCCAAGTCAATCAGCGTGCTCGAAAGCCGTTGTTGCAGTTGAACAAGTTCGCTCTGCTTGCCGGCCACGACGCTTTGCAACGGCGCGAGTTCACTCATCTCGTCTTCGAGGCGAGCGATTTCTGCGACTTTGGCTTGTAGCGACTGTTGAAGCTGTTCTTGGTGCGCGATCGCTTCGGCAATCACGATGTCTTTTTCATCGAGTTGTTGCTGCAGCACTTGGACGTTCTCGCCTGTACCGCTGTGCTGTGCGTTCAGCGTGACGATGGTTTCGGTATGCTGTTGGATTTCTTCGGCGAGTTGCTGCTGCGTGCCGATCCGTTCGGCAATTTCCGCTTCTTTTTCACTCAGCTGTTGCTGCAGCGATTCGATGCGATTGTCCGCGTCGCTATGCTGTGTGGTCAACGTGGCAATGGTTTCGAGATGTTGTGCGTTCTCTTCGGCCAGGTGTTGGCGAGCATCAACCAGTTCCGCGATCTCCGCTTTCATCTGGCTGACTTGTTGCTGCAGCG
>NZ_ANOG01000265.1 GCF_000346295.1 Rhodopirellula maiorica SM1 | reverse complement strand
ATTTATCACAATTGGACGGTTGGTGGGCCGAAGCCTATACACCCGAGGTCGGCTGGGCAATCGGCGATGGCAATGAACACGGCGACGATCCCCAGTGGGATGCAGTCGAAGCAGAGCAGCTCTATAGCGTGCTGGAAAACGAGGTGATCCCCGAGTTCTACGACCGCAACCGACTCGGAATTCCTCTTCGCTGGTTGACTCGTATGCGAGCGAGTATGTCGCAATTAACACCGCAGTTTTCGGCCGTTCGCACCGTCCGTGAGTACACTGAACAGCATTATTTGCCCGCGGCCACCGCGTTTGCCGAGCGGGCCGCGTATAACGGTGCCGCCGGTACCGCGGTCGTCAATTGGGAACATTCGCTCCGGGAAAAATGGGGTTCATTGCAGTTCGGCGAATTCGTCGTTGAATCCACGGGCGACGAGCACCATTTCGCAGTGAACGTGGACGTTGATGGACTGGATCTGAGCTTTGTGCGAGTGGAATTGTATGCCGATTCGGTCAACGGCGAGCCCGCAGTGCGACAGGAGATGCTGCAGTCGGAAACGTCTGAGAACGCTGAAGCCAAGGGGACGACCTTCCATATCACTGTCGCTGCAACCCGCCCGGCAAGCGACTTCACGCCACGAATCGTACCCAGTCACGCCAGCGTCGCCGTACCGCTGGAGCTGGATCTGATCCGCTGGCAACGATGAAACAATCGCAGCAAAGCTCGCGTGTCAGTGTCGCCCAAGTATTTTAGGGCGTAAAGCAGTTTAACAATTTGTCGGTGGGGCGGATGTGTCTGTGCGAGAACTCGTTGCCTCGTGCATTTTGCTGTCGCTTGCTGATGTTACTTGTTGGCGATCAATTCGTTTTGAAAGTCGGTCCAGAACGCTTTGCCCTTGGTGTATTGAATCGGGTCGATGCGAGATTTGAAGGCATCCAGATACGAAAGGTAGCTGTCGGCGTAGTCGACGTACGAGTAATCGGGGGCGGCCCTAGGATTGACGAAACGAGGGTCACCTGGTTCCACTTGGTAGGCAAAGGCACCGGACTGGTCGACATGAAAGTTTGCCAGCAGCGTTGGCATTACCATCTGCAGCTCGTAAAGACTTCGTTCGCCCCAATCCATTCCTTCGGTTGCAGTCTCGAAGGCCTCCGCCACCGGTTTAGGGGTGGTGCTGTCGGGGAATCGAAGTCCCCAAGCGGCACCCGACTGAGTCAATCCGTCGCGGTTCATGTCAATCTGAGCCGGCGGCGGAATTAGCAAATTGATCGCCCCTTCTTCGGTTAGCGAATTGACTTGGATGGGCTCCGCCAGATGATGGATGTCCTGGACCACGGAAAGTTCAGCTGGGGATAGCGAGGACAAAAACGCTTTGGGGGCAATGTACCCGCCGTTTTCATAGGCGTTCTGGACCAGCGCACCGTATTGTTTGCCTAACTGCCGCGGTTGCTCAGTCGTGCGGTAGCGGCCTTGCAACTCGAGCTGAAACCATCCGTCCCACGACTCTTGGATCTGCGTCTGAATCGGCTCTTCGGATTCAATCGGTTCCGCCGAAGCATAGCCCGCGTGCCCGGCACCGGACAACACGTCGCTGAAAACGTTTTGCAGATTGTGTTCCGTCTCCAATTGTCTCTGTTGCAGCGTGGGATAGACAGCGCTGGTATCGGAGATTTTCATCCGTGTGCATCCGAAAATAGGCGACGCAAATAGCGTCTATGATCGGATTGCGGCAAGCCGCCACTTGAGTGAAAACAAAGAAATGCATCAGGAAATGCACGTTCGTAACGGCATGACCGCTGTGATTGGCGTTAGAAAGGTCGGGGACGATCAGCTGTAGCAACGGCCAATGCATTCCACGATGAGACGCCCCGGGGGGAATGCCGAGCTGGTGTCCACTTTGCTCAGCTCAGGTGGGTGTCGAGGCCTTGCATCTGATAACGATAGTCGAACTGCAAATCGGGATGCAATTTCTCCATCGCCTTCTCGATTTTCTTTAGCTGAGTGGCATACATGTTCGCACTGACTTTGCAACTTCGGAAACGAATTTTGCGCTCGACAAATTGCCGGCAAAAGTGGATGCGAATTCGCAATTCGGTTTCTTTGTTGCCCGAGTAGCGGATGTACTTGTCCATCCATCGCACGATCTTTCGCATCGTCTTCTTATGAATGTGATGAGCGGAGGGGAGTTGTTGATCGATTTCGTCACAGACCGCGTCGGCATAACCTTGCTCGTCATCCGCATGCATCAGCAGGTAAGTTAACAGTTCTTTGTTGTCGACTTTGTATTTCGCCAAGCGGACGCAGGCGTCGAGCAGCTCGTCTCGGTCGAGGTTCGCGAGTTCTTTCTTTAACGCATGGATCGATGCCGCCTTCATGTTCTATTTATGTTTCTTTCGGAGGATCATTCGCAGCCAAGGTCGCCAAGATTTTCGGCGGTATCGGGTACGATGAGAGTCGATTGGATTTGCTGCATTCCAAACCGGTGATTAACACCACCGACATGAATTGTACCGGCCTCCGGCCTTAAAAAAAGAACGAATGCGAGTTGTTAGAGCACCCTAAGCCGGACGTTCTCGTCAGCGGCAGGGTAGAACGCACTTCCCGGTGCCTCACGGACCGCGGCTCACCGTTGCGATTCGAATTTGGATTGGACTAAAAGGCCGTTGACGCGTTTCGCTACGGAGCGGGTTTTGTCACGGCAGAATGTCAGTGGAATACGGGACTTGAACCGGACTATTTTTGGGCATCATATTCGGATGCTTCGATCCACGTCAGATCACTCCAGTAGCCGGTAT
>NZ_ANOG01000264.1 GCF_000346295.1 Rhodopirellula maiorica SM1 | reverse complement strand
CATTGGCGCACTTACGACCCAGCTGGCAGGATTGCAGAAGCGTCTCCGCGACCGCGACGTATAGCCCGCCTACACCGACGATGCCCGCCCCTGCACTTATGACTGCCCCCGTTCCAATCTTGCTCCAGAGATCCGATCGGGTTTGAGGGGAGCAAATGGAACTTGTACGAGTATGTATCTTCTCAGCCAACTGGGATGATCGATCCGTTCGGGCTTGACATCTGGATCTCGGCAGGGCCTGGAGCACCGCCTACTCAGCATCCAGATGACGGAAGCAATGACTTGGAGGACAAGGCCGAAACTTTGTTCATCGCGGTTTCAATTGCGGTATGCAAGCGACCAATTGCGGGTGGGGGGAGACGCTGTGTCGAGACTTGCAAGACTGTTTGGAGATGGATTCGGATATCTAAGCCAACGACTAAAAAACACCGCCGGTGGCAAACCTTCAGACCCCACGGTTGAGATGCCACCTGGATCGCCGGGAGCACCTACAGGCGGTCCGAGAGGCCCTCCATCTAATCTTCTTCCGGGACCTGAAACACTACAACCAAGAACTCCGCAAGGGGGACCGCTTTTTGATCCTCCCTGTCACGCGGCACCAAACTAACTACAGATTTCTTCTGCAAGCGAGTTGCATATGTCAAATTCAGACGTAGCCGACCACCAATACTACAACGAGGCTGTTTCAGCTCTAAATAACAAAGACTACGCGAACGCATCGTCTCTCTGTGAGAATGCCGGAATTAGTCTGGAACGCAGAGGCTGTTTCTACGATGCCTCGATCGCCTTCGATTTACTTGGGCTCGTCCACTATCAGTCGGGCGCATTGGAAGACGCGAAATCTGCCTATCTTAAATCGATCGAACTCGTTGGCCAAACCGACGAGGCATCGGGTTTAGAATACGCCAAGACATGCAATAGCCTGGCTGCCGTGATCAACGCAATGGGTGATCATGCCCTCGCAAAGGAATGGCTTTGCAAATCACTGCAAATCAAAGAGAATGCTCAAGACAAACCTGGGTTGTTTTCTTCCTACCACCAAATGGGAATCATTGAGCAATCTCGTTCAGACTTAAATGAAGCGCGGCGATGGTACAGTAAAGCTATCGCTCTGCACCAAAGCGAGGGAGGAGTCGACATTGCCGGTCTGATCAGTACAGTACGTTATCTCGCAAGCACTTTTGGGAATGATTCCGACCCGAGGGCAATAGACGATATTTACAGGATTGCGACTGACGCCATGCAAGAAAATGGGGACGTCCTGATTGCTCAGGCTGCAGCCGAGCAAGCTAGAGAAGACTATGACTACAGGGCAGCGACCGAATTCTACCGAAAGGCGTATGAAATGGTCGCTAGCGGAAACGCACCCAACAAGGTGAGCCAGCATGAAACAATTATCAAACGAATTAAGCGTCTCTGGTAAAGCAAGATGGAAGGAAACGCTTCACGAGAAATCAACGGGGTCAGGAGAAATCAACGGGGTCAGGACTCTTTGATGAGTAATCCCGATGATACACCGGAGTAAAACGACGCTTTCAACAGGCCGCCGCGAGGCGGCTTGTTTCTTTGGCGGGCAGGATGTCCGCCATGCTTTTCGGCTGGATGCCGACCACGCGCGACTTCGGGGAGCAAAGCGACTCGTGCGACGCACACGAAGTGCGTCGCAACTTTCGGCAGGACAAAACAAAGGTGTCAGACAAAACAAAGGTGTCAGGACTCAATAACGAGTTACTGGCACGATGCCCCAGAGTGAAGCGGCGTTGCCACAGGCCGCCGCAAGTCATCCTTTTCTGTTGGCGGACAAGATGTCGTCGTAATCTTCGGCACGTTGCCGCAAACCTGGGGTGGAACGCACTCGCAGTGGGTTAGCTGCTCGTTCCTGCGCAAGCTGCGTCGTGACGGTGCGCGGACCGGCTGTTGAAGAAAAACCGCTTACCGCCTACCTGCATCCGTCGACGCGTCATCGGATACAATCGAGATTGTGAAAACCGCATCTACGATCCGCCGTCCGAACCTCAAAAAACGCACTCGCGCGCACGCGAGGTGTTCAGGCGCCAACAAGCGCCGAGCTTGCCTCGAAACGACCGCAAAACGCACTAGCAAACCGACTTGCATTTACGGTGATCGCCGACGATTGGAGTCTTGCTCCAGAGACCCGATTGGGTTCGAGGGGAGTCCTTGGAATCTTTTTGAGTACGTCCTTTCACAACCTTTGACTTTGGTTGATCCAGAAGGCACATCACCCCCAGTACTTCCTGGACCGCTACCCTGGGATCCCAACTATCCATCCACACCAGAGACATCGGACGCGGACAATTCTGACCCTCGACGGCCTTGGAACTATTTTGCAGTCTGGGGAAAGTATTGCGGCTTGACGCTGAACGGTCCTGGGCAACCAGAGGATTCACTTGACGCAGCGTGTAAACGCCACGATGAATGCGTTCCAAATCAGACATTCAAGACGTGTTTGAAATGGCTTCCTTGTGCTGCAATATTGTGTCGAGATGCATACAACGCGGAGCATGGTGGGTGTGCGAGCGATTATCCGGACGATGCTGAAAAGCGAGAGGGGTGCGAGCGTGCAGCGTGGTACATCCAGCAAGCGTTTTGCACGCAATCGCTTACAAGTCCGTCTCCACCCTCAACCGATCCTCCCGTCTTTCCCAAGTCGCATTTCCCTTGTTTTGCTCCAGACACAATAGTACCAACGCCTATTGGTCCTAAGAAAATCGCTGAAGTTTCTGTCGGCGACATGGTTTACGGCTTTAACTTCAACCTAAGTCGGTTTGAAGCAACAAGAGTCAAGCAAGTGCTGTTGCACGACGACGGAGAATATTGGTTGAACCAACTTGAGGTTGGCACCTCGGAGGTAGTCGAGGTTACCGACGGGCACCCGCTATTCACCGGTCGTGAATGGATCTTGCCCCATGAGTTTAGAGCTCAAGAATTCGTGTCTCGGAATCAGAACGAAGTTTTCACCAGGATCGTTGGTCAGCACACGCGCAAGGCTCCCGTAGTGATTAACTTGCTTACCGAGTCTGGAACGTACCTTGTAGGCGAACACGGCTTGATTGCATCAGGCACGGTGACGGAAGATGAGTGATCGAAAAGGCTGGCGATCTTTGGAAGTCGCATCGACTATTCTTGCGATTGTGGGGGTGATCGTTGTCTTCTTTAGCGTCGGGCTTGTCGCAACGAGTTTGTTTTCAAGTGTGCAAGCATTTTTGACCGGTTGCGTTGTTTTTTCCCTTGGAGTGGTAGGCATAATCTGTAGCCGTCAAGTCATTTCCGGCGGGCAATGGACATGGCGAGCTTCATCTCTGTGGTGCGGTACTGTTTTGTTTTTGTCGTGTTGGATGCTCGTAGACGCACTGAGAAATTTCGACGAGACCTCCTTCGTTGCGATTATCTTAGCGTTCTCGTTGTTTTTGTTGGTCGCTTGGTGTCTTTTAGCATTGCTTCGGCCAATTGCAGGAGGCAGACCGATCAAAGGTGACGAGACCAATCAAAGGTGACGGAGGTAATTAAGGGGTGTCATCCCGATGTACCGGAGCGAAACGACGATGTCCAGGCCGCCGCGAGTCATCCTTTTCTGTTAGTGGGCAGCCAACCGTCTGCGCCTTGTCGATCCGTCCGCCTGTCGGAACCTACGCCGACAGACCTTGCAGGACAAAAGCCCAACGTTGCCCCCCCAATAGCAGGTGGCATGCAGGACGCGAAATCTAACACAAGCCGTTGAGCGGCAATTATTTAGCTGTCAACGTTGCAGGGTGAGCCGGTAAAGCACACCCCCAAAAAACAAAGGTTTCAGGACTTAATCCCGAGAATTCCGCACACTGCACCCGAGTGGAGTGACGCTGCAGTTGGCCGCCGCAAGGTGGACTTGCGTTTTTTGTGGGCGAGAATCCAGTCCCCTCTTTGACCAGCATGCCGCCCAAACGCATCGCCCGCGCAATCGTCGAGTGCATTTGCTCGTCGCGAACGCCTAAATTGCATCACTTGATATGCAAATCCTCAAATGTTACGGGGACTGTTCCTCGAGGTATTTGAGTGCGTAGGTTTGGCAGAATGATTATTTGGCAAAATGATTTCCAAGATCGAGGTGGTCCGGTATTTAATCATTTTACCCGCCAATCATTTTGCCATTTCTTATTGCGATCCAATCCGTATGGGGCAAGTCTCTTTCGTATACGATCGACTCGCTGCACTGAAGTGAAACAGTGCTCAAAGCATGCCACTGCAATGCGGTGATGGTCGATCGATGCTCGACAATCCCCCCCATGCCCCTTCGAGATACGCACGGCTACTCCCGAAACGCAGAAAGCGTACTCGCGTCTGGGGAAAAATTGTAAGCAGGCAGGAATCATTGGGTGAAATACCGTTAGCCGTTTGGTCGCTCGCTGTGAAGCATTTTGTAGCGGCAGGGCGCGAGCCGTCCGGTGTTTGGTCGGGATGAGGAACCGGAGGGCTTGTGCCAAATGTCATCTACTTTGGTAGCGGCACGGCGCGACCCCAATGTCATCTACTTTCGTAGTGGGACTCGCCAGAGTTCCTGGTGTTTCAACAGCAAAGAGGGGAATTCTGGCGAATCCCACTACTTGAGCGTCTCCAGGTGGTTGCCAAAGTAGATGGCATTGGGCTTGTGCCTTGCCGCTACAAAACCTCGCAAGTCACGGGGCATCAATGCTTCACAGCGTTGGCCAAAGCGGTTGATTGTCGGAACCGTGGCTAGCGGGCTGTTTGTTGATTTAATGAGCCGATCGCGCGTGAGCGTCCGGGTTCCACGCATTACCCGGTGCCTTACGGCCCTCGGCTCACCAACGCGTTTTGCATTTCGATTAAATCAACAGCCTGCGAGCGGCAAAGCGGCTAACCTACGGAAAGGGAATCGGATTGATTTGACCGATAAGTACAAACAAGCTACAATCGTGCCGTCAACTCGATCAGGGAAACAGCTCCCGATGCCTTGGGAAAAATCATTCGACGAAAAAGATGTCATCGACAAAGCGATGCACGTTTTTTGGCAAAAGGGATACACCGCTACGTCGATCTCGGATTTAACGACCGCGACCGGAATCCAACGCGGCAGTCTCTACAATGCGTTTGCCGGCAAGCAGGAACTGTTTGCCAGATCGCTGCTGAAGTATGACACCGAGCAGCGATGTGTCTTGTTAAAACAGCTCGAAGCGATCGATGATCCGCTGAAGGCGTTCTCTGTCTTGTTTGATGCCATTGTAAAACAATCGCTCGAAGATCCTGAAAAGAAGGGATGCTTCTTGATCAACACGTCGCTGACGCTGGGCGACCACGACGAACAATCCCAAGCGATCGTATCGTCGGCACTGAAGGAGTTCACTCAATTCTTTGAGCGACAAATCAAGCTGGGGCAAAAGCGGAACCAAATCCCGGCAACCGTTGCCGCACGCCCCACCGCCCGAGCGCTGTTTGCATTGGTGGTTGGCATGCGAGTGATGGGCCGTGGCAGTTTTGACAAAGCCGCGCTGCAGCAAATCGCCAAGCAAGCCATGCGTCTGATTTCCTAATCGTGTCATCCGCTGCCAGCAAACTCGTCCTGTATTCCCCATGAACGGCGAAACCGATCTTCAGACGTTGCTGGAAAAAATGGAGCCTGAACTACAAATGGGCGAGTTCGTGTTTTGCACGATGGCCCCCGAAGTTGCATCGGACCCCGAAGCCGCATCGAAGCTCTGCTTTTCTGCGATCGGTCAATTCATTGAACCTGAAGGCTTGACACTGATTCTTGCGAAGAGCGAAGCGGAGACAAAGAGACTCGACTTCGCGTATCCCTGCAGAATGATCACTCTGAAGGTTCACTCCAGCCTCGAAGCCGTTGGATTCTTGGCTGCGGTGACCGACAAACTCGCCCGCCGAGGCATCAGCGTCAACGCGATCTCGGCCTACTTCCACGATCATCTCTTTGTACCGAGCGAACGTGCCGAGGAAGCGATGAACGTCCTGAACGACATCGTCAAGGGCAGGGCCTAGATCCAAAAATTGTTCTAGCATCAGGTCGCCGTCCGAGCCGTTATTCTTTCGCCGATCTTGCCGCGCGATATTCGCGAGGGGACAATCCTGTGGTCATCCGAAACTGACGCGTGAACGCACTTTGGTCGGAATAGCCAGCCTCTAAGGCGACTGCGGCGATCGGAGTCTTCGTTTCCGCCAGCAGTCCTTCGGCTAAATCGATCCGCGCCTTCATCAACCATTGCCCTGCAGTAATCCCGAAAATGTGACGCATCCGTCGATCGAGCTGATACCGCGACATATTTGCAATCGACGCCAACTCTGCCACCGCAGGCGGCGTCGATAGGTTTTCTTTCGCATGCTTTAGCGCTGCCGCGATCTGGCTGTACTCCTCCGCTTCGTTATTGGGCACACGAAGATCCTGGGACACCCCGACCAACCCCACCACAGTACCGCTCGGTTTCTTTAACGGCAATTTAGTGGTCATGCACCACCCGACCGCCCCGGACGGATACACGTGCAGCTCCAACTGGGACAATAACGGCTTCCCCGTATGAATCACTCGCTGGTCTTGGTCCGTAAACCGAGCCCCCAACGGAGCACGCAGCAATTGCTCGGCGGTACGTCCGATCAGATCCTGTTTGCTCTGAACCCCACAACGATCGACGAGGGTTTTGTTGACCACAAGATACTGTCCCTCAGTGTTTTTGATAAAAAACACGCAATCCGACAGATGGTCGAACAATTCCTCTCCTGTAAACGGTTCGCCCAGCTGACTCAAAACTTCGGCAATCATTGCAAATACCCCCATCGCGAAACTA
>NZ_ANOG01000263.1 GCF_000346295.1 Rhodopirellula maiorica SM1 | reverse complement strand
CAGTCATCCGATTTGCGTGGCTTGCGAATCGGTGTGCTCAGTGAGACTGCGGAAACTGCGGGCATCGATCCGTCGATCATGGACGCCGTCAACGAGGCCGCAAAGGTGTTTCAGAGTCAAGGCGCCGAGATTGTCGAAGTCAACCTGCCGCACAGCAAGTATTGGGTTCCAACCTATTACGTGATCGCTCCTTGTGAAGCCAGCAGCAACCTTTCGCGATACGATGGCGCCCACTACGGTCATCGCACCGAATCGATCGACATGCAAAGCTCCGATGGCCCGCTGGTCTCGGCCTACTGTCGCAGTCGCGAAGAAGGGTTTGGTTCGGAAGTCAAACGCCGCATCATGGTCGGGACCTACGCACTGAGCGAAGGTTACACCGACAAGTATTACAACCAAGCGTTGAAGGTTCGCCGCTTGATCAAAGGCGATTTTGATGCTGCATTTTCGCAGGTCGACTTGCTGCTTGGACCCGTCACGCCGTCGACGGCATTTCCGCTGGGCGACAAAATTGATGATCCGCTGCAGATGTATCTTTGCGATTTGTTTACCGTCGGTGCTAATCTGGCGGGGCTGCCCGCGATTTCATTGCCAGGCGGAATCGATTCGGCCGGCTTACCGATTGGAATCCAATTGCAGGCTCCTGCACTCGAAGAGTCTCGCTTGTTGTTCGCGGCCAATGCATTCCAAACCGCCACCGATCATCACAAAAAACGTCCTTCCCACTGATTTCACGCTGTATTGTCGATCTTCAAGACACTGACTTGCGAGTCCACCCGCGGCTCGTGATCGCATCGTCACCCCCCACTCACTTGCGCCAATGTCCACTCATCAAGTCACCACCGTCATCGGGCTGGAAGTTCACGTACAACTCAAGACAAAGACGAAATTGTTTTGTGGTTGCAGTACGGAATTTGGCGCGCCGCCGAACACGCAAGTCTGTCCGGTGTGTCTGGGTTTGCCTGGCGCCCTGCCGGTGATCAATGAAGCCGCGATCGATTTGGCGATCCGCACGGGACTGGCAATCAATTGTTCGATTCCTGAGATGACCAAGTGGGATCGCAAGCAATATTTCTATCCTGATTTGCCCAAGGGATATCAGATCAGCCAATTTGATTTGCCGATCTGTGCCGACGGTTATCTCGAGATTGTCGATCCCGCCGACGACGAAAGCACGCGGCATATCGGCATCATTCGCGCGCATCTCGAAGAAGATGCGGGCAAGAGTATGCATGACGAGGTCGCGGGCAAGAGCGATACGCGAATTGACTTGAACCGTTGTGGCACGCCGCTACTGGAAATTGTTAGCCAGCCCGATCTGCGTTCGCCGGCCGAGGTCCGCGAGTATTTGACACAGTTGAAATTGATTTTGATGCATCTGAATGTTTCGGATTGCGAAATGCAAGAAGGCAGTCTGCGTGTCGATGCCAACGTCAACTTGCACATCGAAACCGATGGCAAAAAGATCGCGACCCCCATCGTCGAAGTCAAAAACATGAACAGCTTCCGCGCCGTCGAGCGGGCGCTGGAGTATGAAATCGAGCGGCAATACGTCGATTGGGAAGCCGATGGTTTGACGATCGATGATCGAGCCAAAACGACGCGAGGCTGGGACGACTCGAAAGAACGCACGTTTATTCAGCGTGAAAAGGAAGAGTCGGCCGACTATCGCTATTTTCCTGATCCCGATTTGTTGCCGATTCGAATTCCCGCCAAACGCATCGAAGAGGCGCGTTTAACGCTTGGGGAATTGCCGCAAGCGACGATCCAGCGGTTGCAAGACCAGCATGGTTTGAAGGCCTACGACGCCAACGTGATCGTTAATCAAGGACCTGCGTTGATCGCTTATTTCGAGCGAGTCGTCGAGGTTTCCGGTGACGCCAAACGCTCGAGCGCGTGGATCCAGCAAGATGTAATGCGAACGCTGAAAGAGCAAGACACCACGATCGATGCGTTTGCTGTATCGAGTGACCAACTAGGCACGCTGTTAAAGAAAGTCTCGGCGGGCGAACTTGACAACGCACGGGCTCGCGATGTGTTCGCGTACCTACTCGAGCACGACGTTTCAGTCGACGAAGCGATGAAGTCATTGGGGATCGAAAAAGTCGACAGCAGCGAACTCGATGCACTCTGCCAAGAATTGTTGGATGCTAATCCACAAGTCGTCGCCGATGTGCAAGGCGGCAAGGTACAAGCGGTCGGCGCGCTAATCGGCCAAGCTAAAAAGAAGAACCCCAACGCCAACCCCGGCAAAGTCCGCGAGACCCTGCTGCGACTGATCGGCTCGTAAATCTTAATCCTGATGCGTCACATCAATGAGCCGAGGGCCGTGTGGCCAATGTCATCTACTTTGGTAGCCATTGGAGGATGGTCAAGTAGTGGGATTCGCCAGAATTCCCATCTTTGCTGTTGAAACACCAGGAACTCTGGCGAGTCCCACTACGAAAGTAGATGGCACTAAATGGGTGGCATATGTAGCGGTGCGGCGCGGGGCCTCGCCCGGTCTAAACCGAACGTTTTACTCGCCTCAACCGGACGGCTCGCGCCGTGCCGCTACCAAAGTAGATGGCATTGGGCGCACTGCCCCCGAGGCTCCTGCCTCATCATTTCCAATTTTTTAGTAGTACAGGATCTGTAGGCCGGACTAAAGTCACCGGCTTGTTGATTTAACCGAATGCAAATCGCATTGGTGAGCCGTGGGCCGTAAGGCACCGGGTCATGCGTGGGACCCGGCCGCTCACGCGTCGCGGCTCACTGAATCAACAAGCCGCTAACGCCAAACGGCTAACGAAATTCCACCCAATGATTCTTGCCTGCTGCTTAAAGCTTGCTCTAACAAGTTGCAAAATCAGCAACTCATGATTGTCAGATCAGATAATCAATCAAACGAAGCACGCCTGTCGCTCTAGCTTGCCTCTCGCTCGAATCCAGGTTTGGTGGCTCGCAAAATTTCAAGGATGTCACGTCGCATTTGTGACGTCAGATGAGCATAGGTTTGTGATGTGTCTCGCTCTTCGAGCACATCAAGCAATTGGCGGACCACCTCGCGACGCAATTCCTCGCGTAGCGAATCAAATGCATTCGAATAGATCAGATAGCTGAGCGGATATTTGAACATCCGTGTCTTTAGGTCAAATTGACGGAGTGAGCGTCCTTGGTCATCGCTGGGCCCGTAACCTTCAAACGTGTGTGAAAACTCGAGCAACCCTTTGACGTCGCTCGTCAATTCGGTCTCGTCACAAAACAGCAACGCCTCGACGACCGGTTTGGCAATCAAGTGCAACTGAGCTCGCCATTCACTTTCCGATTCCTCCGTCGGTTCACGTTTGGATTGCGCGTGTTGTAATTGACGCACCGAGAAATCGGCTCGCGTCATCGCATTGTGCGTCTGTGACTGATGCTCCAATACCATTAACGCTACGATGTCGCTGTACGGCGACAAGTAGTCATAGGTGTCAAATTCGTCTCGCAGGTTTAGCCGGTTGCCATTGTCATGGGTGTCCAGTCGGCCTCCTCGCAACAGTGCATTGCCGCTATGTGTCATCTCGCCGTGCCGGCCGGTTACATACCAACCGCCCCAACGCTGCGAAAACGGACTTCTGTGCGACGTGATTGACGATGCCGATTGCGGATCGACCGATCCATCAATATTGGGCAAAACACTACGGACGGTATGACCCGGAACGCCTTGCGTCATCGATGTCACGTGGCATCCCAGACAGTCGTACGAGGCTCTCTCGATTTTGGCTCGCCATGGCATCATATCGACCGTATAAAACGCCGCACCTAATTTCGGGTCGAAGGTCGAAATTTCCATTAGCGAACTGCCACGGACCCAGCCCACGTAGGTGTCATCATTGAAATAGATCGCGCGGGGATTGCGAGGCGAAATATAACGCACCTGCATGCTGGTTTTCGAAAACACCAGCGTTTGCGAAGACGGTGGTATCTCAAGTGCCTCCAGCATCGAAGCTAGATAGCCTTGCTCGCGAGTGTATTGCAGCTTGATCTCTTTCGACTTCAGCTTCGCGATCAACCGACTGACGCGATTGTCATCCGCAGTTTTGGTGTACTCAAACGGAGGCTTTTCGATATCAAAGCTAACATTCTGTTGAGCCAAGGCGACGTTGCTACCACATAAAGCAAGCGGCATGGCAAAGACGAGGACGAGTCTCAGGTAGCAGGTAAGTTTCATCGAAGTGCGAACGCAAGGTGGGTGGGGCGTTTGTGTACCTGAGGGTATAGAATAGGCCGCGTCGTGTCAATGTTGTTGGGGCGGGCGGCTTGGCCCAGCCCGCTAAAGACTCGGTAGTAGCCCTGGACGCCAGTCCGAGGTTTGGGAAAACAAAGCGATCCTGAGTCGCAACGCGACGACAGGAAACTGTGGTTTCCACGGAAACGCGAGAAGTCGTGATCGCTCGTGCGGCGATCACGTTGCCAGAAAATAGACAGAAAGATGGGTGCGACAGAAAAATGAAGAGGCCGTATGCCTACGCGACCGACACGGCTCGCTCATGCGTTCCCATCTTCTAACCTTTTTATTGTTTCTGCGGTGCGATCTGTTTTTTGAACCGAGCGAAGGGTCCGCCCAAGCAGATATTCCAAGACTCGTGTCTGTGATCGTGCTCGCGGTGTCGCAGGGCGAATTGAAAAAGTTAAATTGACAATTGGAAATTGTAAAATAGAAAAAGACCGGTCGCTCACGACTCCGGTGACACGCTGTATTTAAGAGAGGCTCAAGTCGCGTGGCAGTGCGACCAACTATTCGGCAAACTGGATACTGATCTGGTCTTGAATGTCGATATCCAGACCCTTGATTTGGTCAGCCAGCTTTTGCGTTTCGCTCCGCAATTCGGCACCGCGATACTGCTGGCTCAATTGCGATAGCTTGTCCATCGATTCCTTTTGCTCCAGCAGCGGGCCGATTTCGATCTTGAACAGCGTTATTTGATCGTCGTTGTGAAAATGGGCATCGGTTTTGCCGATTCCGCCCTCCAGTTCCACGAACAGTCCCATTCTCGCGTCTTTCAAGACCTGGCTCATGATCTTTTCCATTTGCACGCCGGTGATTGAGACTACGCCAGACGATTTTGGCTCTTCCGCAAACGGATCTTTGGTTGGCTGCAGCGGTTGCTGATCCGCCTTCGCTTGAAGCTGATGGTCAATGTCACGCAAAATTAGCAAGCGGTCGCCATCGAGCTGAAACCGGGTACCTTCGGCAAGCGAGAATTTTTCATCCAGGCTAGTTTTGGACGGTTCGGTATCCGTTCCGTCGGTCTCCTCGGCATCGTCTTTGGATTTGCGTCCGAGTCCAAACAATGGGTCACGAAGCACCAGTTCGTTGATGTCGTCAAAGGCGAACACGACTTCAAACCCATTCCAGCCTTGCGGATTGGTTTTCGCGGCGACCGATTCGACTCGCACCCCCGTGCCCAAACTTTCAGCCACCGCCTGCAGTTTTTCCTCTGTCGGAATGCCCTCGTTTGCATCTTGCTCCGACGACGATTTTTGCTTGGAACTGCCGATCGAAAAACCGAGACTGGACTTCTGGTGGTAGCTTCGCACGTGAACCACTCCGCTGCCGTCACGATTGACCTTCACCACCACCGATTCTTCGATACACCCCACGATCATCAACGTCGCTAGGCAAACCAACCCACCGAAAAACAATCTGCGCATCACGACGCTCCGCTTATGAGAATGTAGAGGCCCTCAAGTATAACGCAATTGCAGAATGCCGTTGCTGACGATGGGGCTTTAGTTCGATGAGCCGTCTTGCTTTGGGCCATTGGGGACGCTCGTTGAGTCCGCGGCCAGTTCACCGTCGACCGGCGAATAAGCGTCCGAGGTTTCGTCAGATTCGGAATCGGTCTCGGCACACGATTGGGCCATCTCGAAACGATCGCGGTAGAGCCATCGTTCCCAGAAACGCGCCTTGCGTAGCTGGGGATCGTTGGGGTCGGCCGTATGACGTTTGCCGCGGCGGGTGCGAAGCAGGACGCGACCATCCTCGTTGCTGGACTCGACAACCCAAAATTTATCGACCGTGTACCGATACAAATTGCCCTTGGACGCGGCGTGCACATTTGTGGCCCGTGGTCCCGGACTCGTGCTGCTCTTCTGTTTGCGATAAATCACCCAATCGCCTGGGCGGAATGAGTGTTTGGGCATAA